>JBBSOR010000070.1:0-20757 GCA_038259535.1 Propionibacteriales bacterium | reverse complement strand
GATGGACTCCCTGTTCCGCACCCGGGGCTCGGGGGTCTCCTCCGACGTGGAGACCACGATCGTGCCCCAGCTGCTCAGCGAGATCGACGGTGTCGAGGCGCTGGAGAACGTTCTGGTGATCGGGGCCTCCAACCGCGAGGACATGATCGACCCGGCCATCCTGCGGCCCGGGCGGCTCGACGTGAAGATCAAGATCGAACGCCCCGATGCCGAGTCGGCGCGCGACATCTTCTCCAAGTACCTCACGTCCTCGTTGCCGCTGCACAGCGTCGACCTCGCCGAGTTCAACGACGACCGCGAGGCGACGGTCGCGGCGATGATCCGCGCGACGGTGGAGAGGATGTACACCGAGACGGAGGAGAACCGCTTCCTGGAGGTCACCTACGCCAACGGTGACAAGGAGGTCCTCTACTTCAAGGACTTCAACTCCGGCGCGATGATCCAGAACATCGTCGACCGCGCCAAGAAGATGGCGATCAAGGACTTCCTCGACAGCGACCTCAACCCCGCCCAGCGTGGGCTGCGTGTCCAGCACATGCTCCAGGCCTGCGTGGACGAGTTCAAGGAGAACGAGGACCTCCCCAACACCACCAACCCCGACGACTGGGCACGCATCTCGGGCAAGAAGGGCGAGCGCATCGTCTTCATCCGCACGCTGGTGACCGGCAAGCAGGGCACCGAGCCGGGGCGGTCGATCGACACGGTCGCCAACACCGGCCAATACCTGTGAGCCCCGCGTGACCCCCGAAGAGCACGAGCTCGGCCACGGCGACATCGAGGCCGCCCTGGCCACCCGTCGCGAGCTCGGCGCCCGCTACGACGCCGAGCTGGTGGACGGCTTCGCCGAACGGATCGAGCGCTCGGTGGAGCGGCGGGTGGCCGACCAGGTCGCGCTGGAGCAACGACGCACGGCGCTCGCAGCGGGCGCCGGGTCACGGCAGGTGGCACTGGGGATCGTCTCCGTCGTCGCGGGGATCCCGATCACCGCGATCAGCCTGGCGGTCCCTGAGCAGGGCGAGCTGTCGCTGCTGAGCCTTGTCGTGACCTGGGGCGGCATCGGCATGGTCAACCTCGCTCATGCCTGGCAGTCACGGCAGTCCTAGGCGCAGCAGTCCGGACGGCGACACCCCTCGGGAGGATCGCCCGCAACGTCCAGGGGGCTAGGTTGGCCGGATGCGAGCCATTCTGATCATCGTCGTCATCGTCGTCATCGTCCTCTTCCTTGCCGGATTCCTGCGCCGCGGACGGTGACGCGGGGCGTTCTCAGACCGCCCGCACGCGATAGCCGTAGGTCCACGGCCGGGACATGCCCTGATCGAGGAGGTAGGACTCCTCGACGGCCTCGACGCGCCATCCGGCTGCGGCCACGAGGCACGGGATGTCCCGCGTGAGGTGGCAGCCGCCTGCGACGCGGCGCTGCAGCGGTTCCATCCGACGCTGCCACCGGCGTACGGACTCGTCGGGCGCCAGCCCGTGCTCGAGCGCGTGCAGACGACCTCCGGCACGCACCACGCGGCGGGCCTCGCGCAGCGCGAGCACCGGGTCCGGGATCGTGCACAGACTGAACGTGATCAGCACGCAGTCGTGGGAGTCGTCCGGCAGGTCGAGCCGCTGGCCGTCCAGTCCGGCGCGCTCGACGGGGACCGCGCTGCGGGCCCGGCGGCGCTCGGACAACCGCCAGCCGACGTCGGAGGGCTCGATGGCCGTCACCGAGGTGACCTCGGGTGGATACCACCGGACGTTGAGACCGCTGCCGAAACCGATCTCCAGCACCCGACCGGACAACCCGGCGCAGGCCAGCTCCCGCATCTCACCGATCTCATGGCCGCGCAGGCTCAGGTCCGTCAACCGCGGCAACACGTGCTCGTTCCACACCCGTAGGCTCATGACATGAGCGTACGACGCGTGATGGGCACGGAGGTCGAGTACGGCATCTCGGTCCAGGGGCAGCCCACGGCCAACCCGATGGTCGCCTCCTCGCAGATCGTCAACGCCTATGCCTCCTCGACCGTGAAGGCGCGTCGGGCGCGGTGGGACTTCGAGGAGGAGTCGCCGCTGCGCGATGCCCGTGGCTTCGACCTGGCCCGGCAGATCGCCGATCCGAGCCAGCTGACCGACGAGGACCTCGGACTCGCCAACATCATCCTCACCAACGGCGCGCGGCTCTACGTCGACCACGCCCATCCGGAGTACTCCTCGCCCGAGGTCACCACCCCGCTCGACGTGGTGCGCTGGGAGAAGGCGGGGGAGCAGGTCATGCTCGACGCCTCCCGGATGGCCGCCCAGGTGCCGGGGACGGCGCCGATCGTGCTCTACAAGAACAACACCGACAACAAGGGCGCCTCCTACGGAGCCCACGAGAACTACCTGATGCGACGTGCGACGCCCTTCGCGGAGATCGTGCGGCACCTGACGCCGTTCTTCGTCTCGCGCCAGGTGGTCACGGGTGCCGGACGTGTCGGCATCGGCCAGGACGGCCGCGACACGACCCCCGAGCGTGGCTTCCAGATCAGTCAGCGCTCCGACTACTTCGAGGTCGAGGTGGGCCTGGAGACCACCCTCAAACGCCCGATCATCAACACCCGCGACGAGCCGCACGCCGACCCGGCCCTCTACCGCCGCCTCCACGTCATCCTCGGCGACGCCAACCTCGCCGAGATCTCGATCTACCTCAAGGTCGGCACCACCTCGCTGGTGCTCGCGATGATCGAGGACGGCTTCCTCGACCGCGACCTGAGCGTCGAGGGTGCGGTGCGCTCGCTCCGCGAGGTCTCGCACGACCCGACCCTGCGCCACCTGGTGAGGCTGCGCGACGGGCGCCGGCTCACCGCCGTGCAGCTGCAGCTCGAATACCTCGACCTGGCCCGCAAGTACGTCGAGGACCGCTACGGCGCCGATGCCGACGAGCAGACCGTCGACGTGCTGGCTCGGTGGGAGTCGGTGCTGACCCGACTCGAGCGCGACCCGATGGAGTGTGCCGCCGAGCTGGACTGGGTGGCCAAGCTCAAGCTGCTCAACCAGTACCGCGACCGGGACGGCCTCGACTGGGACGACGCCAAGCTGCACCTCATCGACCTGCAGTACGCCGACGTACGTCCCGACAAGGGCCTCTACCACCGCCTCGCCGCCGCGGGTCGCATCGAGCGGCTGCTCGACGACGCCACCATCGAGGCGGCGATGCACGACCCGCCGGTCGACACCCGGGCCTACTTCCGCGGCCGCTGTCTCGACAAGTACGCCGACTCGGTGGCCGCCGCGTCGTGGGACTCGGTGATCTTCGACCTCCCGGGTCGCGAGTCGCTCCAGCGGGTGCCCACCATCGACCCGCTCCGCGGCACCCGTGCCCACGTGGGCGACCTGATCGACCGCAGCGACACCGCGCAGGCGCTCGTCGCCGCGATCACGCGCTGAGGGGGACCCCCTGCAGGAGTCACCGCCTGCGCGGTGACTCCCGCGCGGATCGGCCGTTGCAACAGCCCATCCGCGCCAGAGTTCGCCCACCGGTGGTGCCCGAGTGACTGGTGGGACCGTGCCGGGAGCCCGTACGTCGGCGAGTCGGCCGCCACGACTCGCCCCGTCCGCCCGGGGCGTTCGGCCTTGTGGCGTCGGTGCGAGTGGATAGGGTCGAGCCATGGCCCAGGAGCAGAAGCAACCGCGCAGGTCCTCCCAGGACGAGACGGCGACCGAGGAGGTCGTCGACAGCGATGTCGCGGAGCGCAAGGAGACGATCGACGAGGACGTCGACGCGATCCTGGACGAGATCGACGAGGTGCTCGAGTCCAATGCCGAGGACTTCGTGAAGTCGTTCATCCAGAAGGGCGGCGAATGACCGCCGTGTCGAGGTCCTCGCTGCGCTCCGATGCCGATGGGGCCCCCGCATGAGCGACTCCCGCCTGCCGACGTCCTTCATGACGCCCGGCACCTCGAGCTTCGCCGACTTCCTCGGCGTGCAGGCTCCCGACCTCCTGCCCTCGCGTCGTGCGCTGCCGACCGGCAACCTGGCCGACCTCGCACCCCACGGCACCACGATCGTCGCGGCGACCTTCCCCGGCGGCGTGGTCATGGCAGGCGACCGGCGCGCCACCATGGGCAACATCATCGCCCAGCGCGACATCCAGAAGGTCTTCCCGGCCGATGAATACTCCGTCGTCGGCATCGCCGGCGCCGCCGGGCTGGCGGTGGAGATGGTGCGTCTGTTCCAGACCGAGCTGGAGCACTACGAGAAGATCGAGGGCACGACGCTGTCGATGGACGGCAAGGCCAACCGTCTCGCCGCCCTGATCCGGGCCAACCTCGGCATGGCCATGCAGGGCCTCGCGGTCGTGCCGCTCTTCGCCGGCTACGACCTCGACGCCGAGCAGGGACGGATCTTCAGCTACGACGTCACCGGCGGCCGCTACGAGGAGACCGCGTTCCACTCCGTGGGCTCCGGCTCGCTGTTCGCGCGCGGGTCGCTGAAGAAGCTCTACCGCGACAACCTCACCGCGGAGGAGACGGTCACCGCCGTCGTGCAGGCGCTCTACGACGCCGCCGACGACGACTCCGCCACCGGCGGACCCGACATCACCCGCCGGATCTTCCCGGTCGTCCACGTGATCACGCCCGCCGGTGGCGACCGCATGCCCGACGAGGAGGTGTCCGTGATCGCCGACCGGATCATCGCCTCGCGGATGCAGCGCCCCGACGGCCCGGCCGCGCCCCTGACGTAGGAGTCACCCACCATGAGCATGCCGTTCTACGTCGCACCCGAGCAGATGATGAAGGACCGCGCCGACTTCGCGCGCAAGGGCATCGCCCGCGGCCGTTCGGTCGTCGCGATCCAGTACGCCGACGGGATCCTCTTCGTCTCGGAGAACCCGTCCCAGGCCCTCCACAAGGTCAGCGAGATCTATGACCGGATCGCCTTCGCCGCGGTGGGGCGCTACAACGAGTTCGAGAACCTCCGCATCGCCGGCGTGCGCCTCGCCGACATGCGCGGCTACGCCTACGACCGACGCGACGTGACCGGGCGCGGCCTGGCCAACGCCTACGCCCAGACGCTCGGCACGATCTTCTCCTCCGGTGGCGAGAAGCCCTACGAGGTCGAGCTCTTCGTCGCCGAGATCGGTGACGTCGCCGCAGACGACCAGCTCTACCGCCTCACCTACGACGGCCAGGTCGCCGACGAGCACGGCTTCGCCGTGATGGGCGGCGCCGCCGACGTGGTGGCGGGCCACCTCCGCGAGCACTACGTCGCGGGCTCCTCGCTCGACGACGCCCTCCGTGTCGCGGTCGCGGCGCTCGGTCACAGCGAGAGCGACGACCGCGTCATCCCGGTCGACGACCTCGAGGTCGCCGCGCTCGAGCGCACCAGATCGCAGCCGCGCAAGTTCCTCCGGCTGCGCGAGCCGCGGTTGACCCAGATCCTCGGAGTCCGCGGCTCCGAGGAGGCGTCGGTCGCCGCACCCGAGGACGCCGTCGCCGGCGCCGGCCCGCACCACAGTGGCCAGGACGACCCGGCCGACCCGACCGACCAGGTGTCCGGCGCGGTCGCTCCGCTGGAGGATCCGGTGACGGGCGAGCCGACGGCCATCCCGGACTCCGACCCTCCGGTGGCCCCTCCGGTCGACCCGACGCCCCCCGGGGGAGCTCAGTCGCCGGGGCCCGGCGAGGCCTAGAGCGAAGGCGGCTCGCGGCGTCGGTCTGCGGCACCCACCGCGAGCGACGCGCCAGCGGCGGCCAGGCCCAACCACCACCGCGGACGACGTACGCCACGTGCGCCGAGCTGTCGTTCCGCCCACGCGTCAGCCGCCTGCCCACCGCGGCTCACGCCCGTGACGGTGACGGCCGTGAGCACCGACAGCCCCACGGTGAGCGCCGCGCCCGGGGCATCCTTCGGCGGCCCCTCACCGTCGGTGCCCTCGAGGGGTCCCGGTCGGCTCAGGGCGTATCCCATGGCAGCGCCGGTCAGGGCACCCATCCCGCCATGGACGGCCCACTGCGCCGACCGCGACCAGCGCTGGAGCGGGAAGCGGGCCGTCAAGATCCCGGTGAGGCAGGCGGTCGCGAGATCGACCGGCCACGACGTGGAGGTCGGGGACGAGGTCATGGCGGGTGTGCGTGCATCCATCGCCGCAATCTAGGCCCCCGCGACAAGCCGGCCCGGCTCGTCCGGCCGTCAGGCACCGGTGGGCGCGAGTGTGCGCCGAGGCGCGCCGGTGTCGAAAACATCCGGGCAGCACGGCTGGCGTGGTCGGCGCACCTAGGGTGGGGACATGGACCGGCGCATCTTCGGTATCGAGAACGAGTACGGCGTCACGTGCACGTTCAAGGGGCAGCGCCGCCTGAGTCCCGACGAGGTCGCCCGCTACCTCTTCCGCAAGGTCGTCAGCTGGGGTCGATCGTCCAACGTCTTCCTCCGCAACGGCGCGCGGCTCTACCTCGACGTCGGCAGCCACCCGGAGTACGCCACCCCCGAGTGCGACGACATCGTCGAGCTGGTCACGCACGACAAGGCGGGGGAGCGGATCCTCGAGGGGCTGCTCCTCGACGCCGAGCAGCGCCTCCACGAGGAGGGCATCGCCGGCGACATCTACCTGTTCAAGAACAACACCGACTCCGCCGGCAACTCCTACGGCTGCCACGAGAACTACCTCGTCGGCCGGGCGGGCGAGTTCAGCAAGCTTGCCGACGTCCTCATCCCGTTCCTCGTCACCCGCCAGATCGTGGTCGGCGCCGGCAAGGTCGTGATGACGCCGCGCGGCGCGTCCTACAGCGTGAGCCAGCGCGCCGAGCACATCTGGGAGGGCGTCAGCAGCGCCACCACACGCAGCCGGCCGATCATCAACACCCGCGACGAGCCGCACGCCGACGCGGAGCGCTTCCGCCGCCTGCACGTGATCGTGGGCGACTCCAACATGAGCGAGACCACCACCATGCTCAAGGTCGCCTCCTGCGACCTCGTGCTGCGGATGATCGAGGAGGGCGTGGTGATGCGCGACCTCACGATGGAGAACCCGATCCGGGCCATCCGCGAGATCAGCCACGACCCGACGGGTCAGCGCAAGGTGCGCCTCGCCAACGGGCGCGAGGCCAGCGCCCTGGAGATCCAGGCCGAATACCTCGGCAAGGCCCGCGACTTCGTCGACCGGCGCCAGATCTCCACCCCGACCATCGAGCGGGCCCTCGACCTGTGGGAACGCGGGTTGAAGGCCGTGGAGTCCGACGACCTCGGCCTCGTGGACCGCGAGATCGACTGGGTGATCAAGTGGAAGCTTATCGAGCGCTACCGAGCCAAGCACGGGCTCTCGCTCGGCGACGCCCGCATCGCCCAACTCGACCTCGCCTACCACGACATCCACCGCGGCCGCGGCCTCTACTACCTCCTGGAGAAGCGTGGCGCCGTGGCCCGGGTGACCACCGACCTCAAGATCTTCGAGGCCAAGAGCGTCCCGCCGCAGAACACCCGTGCCCGGTTGCGCGGCGAGTTCATCCGCAAGGCGCAGGAGCGCCGGCGCGACTTCACCGTCGACTGGGTGCACCTCAAGCTCAACGACCAGGCGCAGCGCACCGTGCTCTGCAAGGACCCCTTCAAGGCCTACGACGAGCGCGTGCAGCGGCTGATCGACGGGATGTGACCTCGCAGCCACATGCACAGGGCTGGTGTCGCGGCGTCACGGGTGGGGCTGGCTGGATAGGGTGACCCGGCAACGCCCGTCGATCGCTTAGGTGAACCTGTGTCCCGTGTACGTACCGCCGCTCTCAGCGGCGTCCTCGCCCTCAGCCTGCTCGGGCTCGCCGCCTGCGGCTCCGACTCCAGTGACTCCGAGTCCGGTGGGGGGACGCTGAGCTCGGTGACCATCGAGGGCAAGCAGGGCGAGGCGCCCCAGGTCACCTTCGACGGCCGGCTCGACGGGTCGAAGACCGAGACGAAGGTCGTCATCGAGGGCGACGGCGAGACCGTGTCCGACGGTGACACCGTCTCGGCCAACATCTGGATCGGCAACGGATTCACCCAGGAAGAGGCCACCAGCACCTTCACCGATGGCGGCGAGCCGCAGTCGATCGAGCTGTCGGCCGACCTGTTGGAGCCGCTGCGCGAGGCGATGCTCGAGCACAAGGTCGGTGACCGGGTCGCTCTGCTCACCTCGGCCGAAGACGCCTACGGCCCGACAGGCAACCCCCAGATCGGCATCGGCAACAAGGATGCTGTGGTGTTCGTGGTCGACATCATGGGCACGGCAGAGACGGTCCCGCCCCTCGACGGTCCCCAGGGTGAGGACAAGTCGCCCGCCGGCTGGGCGCCGACCCTGATCGAGGAGGACGGCGTGATCACCGGCCTCGACTTCACCGACGCCCACCAGCCGAGCGGCGAGCTCATCGCCACCACCCTCGTCAAGGGCGACGGCGCCGTAGTCAAGAAGGGCCAGACGCTCACCGTCAACTACCTCGGCCAGGTCTACGACGCTGCGAAGCCCTTCGACGAGTCCTACAGCAAGGAACCCGCGGAGTTCCCGATCGGTGTCGGCCAGGTCATCGACGGCTGGGACCAGCGTCTGGTCGGCCGCACCGTCGGCTCGCGCGTGATCCTGGAGATCCCGCCGGCCCAGGGCTACGGCAAGCAGGGCAACGAGCAGGCCGGGATCAAGGGCACCGACACGCTCTTCTTCGTGGTCGACATCCTCGGCGCCTCCTGATCCGGCGCTGATCCGACACTGGGCGCGACGAACAGGCAGGGGGAGCAGCAGATGGCACCACCTCGGGCGGAGCGCCTGATGAACCTCCACATCCTGCTGCTCGGCGCCAAGCGCTTCATCGGCAAGGACGCCATCCGCGAGGCCTGCTACTCCGAGCACCCGCGCGGCGCCGCGGGCGACGAGGCGTTCGAGCGTGCCTTCGAGCGGGACAAGGACGCCCTGCGCCAGATCGGGGCGGTGATCGAGGTCGGCAGCGCCGACGCGTTCTTCGACGACGAGATCGGTTACCGGATCCCCACCGAGCAGACCTCCCTGCCCGAGATCCGTTTCGAGTCCGACGAGACCGCCGTGCTCGGCCTGGCGGCGCAGGTCTGGCAGCAGGCGACGCTCGCCAAGGCGACCGGTCGCGCGCTGGCCAAGCTGAAGGGTCAGGGGGTCGAGATCGACCCGTCGCGGCTCGAGGTGGTCGCTCCGGCCATCGCCGCCGACGAGCCCGCGTTCGAGCCGCTGTGGGACGCCATCGGCAAGCGCCGCCAGGTCAGCTTTCCCTATCGACGTCCCAGCGAGACCGGTCCCACGACCCGCCGCGTGCAGCCGTGGGGCCTGGCCCGATCCTCGGGTCGCTGGTATGTCGTGGGGCTCGATGTCGACCGCGGCGCGGAGCGGGTCTTCCGGCTGTCCCGGATCGTGGGCCCGGTGCGGGCGCTCGGCAGGTCAGGGGCCTATGACGTCCCTGCTGGCACCGACGTCCGCGAGCTCGCCCGGCGCCTGTCCCCGTCCTTCCCCTCCGTCCGGGCCGACATCCGGGTGCGGCAGGGGACCGGCCTGGGGTTGCGCCGCCGCGCCGAGTCGGTCACGCCGCTCGATGCCCACTCAGGGTGGGACCGGGTCGTCGTCCAGGGCCCCGTCCACGAGCTCGCCGACGAGGTCCTGAGCCACGGTGCCGACGTTGTCGCCGAGTCTCCGCAGGGGCTGCGCGACGAGGTCGTCTCCCGACTTCGGGCCATCGCGGAGGCGCCGCGATGAACGCCCCGCAGGGCGACACCGCACCCGACCAGGTCGCCCGCCTCCTGGCCCTGGTGCCCTACCTCCTGGCGCGTGGAGAGGTCCGCCTCGACGACGCGGCCGCGCACTTCGGGACCGACGCCGACCAGATCGAGCGCGACCTGCGCCTGCTCTTCATGACGGGACTCTCGCCGGGGCTCCCGGGTGACCTCATCGAGGTGGATCTGGAGGCGCTCGAGGGCGATCGCATCATCCGGGTCGACAACGCCGACTACCTCGCGCGGCCGGTCCGCTTCTCCCCGGCCGAGGCGACCTCGCTCGTGGTGGCGCTCCGCACGATGGTGGAGGCCGCCCCCGACGAGGCCCGCGACGTCATCGAGCGGACCCTCGCCAAGCTCGAGGACGCGGCCGGCCAGGACGGTGAGGGGCTGCTCCGCCTGCACGTGACGCCCACCCCGCTCGAGACCAGCGCGGTCGTGCCCGTGCTCGAGTCGGCACTCGCGCACGGCCACCAGGTCGAGATCAGCTACCACGTTCCCTCCCGCGACCAGGAGTCGCGTCGCGTGGTGGACCCGCGTGGACTGGCCCGCGTCGAGGACCGGCTCTACCTCGACGCGTGGTGCCACACCGCCGAGGGTGACCGCGCCTTCCGGGTCGACCGGATCCTTGCCGCCCGGGAGCTGGCCACGCCCGTCGCCGATCCGGGCGCGCGCGCCCGCGACCTGACCGGCAGCTGGTTCACCGACGCGGAGACCACCACCGTCACGCTCCGCCTGGCCCCGCCCGCCCGCTGGGTGATCGAGTACTACCAGGTCACCGACCAACGTCCGGGACCCGACGGCACCATCGACGTCGACCTGGAGGTGGCCAGCGAGCAGTGGGCGCAGTCGCTCTTCTTCCGGCTCGCGCCGCACGCCCGGCTGCTCGCCCCCGCCCACTACGCAGAAACTTTCACCGCAGCCGCACGGTCAACCCTCAGCCTCTATGGGGGCGACGGCGTAGACTCGCGCTGAACGCCGGACGATCTCGACACGCAAATCCCACACTTATCGGAGTGAGCCCATGATCAACCCACTGGTCGGTATGCCGCAGGGTCTCGAGTGGCTGGTGATCCTGGCGATCGTCGTGCTCGTGTTCGGTGCCGCGAAGCTGCCCGACCTGGCCCGGAGCTCGGGTCAGGCGCTGAGGATCTTCAAGACCGAGACCAAGGACCTGCGCGACGACAAGCCGTCGACGGAGCCGACGGTGACGCCCGAGCAGCGAGAGCTCGAGGCGCGCAACGAGGCCGCCAGCCACGAGGTCCCGGGCCACGAGACCACGGGTGACGTGGTCCGCGAGCGGCGCGACGACACCACCGCCTGACCGGCGTGAGGATTGCCGGTCTCGTCGGACTCTTCACGGGCCCGTCGCAGGACGCTGTCGGCCCGGACGGCCGGATGGCGCTCGCCGACCACTTCCGTGAGTTCCGCGCGCGCCTGCTGCGCTGCATCTTGGTCTTCAGCCTCGCGTTCGCCTTGGCGATCATCTTCCGCCACGCCCTCTACGACGCCGTCTACGGCCCCTACTCCGACGCGCAGGCCAGCCTGCCGGAGGGCACCACCGTGGCGACCACCAGCGGACCGGGCGCGGGGCTGCTGCTCTGGTTGACGTTGGGCGGGTTCGCCGCGGCGGTGACCACCGCCCCCTACTGGCTCTACCAGGTGTGGGCCTTCGTCCTCCCCGGGCTCTACGCCCAGGAGCGCAAGATGACCCGGATCTTCGTCGGTGTCGCCGGCCCGCTCTTCATCGCCGGCATCGGCCTGGGCTACGTCACCCTTCCGGTGGCGCTCAAGGTGCTGATCGGCTTCAACCCCGACGGCGTCGTCAACCTCACCGACTTCAACGACTACCTCCAGTTCTTCACCCGCACCCTGCTCGTCTTCGGGCTGGCTTTCAACATCCCGGTCTTCGTGGTGCTGCTCAACCTCGCCGGTGTGGTGAAGGGAAAGACGCTCCAGTCCTACCGTCCCTGGATCATCATCGGCACCTTCGTCTTCGCGGCGGTGGCGACCCCGTCGGCGGACCCGTTCACGATGACGCTGATGGCGGTGCCGATGGTGCTGCTGTTCTTCGCGTCCGAGGCGATCGCCCGGCTCAACGACCGGCGTCGTGCGCGCAACGCGCCCAACAGTGGGCTGTCCCCCGACGAGCTGTCCTCCCTCTGAGGACCCCGGCACGTTCTGGCAGGCTGGACCCATGCAGGCCGCGATCACCGACATCGATCCGTTCGACCTGCCCGAGTGGCTCGGCACCGGGGACGTGGTCTGGCACTCCGATGAGGGCCTGCGCAGCGGCCACCTGGTGCGCGGACGGCTGACGGGCGAGGGGGCCGAGGACCTCGGATGCGACCTGCTGGCCGTCGACGAGGCCTATCCCGAGCCCGTCGTCGACGACGCGACCCGACTGCGGGTCCACCAGGCGTGGCGCCACGGACAGGTCGTGATCGGCTCGCTCGAGGATCGCCTGGTGCTGGCCGTGCCGGGCACCGGCTTCGACCCCGACCGCGTCCTCGACGCGTTGGGTCGGCTGGCGCGAGCCGTCGGCGCACGGGCGGACCGCTATGCGGCCCTGCTGCGACTGAGCGGCTAGAGGCGGGGATAGGGTCGCGCTCATGCACGACGCGGCGCCCGACCACCCTGTGCGGGGGCGCGAGATTGCGCTGCTGACCAATCCCACGGCCGGCCGGGGCAGGGGGGCCCGGCACCGGGACGTCGCCCTGCGCCGCCTGCGGGAGAGTGGCTTCATCGTCCGCAACCTCCAGGGCCGTGACGCCGACGAGGCCTCCGACCTGGCCCGCGGCTGCGTCGCCGACGGAGTGGAGGCGCTCGTGCTGTGCGGTGGCGACGGGTTGGTGCACCTGGGCGTCCAGGCGGTCGCCGGCACCGGCGTGCCTCTCGGCCTCATCCCCAGCGGCACCGGCAACGACTTCGCCCGCTACCTCGACCTGCCGCGCTCCGACCCGGGCGCGGCCGCGGACCGTGTCATCGCCTCGCGTCGGCGCACGATCGACCTCGCGCGCAGCGGCGACCGCTACTTCGTCACAGTGCTCGCGGCCGGCTTCGACGCCCTCGTCAACGAGCGCGCCAACGCGATGACGTGGCCACACGGGCAGATGCGCTACAACCTCGCCACGCTGGCCGAGCTGCGCACCTTCCGCCCGATCCCCTACGTCCTCCGTCTCGACGACGAGACCGTGGAGCACGAGGCCATGCTCGTGGCCGTCGGCAACGGACCGTCGTTCGGCGGTGGCCTGCGGATCACCGAGGGTGCGCTGCTCGACGACGGGCTGCTCGACGTCGTCGTGATCACCCGGATGAGCAAGGCCAAGCTGGTGCGCTCCTACCCCCGGCTCTTCACCGGGAGGATCGACGGCGTCGCCGAATACGTCCACCGGCGGGTCCGTTCGGTCACCGTCGCGGCGCCGGGCGTCGTGTCGTACGCCGACGGCGAGCGGTTCGGCCCCCTGCCCCTCACGATCGAGTGCGTCCCGGGCGCGCTGGAGGTCATCGCATGAGCATTCCGCACGACGACCAGCAGGCCAGCCCCGCCGAGCGCTACGCGGCCTTCCAGCGTGGCAAGGACTTCCCGATGCTGCAGGACTTCGCCGGGCTCTACGGCTTCGAGCTCGACGACTTCCAGGTGCGCGCCTGCCGGGAGATCGAGAGCGGCCGAGGTGTGCTCGTCGCTGCGCCCACCGGCTCTGGCAAGACGATCGTCGGCGAGTTCGCGATCCACCTGGCCCTGCAGACTGGACGCAAGGCGTTCTACACGACCCCGATCAAGGCGCTCTCCAACCAGAAGTACCACGACCTGGTCAAGCGCTACGGCGCCGAGAACGTCGGCCTGCTGACCGGCGACAACGTCATCAACGGTGAGGCGCCGGTGGTCGTGATGACCACCGAGGTGCTGCGCAACATGCTCTACGCCAGCTCGCGCACGCTGTTGGGCCTGGGCTACGTCGTGATGGACGAGGTGCACTATCTCGCCGACCGGATGCGCGGCGCGGTCTGGGAAGAGGTGATCATCCACCTGCCTGAGTCGGTGACCCTCGTGTCGCTGTCCGCGACCGTGTCCAACGCCGAGGAGTTCGGCGAGTGGTTGGCCACCGTGCGCGGGGAGACCACCACGATCCTCGAGGAGAAGCGGCCCGTGCCGCTCTTCCAGCACGTCATGGTGGGGCGCCGGCTCCTGGACCTCTTCGCCTCCTCCGACGTCGACGCCAGCGCCGGTTTCGTCAAGGAGGGTGCGCCGGTCAACGAGGAGCTGACCCGGATCGCCCGCGACGACTGGGCCAGCTCCCGACTGATGCGCGACCGGCGCTCGCCGCGCAAGGGCAGGCCCGGCGCGTCCAAGAACCCCCGCACGGTCGGCAACGGTCGTCGGGTCTGGATCCCGAGCCGGGTCGAGGTCGTCGAGCGCCTCGACCGCGAGGGGCTGCTGCCCGCCATTGTCTTCATCTTCAGTCGGGCCGGCTGCGACGCCGCGGTGAGTCAGCTGGTCTCGGCCAACGCGCGCCTCACGACCGCGGCCGAACGCGACGAGATCTTCCACCGGGTGGAGCACGCGTCGAAGTCGCTGCCGGAGGAGGACCTCCACGTCCTCGGCTACCACGAGTTCCTCGACGGCCTCACCCGCGGCATCTCCGCCCACCACGCCGGGCTGCTGCCGGCCTTCAAGCAGGTCGTCGAGGAGCTCTTCCAGGACGGGCTGGTCAAGGTGGTCTTCGCGACCGAGACCCTGGCGCTCGGCATCAACATGCCGGCGCGCACCGTGGTGATCGAGAAGCTCTCCAAGTGGAACGGTGAGACCCACGCCGAGCTCACGCCGGGGGAGTACACCCAGCTCACCGGTCGCGCGGGTCGGCGCGGCCTCGACATCGAGGGCCACGGCGTCGTGCTCTACCAACCCGGGATGAACCCCGGCGAGGTCGCCGGACTCGCCTCGACGCGCACCTATCCACTGCGCTCCTCCTTCCGGCCGTCCTACAACATGGCCGTCAACCTCGTGCACCAGTTCGGCCGGGCCCGCTCGCGCGAGCTGCTGGAGCAGTCGTTCGCCCAGTACCAGGCCGACAAGGCCGTCGTCGGGCTCGCCAGGCAGGTCCACAAGGCCGAGGAGGCGCTCGCGGGATATGCCGAGGCGGCGACGTGCCACGTCGGTGACTTCATGGAGTACGCCGCCCTGCGCCGCCAGATCTCCGACCTCGAGAAGGGCGCCGCACGCGAGCGCCGCCAGGACCGGCGGGCCGAGGCGATCGCATCCTTGGGCAAGCTGCGTCCCGGCGACGTGATCAACGTGCCCGCGGGCAAGTTCAGCGGTCTCGCTGTGGTGATCGACCCGGGAGGTGGCGGGGACGAGCCCCGACCGTACGTCGTCACCGCCGACCGGCAGGCGCGGCGGCTGGCCCCGATGGACTTCCCGGTGCCCGTGGAGTCCGTCGGACGGCTCCGCATCCCCAAGTCGTTCAACGGTCGCAACCCGGGAATGCGCCGCGACCTCGCGACCGCACTTCGGGCCAAGGCCCACGCCTTCGACGGCCCCGCCCAGCGTCGTACGAAGCAGCAGGACTCCTTCGGCGACACGGCGGTCGACCGGGAGATCGGCCGGCTGCGTGGCGACCTGAAGTCGCACCCGTGTCACCAGTGCCCCGAGCGCGAGGACCACGCCCGGTGGGCGGAGCGCTACTTCAAGCTGGAGCGCGACACCGAGACGCTCAAGCGCCGTGTCGAGAACCGCACCAACACCGTCGCCCGCACCTTCGACCGGGTGTGCGACGTGCTCACGGCACTGGGCTACCTCGACGGTGACAAGGTGACCGAGCGGGGCTCGCACCTGCGGCGGATCTACACCGACATGGACCTCGTGGCCGCGGAGGCGATCCGCGCCGGCCTCTTCGACGAGCTGAGCCCCTCCGAGCTCGCGGCGGTCCTCTCGGCGCTGGTCTTCGAGGCGCGCCGCGCCGACGACGCGTCCTCGCCGAAGCTGCCGGGCGGCCGGGTCCGACCGGTGCTGGGCGAGGTCGTGAAGCTCTGGGGCCAGCTCGACGCCCTCGAGCGCGACCACAAGCTCGACTTCCTGCGCGAGCCCGACGTCGGCTTCGCGTGGGCCGCGTGGCGGTGGGCGGAGGGCGACGACCTCGATGACGTGCTGATGGTGACCGGGCTGTCGGCAGGCGACTTCGTGCGCTGGATGAAGCAGCTGCTGGACCTGTGCGGGCAGGTCGCCGATGCGGCGGGAGACAGCCCCCTGCGCAACACCGCGCGGGCGACGGCCAAGCTGCTCAGGCGCGGTGTGATCGCCTACAGCGTCCTGGCGGAGTGACGGTCGAGCGAGTCGACCACCGTCAGGGACGGGCGGTGCGTGCGCAGCCACTGCGCAACCTCGGTGGCGCTGCGGCCCACCCCGGTGAGCTCCATCCACACCATCCGAACCTCCTCAGCCGACCGCTCGAGAAGCACGCGTCTCTGGTCGCCCGGGCGGGGATGACCCTCGATCCGGTCCGGTGCGACCGGCAGGAACTCCACGTACGCGCGGTAGGCCTCCTGGGTGCGGCCGGCGGTGGGGGGTCGGCTGACGACCGCAGCAGCGCAGTCAGTCCAGGCCAGGTAGGCGCCGTCGAGGTTGCCGAACGGGTGTCGCACGCGCACGCCCAGGTGGTCCAGCCTGAGGGTGGGGACGCCGCTCGCGAGGATGCGTCGGCGACCGCGCCAGCGCCGGACGGTGCTGCTGGCGACGTAGAGGCACCACGCGGTGTAGATCACGGCGAGGAGCAGGACCTCGGGTCCGGCCTCCCGTTGCGGCCACAGCAGCCACCCGACCACGACGGCTCCGAGGGCTCCGACGGCGACGGCGAGCGTGAGAGCCGCGGTGACGAACTGGCGCCACGAGCCCCGCCCGAGCACCAGCACGCTGGAGAACGCCCCCGGCTCGTCGTCGCTCACGCTGTCCTGACTCCTGAGCTGCACCGCCACATGATGACCCACCACACGCGTGCGCGTGCGCGAACGCCGGTGCCGCTGCGATGTGGAAGGCTTTCGGCATGGCCACCGGCGATCGCCTCCTGCTCCTCGACACCGCGTCTCTCTACTTCCGCGCGTTCTTCGGGGTCCCCGACTCGCTGAAGGCGCCGGACGGCACCCCGGTCAACGCGGTGCGTGGACTGATGGACTTCATCAGCCGCCTGGTCGGGGAGTACGACCCCTCCCACCTCGCGTGCTGCTGGGACGACGACTGGCGCCCGCAGTGGCGCGTCGACCTGATCCCGTCCTACAAGGCGCACCGCGTCGTGCAGGCCCGACCGGGATCGTCCCCCGATGTCGAGGAGGTGCCCGACCCGTTGGAGACGCAGATCCCGATCATCATCTCGGTGCTCGAGGCCTACGGCATCCCGATCGTCGGCCACGCCGAGATGGAGGCTGACGACGTGATCGGCACCCTGGCGACCGGTGCTGGCATGCCGGTCGACATCGTCACCGGCGATCGCGACCTGTTCCAGCTCGTCGACGACGAGGCCGAGGTGCGCGTGCTCTACGTCGCCCGCGGCGTCAGCCGGCACGAGCGCGTCGACAACGCCTGGATCCGAGAGAAGTACGGCGTCGATGCCGCCCACTACGCCGCCCTCGCCACCCTGCGCGGCGACGCCTCGGACGGGCTGCCCGGCGTGGCCGGCGTGGGCGACAAGACCGCGGCGACGCTGCTGACGAGGTTCGGCTCGATCGACGCGATCGTGGCCGCTGCGGGCGATGCCGAGTCGGACATGGGGCCCGGTCCGCGAGGCAAGATCAAGGCGGCACTCGACTACCTCGACGTCGCGCCGGAGGTGGTCGCCGTGCGCCGCGACCTCGACCTCGGGTCGCCCGACCTGACCCGGCCGCGGACGCCGGCCGACCACGACGCCGTCGTCGCCCTCGACGAACGGTGGGACCTCGGTTCGGCTGCCGTGCGTCTGGTGCAGGCACTGTCCGGGGCGGACTAGTCTGAGCCGTGTGAGCTCCCACGAGGTCGAGGCCAAGGACCGCCAGATCCTCTCGCTGCTGGCCAGCGACGGTCGGATGTCCTTCACCGACCTCGGCAAGGCCACCGACCTGTCCACCTCGGCGGTGCACCAGCGCGTCAAGCGGTTGGAGCAGCGCGGCCTCATCACGGGCTACGGCGCCACCGTCGACCACGACCAGCTCGGCCGACCGCTGACCGCCTTCATCTCGATCACCCCGATCGATCCCTCCCAGCCCGACGACTACCCGGACCGGCTCGCGGGGATCACCGAGATCGAGTCGTGCTGGTCGGTCGCGGGCGACGAGTCCTACATCCTCAAGATCCGGGTCCCCACGCCTCGCGACCTCGAGGACCTGCTCGCCCGGATCCGCGCCGCCGCCGGAGTGTCGACCCGGACCACGATCGTGCTCTCCACGCCCTACGAGAATCGCCCGCTCGCCTGAGGGGGCGCCCCTGCAGGAGTCACCGCTGAAGCGGGGACTCCCGCGCGGTTGGGCCGTTGCAACAGCACAGTCGCGCAAGAGTCGGCCAACCCGTGTGGCTCACGGGGTTTGCGCGGTCTCGTCGCGGCCGCGGCCGTGACCGCTCAGGCGGCAGCGGGGGAGCGCTTGGCCAGGATCGCGAGGATGCGCCGCGCGGTCTGCTGCGGCTTCTCCAGGTCGGACCACCCGATGCGGATACAGATCCACCCCGTCTCCTGGCAGATGCGCTCCTCCCGCTTCTTCTCCCTCAGCAGGTAGTCGGCCAGCGACTCGCCGGGGCGGCGGAACAGCTCGTACTTGATGCGCCCGTCGAACTCGAGGAACACGCCGTGCTTGGGCCAGAGGAAGTCCACGCAGCCGAGGAGCTCGCCGCGGGCGTCGTACACATCGACCTGCGGCACCGGCAGGGGGACGGTCTCGCGGTAGAACAGGTAGAACGTCCGGCTCTCCGCGATGCTCGACAGCCGGGCGTCGGCCAGACCGATCGCGATGCGCACGCCGAGGGTGTTGGGCCAGTGCTCGGTGCGGGCAGCCACGCGGCGCACCTCGTCCACCGTCGTACGTCTGGCGTGGAGCAGGGCGTTGAGCAGGCAGAAGCCGAGCTCGGTGTCGTTGGTCGAGAGGACCTCGATGGCGGTCCTGGCCGGGACCGAACAGGGCACGCCGTTGCGCACCGTGATGTCGGCCAGGTGAAGGGTCCCGGAGTGGTGGACGATCCCTGACTCGTGGCGCCCGGCGATGCTGTCGGTGCGGGTCAACGCGACGTCGTCCAGACACAGCCGCCACAGCGGGTCGATGTGCTCGGCCAGTGCCGACTGGTGGGTGAGAACGCTGCTCGGGTGAGCAGTCTTGAGCACCGCACGGGACCGCGCCCGGTGCCGGCCGCGGTCGGACTCGAGCATCCGCCACAGCGTGGAGTCGACGTAGGCCCCGTAGCGCAGGCGATGGATGAGTCCGCCGGTGACCGCACGGGCGATGTCGCGGTCGTTCCAGCCGGCGGCGATGAGCTCGCGCCGGAGCCTGATGTCGTGTCTCCCGATCGGGAAGCTGTCGCTGGTGTCCATCGCACGACCGTGGCCGGGCGGTGCGACATCCGGCGGGCAGCCGCGGCCTGTCCTGTGGACGACGTACGTCCAGGGGCTGCTGTGGACGCGATCGGGCGCGCTCCCGACTGGCTGGAGATGGGCAGGTGGGGGAAGTTTCGCGCGGATAGGCCGTTGCAACGGCCTATCCGCGCAGGAGTCCCCGCCTCAGCGGTGACTCCTGCACGGAGCAGTCCCTCAGTAGGCCTGCAGGGCGGCCGTACGCCGCGACGCCTCGGCCATCTCGGCGGCCTTGAGCGCGGTCTCGTCGAGACGCCCGTGCTGCTCCCACCACTGCTGGCCGGACTCGGGCAGCGTGTGGATCGGGTCGTAGTACTCGTAGTAGCGCGACAGGGCGTCGGGGTCCGTGGACTCGATGGAGGTGCGGTAGTTCTTGGTCCAGTAGGAGATGCCGCGCTCGGTGTCGTAGTCGGCGAGCTGGTGGACCCAGCGCTTGCCGACGAACGGCACGTCGCACACGATGCGCGGCGTCGCGAAGCCCGGCAGGTAGCCCATGACGTGGTGCTGCAGGCGCTGGGCGTCGGCGACCGAGACCCGCCAGTGCTCCGAGAACGGGATCATGTCGCACATGTAGAAGTAGTAGGGCATGATCTGCGCGCCGTCGAGCAGGCGGAAGCACAGGTCGAGCAGCGCGTGCGGGTCGGCGTTGACGCCGTTTAGCAGCACGCCCTGGTTGCGTACGTCGCGCACGCCCGCCTCGAACATCGCCCGCGCCGCGTCGGCCACGAGCGGGGTCACCGAGTTGGCGTGGTTGACGTGCGTGTGGATCGCGATCGCCACGCCTCGCTTGCGGGCGAGGGTGCACACCCGTTCCATGCCCTGACGGACATCGTCCTGCAGCCAGTGCTGGGGGAGACCCGCCAGTGCCTTGGTCGCCAGCCGGATGTCGCGGATGTTGTCGATCTCGAGCACGCGGGTGAGGAACTCCTCGAGGCGCGCCCACGGCATGTTGGCCACGTCGCCGCCGGAGACCACGACGTCGCGCACCTCGGGGTGGTGGCGCAGGTAGGTGAGCATATCGGCGTAGCGGTCGACCGGTTTGGCGAGGAACTTCAGCTTCTCGACGGTCGGTGTGGAGTTCCCGACCAGGTCCATCCGGGTGCAGTGTCCGCAGTACTGCGGGCACGTCGGGAGCAGCTCGGCGAGCACCTTGGTCGGGTAGCGGTGGGTCAACCCCTCGGCGGCCCACATGTCGTGCTCGTGCAGCGAGTCGCGACTGGAGTAGGGGTGCGAGGTCCAGTCGGTACGGCGGTCGGAGAAGACCGGGATCATGTAGTGACGCACGGGATCGGCGTAGAACGCCTCGGTCAGCGAGCCCGCGCCCCCCGGGGTGGTGTGCGGGGCCATCGTGTTCATCATCTGCGGCGGGACGAGCATCGACATCGTCGCGCGCTCGGTCTGGTCGCGCTCGAGGTCGGCGTAGAAGCGCTCGTCGACCAGGTCGCCGAGCAGCTCACG
>JBBSOR010000069.1:0-21839 GCA_038259535.1 Propionibacteriales bacterium | reverse complement strand
GTGGCGAGTACCTCGACCCCGAGGCCGCCGCCGCCGCTGCGGCGGCCGTCGCCAACCAGGGTCGCTGAGCGAGCGCCTCAGTCGCGGTTGGGCTGCTCGCCGGTGACCACGAAGACGACGCGGTTGGCCACCGACACGGCGTGGTCGGCGATGCGCTCGTAGTAGCGCCCCAGCAGGGCGATGTCGACTGCGGCCTCGACCCCGTGGGTCCAGTCGGTCGACAGCAGCTCCGTGACGCTGCGGCGCCGCAGCTGGTCCATGCTCTCGTCGTCGCGACCCAGCTCGATGGCTGCGTCGACGTCGCGGTCCACGATGATGCTCCGCACCCGGCGCACCATGTCCTCGGCCGTCTCGGCCATCCGCTCCATGACGGGGCGCAGCTCCTCGGGCACGGCCACGGCGGGCACCCGCAGGCGGGCGATCTTGGCGACGTGGACCGAGAGGTCGCCCATCCGCTCGAGCTCGCTGACCATCCGCAGCGCGGAGACGATCATCCGCAGGTCGCCGGCGACGGGCTGCTGCAGCGACAGCAGCGCGAACGCGGTGTCGTCCACCCGCTCCCGGGCGGCGTCGATCGCCTTGTCGCCACTGATGACCTGGTCGGCGGTGTGGATGTCGCCGGTCATCAACGCCTTGGTGGCCTCACGTACGGCGATCTCGACCTGTCCGCAGATCTCGGAGAGGTCGGCGAAGATGCCGTCGAGCTGGTCATGGAAAGCCTCACGCATGTCCGCACTGTAGGCACTCCAAGCGAACACCTGTCCACCCGGGGTGAACTGCGCGTGAACACTCGGCGCCGGACGTCCGTCGGGGCAGGCCGACCTGCTGCCACGCGTACGATGTGAGCGTGGATCCGACGACGCAGGCAGGTCTCGCCGCGATCATCGGGGCCATCGTCGCGGGTGGCGCGGTGCTGGCGTGGCACGTCAGCGACCGCCAGCGGCACACCCTGCCCACCGTCGAGGAGCCCGCGGTCCAGGCAGGTGTCGCGGCGGTGCTCAGCATCCTGCGCTCCAGCGCGGTCGTCGTCGACGAGTCCGACCACGTGCTGAAGGCCTCGGCGCCGGCGTACGCCTTCGGGCTGGTGCGGGGCAACACGGTCGTGGTCCCGGAGCTCCTCGACCTCGTCGCGAAGGTGCGCAGGGACGGGCAGATCCGCGAGAGCGAGCTCGACCTGCCCACCGCCGACGGGGGCTCGGTCCGCACCCTCACCGCCCGTGTCGCTCCGCTCGGCGCCCGGCTCGTCCTGGCCCTGATCGAGGACCGCACCCGCGAGAAGCGGGTCGAGGCGGTGCGCCGCGACTTCGTGGCCAACGTCAGCCACGAGCTCAAGACACCGGTCGGCGCGATCCGGCTGCTCGCGGAGGCCGTCACCGACGCCTCCGACGACCCCGAGGCCGTCCAGCGCTTCGCCAACCGGATGCTCACCGAGAGCGACCGGCTGTCCAAGCTGGTGCAGCAGATCATCGAGCTCTCCCGCCTCCAGGGCCACGACCCGCTCGAGAAGCCCGTCATGGTCGACCTCGATGCCGCGGTCGCGACCGCCGTCGACACCAGCGCCATGGAGGCGGCCGCCAAGGAGATCACCGTCGAGTCACGCGGCGAGCACGGCCTCGAGGTGTTCGGCTCCCAGGAGCAGATCGGTGCCGCGGTGAGCAACCTGGTGGCCAACGCGGTCGCCTACTCCGGCCGGGGGTCGCGCGTCGCGGTCACGACCCGCTCGGAGGGTGACGAGGTGCAGATCTCGGTGGTGGACCAGGGCATCGGGATCCCGGCCGGGGACATCGACCGGATCTTCGAACGGTTCTACCGCGTCGATCCGGCGCGACACCGCTCCACCGGTGGCACCGGGCTCGGCCTCGCGATCGTCAAGCACGTCGCAGCCACCCACGGCGGCGACATCGCCGTCTGGTCCGTGCAGGGCCAGGGCTCGACCTTCACCCTGACGCTCCCCCGCAACTCCGACCCGGACCAGGGCTCGGGTCGCACCACCACCCCGGTCGAGGTCGTCGCCCCGGCGCAGCCCTCGCCCCCCCGCACCCACCCGAACGCAGCAGGAGGTACGCAGGTGAACCCAGCATGACCCGGGTACTGGTCGTCGAGGACGAGGAGAGCTACAGCGACGCCCTCGCCTACATGCTGCGCAAGGAGGGCTACGAGGTGGCGATCGCCGCTGACGGCAACACCGCCCTGACCGAGTTCGACCGGTTCGGCCCGGACATCGTGCTGCTCGACCTGATGCTGCCCGGCGTGCCGGGCACCGAGGTGTGCCGCCAGATCCGGCAGACGTCGTCGGTCCCGGTGATCATGGTGAGCGCCAAGGACGACGAGGTGGACAAGGTCGTCGGGCTCGAGCTGGGCGCGGACGACTACGTCACCAAGCCCTACTCGCCGCGCGAGCTGGTGGCCCGCATCCGCGCGGTGCTGCGCCGCGGCCAGGAGCCCGAGCTGATGCCCGACACCCTCGAGGCCGGGCCGGTGCGGATGGACGTCGAGCGCCACGTCGTCACCGTCAGCGGCACCGAGCAGCGGCTGCCGCTCAAGGAGTTCGAGCTGCTCGAGATGTTCCTGCGCAACCCGGGCCGCGTGCTGACCCGGGGGCAGCTCATCGACCGGGTGTGGGGCTCCGACTACGTCGGCGACACCAAGACCCTCGACGTCCACGTGAAGCGGCTGCGCGCCAAGCTCGAGCCCGACCCGGGCGAGCCGAAGTACCTCGTCACGGTCCGCGGCCTGGGCTACAAGCTCGACCTCTGAACGGCGTCGGCGCGATGGCGAACCACCGGGTACCCGGTGGTTCGCCGGGTTATCGACTGTTGCAACGGTCGATAACCTCACCCATCACCGGGTACCCGGTGGTTCCACGGCGGGATCACGGCGTACGACGTCCGGAATCCGCTGGCGGTCGGTCATGACCGTCCGTAGCCTTGACTCGTGACCACGACGACCGAGCCGACGACTCCGACCAGCGCCGCACCCCCGACGTGGCTCCCTGTCGCGGCAGGCGGGGTGACGCTCGTGATGTGGGCCTCGGCGTTCGTCGTGATCCGCCACGTCGCCGACGACGTCAGTCCGGGCGCGCTCGGCGCCGGTCGCCTCCTGGTGGCAGCACTCGTGGTGCTGCCACTGGTCCTGCGGCGGGGCTGGGTGCGCCCCACCCGGCGTGAGTGGGCGCTTCTGTCCCTCGGGGGCGTCGGCTGGTTCGGCGTCTACAACCTGGCCCTCAACGCCGGCGAGCGCCACGTCGACGCCGGCACCGCGGCCATGATCATCCAGATCGGTCCGGTGATCGTCGCGCTCCTGGCGGTGCCGCTGTTCGGGGAGCGGTTGCACGCCTGGCTGATCGCCGGGATGGTGGTCGGCTTCGCCGGTGTGGCCGTGATCGCTCGCGGCTCCACGAGCGACGCGGGCGCCAGCGTGACCGGCGTCGTCCTGGTGCTCGTCGCGGCGACCATGTATGCCGTCGGGGTGCTCACGCAGAAGGTCCTGTTGCGCACCATCTCGTCGGTGCAGGTCGTGTTCGTGTCGTTCGTGATGGGCGCGGTGATCTGCCTGCCCTTCGCCTCCGACCTGCCCGCGATCGTCGCCGACGGCGGCGCGGAGCTGTGGTGGATCCTCTACCTCGGCGTCCTGCCGACGGCTGTCGCCTTCACCACGTGGGCCTATGCGCTCACCCACACCGACGCCGGTGCGCTGTCGCTCACGACGTTCCTCGTCCCGGGCATCGCCACGCTCGTCGCCTGGCTCACGATCAACGAGGTCCCGCCGTCGCTGTCGTTCGTCGGCGGAGCGCTCGCGATCGTCGGCGTCCTGATGACCCGACGTCGACCGAGGACGGCCTAGCTCTCCAGCCAGCCGCGGAACGCCTCGAGGTTGCGGGTGGACTCACCGCGCGATATCCGCCACTCCCACTCCTTGCGGATGGAGGAGGCGAAGCCGAGCTCGAGGATGGCGTTGAAGGACTCGTCGGCGTTGGCGAGGACCGAGCCCAGGATCCGGTCGAGCTCGCCGGCGCTGACCGCCGACAGCGGCAGCCGGGCCTCGAGGTAGATGTCGCCGCTGTGGTCGACGGCGAAGGAGACGGCGTACATCCGCAGGTTGCGCTCGAGCAGCCAGCGGTGGACGCGGGCGTGGTTCTCGTCGGGGTTGCGGCAGACGAAGGCGTGGACCCCCAGGGTGTGGGCGCTGACGTCGAGGCGGACCGGGGTCTGCAGCTTCTTCTCCCCCGGCAGGGTCAGCGAGAAGCTCGCCCCCTCGATCGACTCGCGGACGGTCGCCTCGTGCTCGATCTCGTTGTCCGCCAGGTAGGCGCGGATCGCCTCGACGGCGCGGGAGGCCTCACTCATGAGGCCATCTCAGCACGCATCCGGCCACTGGCCCGCTCGTAGGCGGCGAGCGTGCGGTCGGCCGTGTGCTCCCAGGAGAACTCCTGGGCGTGGGCGACGGCCCCCCGGCCGAGGCGCTCCACCAGCACCGGGTCGTCGATCAGGCGCCGCAGGGTGGCCGCCCAGTCGCGGGCCTCGTGGGTGTCCACCAGCAGGCCGCTCACGCCGTCGCGCACCACGGTGGTGAGCCCGCCGACGGCGGCCGCGACCACGGGGGTGCCGGTCGCCTGGGCCTCGACCGCGACCAGGCCGAAGGACTCGTTGTAGGACGGCACCGCGACGGCGGTCGCCGCGGACGACCAGACGGACAGCTCGCGCTGGGTCACCGGCGGGACGAACCGCACGACGTCGCTGATGCCGAGGTCGGCGGCGAGGTCGGCGAGCGCGGTGGGGTGCTCGAGCCCGGAGCCGGAGGGACCCCCGACGACGGGCACGACGAGGCGCGCGCGCAGCGACGGGTCCTGCTCGAGGAGCACCCCGACCGCGCGGAGGAGCACGTCGGGCGCCTTCAGCGGTTGGATCCGACCGGCGAACAGCACCACGACCGCGTCCTGCGGCAGCCCCAGCTCACGGCGGGCCTCGGCCCGACCACGCGGCGTGAAGACGGTCAGGTCCACCCCGGGGTGGATCACCTCGACGGCGTCGGGGCTGGCGTCGTAGAGGTCGACGAGCTGCTGGGCCTCGGTGTCGGTGTTGGCGACGAGGAGGTCGGCGGCCTCGACCACCTGTTCCTCGCCGATGACGCGCGACAGGGGCTCGGGGGTGTCGCCTGCGGCGAGCGCGAGGTTCTTGACCTTGGCCATGGTGTGCATCGAGTGCACCAGCGGCACGTTCCAGCGATCGCGCGCGAGCGCGCCGACGTGCCCGGAGAGCCAGTAGTGGGAGTGGACGGCGTCGTAGTGTCCGAGCGGCTGGATCGCCTCGGCACGGAGCACCTCGCGGGCGAAGGTGCACAGCTGCCCGGGGAGCTCGCCCTTGGTGAGGCCCTCGAAGGGGCCGGCGGCGATGTGGCGTACGAGCACCCCATCGGCTGCCTCGACGACCTGCGGCAGCGACGACGACGTGGCGCGGGTGAAGACGTCGACCGCGATCCCCTTGGCCGCCAGCCTCTTGGACAGCTCGATGACGTAGACGTTCATGCCGCCTGCGTCACCCGTGCCCGGCTGGTCCAGGGGTGAGGTGTGCAGGCTGATCATGGCCACCCGCTCGCCCACGCTGTCTCCTTCGTCCGGGCGCCCCGGAACAGGGCACCTCCGGCACAACCCCGTCGGGCCTCACGGGATTCCCACGACCGCCGATCCGCGTGGTGGAGGGTCAGCGGCAGTGGGCGCCCGCGGCGGGGCGACCAGTGGACCGTCCGCGACCGCGCAGCAGCGACGCGGCGCCGACGAGGGTCGCAACGATCCCCCAGAAGCCGTCGTACCAGGGCGTGTCGGACAGCCGGAACGCCTCGATCATCGAGAGCGCCAGCAGGCCCGACGCCAAGCCGACCACGACCCGCATCCCGATGGCGTCGCTCTTGACCAGGCTGCTGCCGAAGACCGCGGCTGCGACGAGCAGGCAGGCCAGACCGACGAGGTGGAGGGTGCCGGCGAGGGGGTCGTCGCCTCCACCCAGCAGCGCGTGGAGGAGCCACAGGACACCACCGAGGAGCGCCGCGGAGGCGGAGATCTTCGCGGATGACATCTCGGCAGTGTGCCACGCCGCGCCGACCCGATCGAAGCTCACGGCTCGTCGGTGCCCTGGTGGAAGCGCTGCTGCCAGCCGCGACCGGCGCGAACCCACAGCGAGCTGCGCAGCGTCGAGCGGCCGTCCGCGGACGCCCGCCACAGCAGCAGGATCGTGTCGGCCCCCACCCGGGCGGTCGAGACGACCTCGAGCTCCACGGGATCGATCGGACCGATGGCGTCGAGGAGGTCGTCGCGGGCCCATAGGCGCCCGGAGCGTCCGACCTCCTGCCAGTCGGGGTGCAGCAGGGCGGCGACCGCGGCACGGTCCGAGCGCAGCTCGTCGGTGAGGAGGGAGCGCTCCAGGGCGACGACGTGCTCCTCGTCGGTGGGAGCCACGACCTCGAGGTCGCTGAACAGGTCGGGCTCGGCCTCGACCTGGCCGACCGCGGCGGCGGGGTGGGAGGTGCTGCTGCCGGCGAACCCGGGGCCGGGGTCGGCCGCGGCGCCGCGCTGGTAGGACGACGCGGCGGCGTTCGCCCGCGTGTCGGCCGCCTCGTTGAGCGGGTGCCCGGCGTGGCCCTTGACCCACTCGAACACCACCCGGCGGCCCTGCATCGCCTCGTCGAGCGCCTTCATCAGCTCGACGTTCATGACCGGCTTGCCGTCGCTCTTCTTCCAGCCCTTGCGCTTCCAGTTCTTCATCCACTTGGTGATGGAGTCGATGACGTACTTGCTGTCGCAGAAGACGTGCAGCTCCTCGTCGAGGTGGGCCGTCTGCTGGAGGAGGTCGAGGACGGCCATCAGCTCGCCCATGTTGTTGGTGCCGTGCGGCCACCCGCCGGAGGCCCAGCAGCCGTCGTCGACGTACCACGCCCACCCGGCCGGACCGGGGTTGCCGAGAGCCGAACCGTCAGCCGCCGCGATGATCACCCGCCCATTTTGGCAGCACCGGATCTTGGCAGGATGGGCGCATGAGCAAAGACAGCCCCCAGACCCGCACCGCCGTCGTCACCGGCGCCTCGAGCGGCATCGGCGCCGCCACCGCCCGCGCGCTCGCCGCCCGGGGCTTCCGTGTCGTGTGTTGCCGCCCGACGGACGGACCGGATCGAGGAGCTGGCCGCGGAGATCGGCGGTCAGGCCGTCACCTGCGACATCCACGACACCCGGTCGGTGGCGGCCCTCGCCGCGGCCGTGCCCACCTGCCACGTGCTGGTCAACAGTGCCGGCGGTGCGATCGGGGTGGACCGGATCGAGGACGCCGACCTCGACGACTGGCGCTGGATGTACGACGTCAACGTCCTGGGGCTGGTGCGCGTGACCCAGGCGCTCCTCCCGGCGCTCCGCGCCAGCGGTGACGGCGTGATCGTCAACGTCGGCTCGACGGCGGGCCGCTGGGCCTACGAGGGCGGGGCCGGCTACACGGCCGCCAAGCACGCCGTGAAGGTGGTGACCGAGACGCTGCGGCTCGAGCTCAACGGCGAGCCGATCCGCATCACCGAGGTGGCACCG
Organism: Propionibacteriales bacterium; assembly: GCA_038259535.1. Lineage (GTDB taxonomy): Bacteria > Actinomycetota > Actinomycetes > Propionibacteriales > Nocardioidaceae > Nocardioides. Next base: position 14,275 of record JBBSOR010000069.1, on the reverse strand, counting down.
GGGATGGTCCGCACCGACGAGTTCTCGCTCGTGCGCTTCGGCGGCGACCAGGCCAGGGCCGACGCGGTCTACGCCGGCGTGGACCAGCCGCTGGTCGCCGAGGACGTCGCCGACGCGATCGCCTGGGTTGCGACCCGGCCGTCCCACGTCGACATCGACGAGCTCGTGATCAAGCCCCGAGCCCAAGCAGCGGCACACAAGGTGCACCGCTCCTGAGCTGTGCCAGACTGCCGCGCGTGAAGACCATCGGACTCGTCGGCGGCATGAGCTGGGAGAGCAGCGCGGTCTACTACCGCGACCTCAACCTCGGGATGCGGGAGCGGCTGGGTGGGCTCTCGTCCCCCAAATTGGCCCTGACCACGGTCGACTTCGCGGAGGTCACCCACCTCGAGGACGACGAACGCTGGGACCAGGTCGGCACGCTGCTGGCCGACGCGGCCCGCGCGGTCGAGCGCGCCGGCGCCGATTTCCTGCTGCTGTGCACGACGACCTTCCACAAGGTCGCCGACCAGGTGGAGGAGGCCGTCGACATCCCGGTGCTGCACCTTGCCGACGTCGTCGCCGCCGCGGTCCGCGACGCCGGTGTGCAGACCGTCGGACTGATCGGCACCAAGGTCGCGATGTCGGAGTCCTTCTTCGTCGACCGCCTGGAGAGCCACGGCCTCACGGTCGTCGTTCCCGACGTCGGCCACCACGACTTCCTCAACGAGGCGATCTACGAGGAGCTCGTGCACGGGGTCGTGCTGCCGCGCACCCGCAGGCGCGTCGTCTCGATCATCGAGGAGCTGTGGGACGCCGGAGCCGGAGGCGTGCTGCTGGGCTGCACCGAGCTCGAGCTGCTGGTCACCCAGGCCGACGTCGAGCTCCCGGTCTTCCCGTGCACGACGCTGCACGTGCAGGCCGCGCTGGACGCGGCACTGTCCTAGAGCGGTAGGCCCCTGGCCGTCGCGAGCCAGCGCAGGGCCGTCCACGCCGGCGAGCGCAGGTCACTCGCACCCGCCGCGGGCGGCAGTGGGACCCGCAGCACCGGTGACCGCACCCCCTCGGTGCTCAGGAGCAGGTCGCGCCCGGCCAGCGCGATCCCCTCGCCCTGGTCCTGCTGCGGCAGCTCCCACGACGCGACGGGCTCCCACGTCCCGAAGGTCGCGAGGTGGGCGTTGGCGTAGGTGCGCATCACGACCCCTCCACCGCCGGGCAGGAACGTCGCGTCGGTGACGATCCCCGGAGCCTCCCCCACCTCGACCAGACGGTTGACACGGTGCGCGCGCAGGCGCATCGGTGCGGCGTACACGGTGCCCGCGAAGACGCCCTTGGTGATCACGAAGAGCTGGCCGGTGAGCGGGTGGCACACCAGCGCCTCGGCGTCGCGCGCGCCGTCGGGATAGACGAGCGCGTAGGCCTCGGGCACCGCAGCCGTGCGGCCGCGCCCGACCGGGACCCGCAGGACCTCGACCGAGCTCCGCACGTGCTGGTTGTCGCCGATGTCGCCCACCCAGACGTGGCCCGGACCGGCGGGTGCGAGCGCCTCCACGTCGACCGGCTGCGGTGTCCAGGACGTGACGCCCACCGTGTCGCCGGTGGCCGGGTCGACGGTGAAGACCCGACCCACGTCCCCCGAGTCGTTGGTGGTGACCACCAGGTCGCCCGGAGCGTCGACGACGACCAGTCCGCTCGACTCGACGATGCCTGGATCGGCGAACCGGAAGGCGGGGTCGGGAGCGGCGCGAGCGCCGGCCGCGGCGCCGAGCAGGAAGGGCAGGGCGACGCACACGCCGATCGCGAGCCGTCGTCCGTCCACCACCTCGACACCGTATCCGGGGGGTCCCGCCGCCCGCCGTACCGCCCGTAGGGGTAGATGACACATCAACCACCGCTCCGTACCGTGGCTGAGGTCACTCTCGGGAAAGGAAGACCATGTCGGTCCTCGACAAGCAGGCGATCGTCGCGAGCCCCGGGTTCAGCCGTTGGCTGATCCCCCCGGCCGCGCTCGCGGTCCACCTCTCCATCGGCCAGGTCTACGCGTTCTCGGTCTTCAAGAACTCCCTGGTCGCCTCCTTCGACACGAGCCTCACCGCGATCGGCTGGGTGTTCTCGATCGCGATCGTGATGCTCGGCCTCTCGGCCGCCCTGCTGGGCACCTGGGTGGAGCGATCCGGACCGCGCAAGGCCATGCTGGTCGCCGCGCTGTGCTGGGGCACCGGCTTCGCGGTGGGCTCGGCAGGCATCGCAACCGGTCAGCTGTGGCTGCTCTACCTCGGCTACGGCGTGATCGGCGGCATCGGCCTGGGCATCGGCTACATCTCGCCGGTCTCGACGCTGATCAAGTGGTTCCCCGACCGGCCGGGGCTGGCGACCGGGATGGCGATCATGGGCTTCGGTGGTGGCGCCCTGATCGCCTCGCCCCTGTCCAACCGGCTGATGAACCTCTACGACCCCGACTTCGTGGCCACCGAGCCCGGTGCGGTCACCTCCGGCCCGGCGCTGGCCCAGACGTTCGTGACGCTCGGCGTGATCTACACCCTCTTCATGCTGGTGGGGGCGGCCCTCGTCCGCGTCCCCCCCGGCCACGGCGACGACAGCACGGCCGTGCACTCCCCCGGCACCAACGACGCCCTGGTGCGGGCGTCCTCCGCGATCCGCACGCCGCAGTTCTGGTTCCTGTGGGTGGTGCTGTTCTGCAACGTCACCGCCGGGATCGGGATCCTCGAGCAGGCCGCGCCGATGATCCAGGACTTCTTCCGCGAGGACGGCACCAGCACCGTCACCGCGGCCGCTGCCGGCGGCTTCGTCGGCGTGCTCTCCCTGGCCAACATGCTCGGACGCTTCGTGTGGTCGAGCCTCTCCGACCGCATCGGGCGCAAGCCGACCTACGTCATGTACCTCGGCGTCGGGCTGGTGCTCTACCTGCTCCTCGCCCTCTTCGGCAGTGTCTCCCCGGTGGTCTTCGTGGCCCTGGCCGCGGTGATCATCTCCTACTACGGAGGCGGTTTCGCAGCCGTCCCGGCCTACCTCAAGGACCTCTTCGGGACCCTGGAGGTGGGTGCCATCCACGGTCGGCTGCTGACCGCCTGGGCGGCGGCCGGAGTCGCCGGGCCCCTCATCGTCAACGGCATCCTCGACAGTGTCGGCGAGCCGGGCAACCTGGTCGCGGCCGACTACCGCCCGGCGCTGCTGACGATGGTCGGGGTCCTCGCCGTCGGCTTCGTGGCGAACCTGCTCATCAAGCCGGTCGCCGAGACCCACTTCGACCAGGACGCACACGCCGCCCACGAGGAGCACCGCTCCGACCGCCACCAGGAGGCCCTCCGATGAGCACCGACCACGCGACACCCACCAGTCCGATCCTGGTGACCCTGGCCTGGCTGCTGGTCGGGGTGCCGTTGGCCTACGGCCTGTGGCAGACCCTGGTGCGCGCGTCCGCCCTGTTCAACGGCTGAGGCCGGCGTCGAGCAGCTCGCCCAGCCGGGGACGCACGCCCCAGGCCGCGAGCAGCTCGTCGTACTCCCGGGCGCCGGCCCCGGCGCCCGAGCCCCCGGACGTGCGCACCGCGCGCAGGAGGGTGTTGCGCGGCGTGTGCGCGCTCTCGACGAACTCCACGACGTCGACGCGGTAGCCCTCGCGCCGCAGCAACGAGGCCCGCAGGGCGTCGGTGAGCGTGTCGGCGAACCGCTCGCGCAGGATGCCGTAGCGGGTCAGCATGGCGTAGGGCTCGGGCGCCACGGTGGTGCGCAGCTGGGCGGCGATGTCGTGGTGGCAGCAGGGCGCCGCAAGCACCAGCGAGGCCTCCCACCCCAGGGCCCGGGCCAGGGCGTCGTCGGTGGCGGTGTCGCAGGCGTGCAGGGCCAGGACCACGTCGGGGGCCAGAGCGAGACGGGCGTCGGCGATGGAACCGACGACGAAGTCGGCGTCGATGCCGAGCCCGGCCGCGACCTGCGCGTTGTGGTCGGCCGACTGCTGCTTCACGTCGACACCCGTGACCCGCACCGGGAGCCCCCGGCCGCCCTGCTGGACCGGAGCGGAGAGGAAGCGGTGGGCAGCGAACGTGAGGTAGGCGTTGCCGCACCCGAGGTCGACGAGGCGCAACGGGTCCCCGGGAGTCGGCGTGCGCACCTGCCCCTGGGCGATCGCCTCGGTGAGACTGGCCTCGAGCAGGCGGAGGAACTCCTCGACCTGCCGGTACTTCGCCTGCCGGCTCGGCTTCACCCTTCCCCGCTCGTCGCTGATGCCGAGCGCGACCAGGACCGGGTCATCCTCGGCCAGGAGCCGGTCCTTGGCGCGGTCGTGGTCGCGCGAGACCTCGACCTCCCCGGAGCGCGACGAGGTGTGCAGCATCGGCACACCCTTCTTCGAGACCCGCAGCTGGTGGGTCTCGGTGGCGGTGTCGACGTGCCAGTTGGTGAAGGGCTGCGCGAGCAGCGCCTCCACCGCCGCCTCGGCGGCCTCACCGAGCGCATGGTTGGTCGTGTGCGCCTGGGTCGCGTCGTACGACGTGACCTGGAGGTGTCGGCCTGCCTTGAGGTCGACCACCCGGACCTCGAGTCGCTGGACCTCGCGGCCCTCCACCACGGGAGCCGGCTGGCCCCTGCGGCGTCCACTGGCGAGGGCCCGCACCAGCCGGTCGGCGTCGAGGACCGCCGCGCGGACGCGCCCGAGCGGACCCGCGGTGTCCTGCTCCGTGCTCACAGGACCGCGGCGAGGACGACGAGGAGGATCAGCGCCCCGAGGGCCACCGGGATGATGAGTCGGCGGTGGCGGGGGTTCATGCAGGCATCGTGTCACGCGACGCCGCCTCACCAGTGCTCGAGGGAACCCCGGAAGACACCGGCCAGGTCGTCGGCGGTCACGTCGATCGGGGCGGTGGCCAGCAGGCGCTGCTGCTTGAGCGCGCCCTCGACCAGGTCGTCCACATCGGCGGACCCGAAGCCGATCTCCGCCAGCCCGCTCGGGAGGCCGACGTCCCGCATCAGCTCGCGCAGCACCGAGGGCAGGGCGTCGCGCCCGGCCGAGGAGCCGGCCGACGACGGACCGCCCAGCAGGGCGGCCGCCCGGAGGTGACGCTCGGGGGACGCCTCGAACGTGAGCGTGAAGGCGGCGGGAGCCGTCATCACGACGGCCATCCCGTGCGGCACGATCGGCTCGTCGTCGGGATAGCCGACGGGTCGGTAGTCGCGCACCCGGCCGGCGATCGGGTAGGCGCAGGCGTGCGGCACGTGGACGCCCGCGTTGCCGAAGCCGAGCCCGGCGAAGGTCGCGGCCAGGGCCATCTCGTCGCGCGCCTCGGCGTCGGAACCGTCGCGCACCGCCCGGCGGAAGGCGCCCGCGAGGAGGGACAGGGCCTTCTCCGACCACATGTCGGCGATCGGGTTGGCGCCGCAGTAGGGCACCCGCTGCTCGGGTCGCTTGGCGTCGAAGTCGGTGAACCAGCGCGCGGTCCAGCTCTCGAGGGCGTGGCACAGGATGTCCATCCCGCAGGACGCGGTCACCATCGCTGGCTGCGTCATCGTGAGGTCCGGGTCGACGACCGCCAGGGTGGGCCTCAGGCGAGCGTGCGAGATGCCGGTCTTCACCTGGAGAGACAGCACGTCGAGCACGCAGATCGTGGTCGACTCAGCACCCGTCCCGGTCGTGGTGGGCACGGCCACCAACGGCAGCAACGGCTGCTCGGGGGGCCGGCCCCCGCCGACGGGGGCATTGACGTAGTCCATCAGGGAGCCGGCGTTGGTCAGCAGCAGGTTGACCGCCTTCGCCGTGTCGATGGCGGAGCCGCCACCGACCGCGACGACCGCGTCGAACGGACCGGTGTCGCGCGCGAACGCGATCGCCTCCTCCATCGAGGCGTCCGTCGGCTCCACCCGCGCGCCGGCGAAGACGGTCACGTCGAGACCGTGTGACCCGATCGCCTCAGCGATCCGATCCGGGTGCCCCGTCGCGGCGACGCCGGGGTCGGTCACGAGCAGCACCCGGCGCGCCGCCCCGCCGGCGTTCGCCACGAGGTGCTGGACGTCCCAGCCGATCTCGGCACTCGCACCGCGGCCGAACTTCAGGCCCGGGGCGGCATAGGTGAAGACGGACTCTGTCACGGGTTGCTCCTCAGCGCGTGGCGGACGACGTCGAGGACCTCGACGACGCCGGACTCGATGTCGGCGATCGGCACCCAGGCGGCGGCGTCGGTGGTGCCGTCGACCTCCTGCACGCACGGCGCGCCCTCCCCGACCGTGGCTCCGAAGAGCAGGTGGACGCCGTGGTAGTCCTCGATCCGACCGGACGGGGCATGACCGAGGAAGTGCGTGTCGTGGACCCCCAGGAGGCCGATCACCTCGCACGGCAGGCCGCACTCCTCCTCGACCTCGCGTGCCAGCGCGACCGCAGGGTGCTCGCCGTGCTCGACCCCGCCACCCGGCAAGGTCCACCGTCCCGGGTGCGCCGCGCGGGCGGAGAGTCGGGTGAGCAGGATGCTGGGTCGGTCGCGTGCCCCGGAGGCCCGCCTCACGACGGCGTACGCCGCCACCCGCTGCAGGCGTGAGGGCAGGTGGTCGGCGAGCGCGTCGGTCACCAGACCCGCGACCGGCACGGTCCCGGACAGCACGTCGTCCAGCGGCTTCCACGCCGCCTCGCTCGTCGAGCCGTCGACCTCGATCACGCGCGGTGTGGGCGCGTCCGGCGCCGCCCAGCCGTCGTAGACGATGCGGATGGCGTGGGCGTCGACGAGCAGCCCGTCACGCGAGGCGCGTGGCAGGTGCGCGCTGTAGACCCGGGCCGTCCCACCGACCGTGGCGTCGAGCCCGGTCTCCTCGTGGATCTCGCGGATCACGGCGGCTCGCGGGTCCTCCCCGTGGTCGATCCCACCGCCGGGCCGGGTCCACAGCTCGACCCGCGAGACGCGCGGCGACAGGCGGCTCAACAGCACCTCGACCCGTCCGTCGCTCACGCGGAGCATGACGGCGTACGCGCCCACGCGTTGACGCCTCGGAAGGGATCCCATGGCCCCAACCTAGTGAAGTAGCGTGGGCGCCGTGGCTCCCCAGTCCCGAGATCCGTGGCTCGACAACGTCAAGATGGCCCTGGTCACCCTCGTCGTCATCGGGCACGCGATCGGGCTGGTCGAGGCGACCCAGGGCAGCCACTGGGTCTACGACTTCATCTACCTGTGGCACATCCCCGCGTTCGTGTTCGTCAGCGGCTACCTGTCGAAGTCCTTCGAGTGGGACCGGCGCCGGATGAAGAACCTCGTCTACACCCTGGCGGTCCCCTACCTGCTCTTCGAGCCGGCGCTCTACTACTTCCGCCGCACCGTGGTCGACGAGAACGTCACCGGTCCGCTGTGGCTCGAGCCGCACTGGACGATGTGGTACCTCATCGTGCTGCTGATGTGGCGGTTGATCACCCCGATCCTCAAGCTGCACTGGCTCTTCCTGCCGCTGTCGGTGATCGTGAGCCTGATCGGCGGCCTCTGGAGCACCGATGCCCTGATGATCCCCCGGTTCCTGGGCCTGCTGCCGTTCTTCGTCCTCGGCCTGCACCTCAAGCCACGCCACCTCGCGCACCTCGACGACGTCTGGGTGCGCCTCGCGGCGGTGCCGTCACTGATCGGCATCGGCATCATGGCCGTCTACACCGACACGTGGGCCGAGACCGCGCTGCTCTGGTACGACACGGGCTACAACGACATCCCGATCGACAACGAGATCGTCTTCCAGACCCGGCTGACCATCATGATGGTCGGGCTGCTGGGCGCCTTCGCGGCGATGTCCCTGGTCCCCCGGCGCTCGCTCGGCTGGTTCACCACGATGGGCACGGCGACGTTGGTCGTCTACCTCTTCCACGGCTTCGTGATCAAGACCGTCAAGGCGCTCGGGTGGCCCGACTTCACCGCCAGCCATCCGTGGTGGGGGCTGGTGATCACGATCCTCGGTGCGATCGCGCTGACCCTGGTCCTGGCCAGCCCGCCCGTACGCCGCGTCCTGGAGCCGTTCACCAACCCGCTGGGCTGGCTGGAGCAGAGGCGTCGGTCCCGTCGACCGGCCCCCAGGTCGGCCTGACGGCCGATCGGGGCACCACGTCGAGCTGGGCCGAGCCGGCGCGGGTGGGGGCGTGCCCACCCAGGTGCGCGGGGTACCACGGCGCGCGCTCGCCCGGTTGCGGGACGTGGTGCGGCAGTCGTTGCAGCGCCTCGAGCTGGTCGGTGAGCAGCATCCCCAGCTCGCGGGTCCAGACGGTGAGGTCGTCCGTCGGGCCGACCGTGACGGGCTCGCCGAACGAGACGTCGACCCGCCGTCCGCGCGTGAGGTCCGGCCGGGGCTCCTGGCCACCCGCATCGGGCACCCCGACCGAGTAGATGCGCTGGGACCCCCAGAGCGCCACGGGCACGACCGGCACCCCGGTCTCCCGCGCCAGGCTGGCCACGCCGCGCATGAGTGAGCGCACGGTGTAGGAGTAGCTGATCCCGGCCTCCGGGAACGAGCAGACGGCCTCGCCCTCGCGCAGCAGACGCCGCGCCGTGACGTACGCCCCGGCCGGGGCCTCGCGATCGACCGGGACGTGCTGCATCCGATCCATCGCCGCGCCGACGACCGGGACCTGCCAGATGTCGTGGCGGCACATGAATCGGACGAAGCGGCGCCGCGTCACCGCCGCCTGCTCGATCAGGAGGAAGTCGGGATAGCTCACGTGGGTGGCCGCCAGCAGGACGGGCCCGCGCTCCGGCAGGTGCTCGATCCCGCTCCACCTCGTGTCCACGCCGAGGAGCCGGATCGCCGCCCGGCCCAGGGCATTGGTGGCGCGGTAGACGTGCTCGCTCATACAGGTGCTTCGTTGCGGGGGCCCGACCGGATCGGGTTCCTCACGCGAACGGCGCGCGCGCGTCGCGAGCCATGGACCGCCGCCCGGCCCAGCGCCACACGCGCGCCGCGCGGTCGCGGTCCGCGTCGTCGACGAGGTTGCCCATCCAGCGCAGGGCCAGGGTCATCAGCCAGTCCGAGCGCATCCCGGCCGGGCCGAGGGCCGCGACCACCTTCGGCTGGGTGGCGATGCCGGCCAGCCGCCGGGCTATGGAGAACGACTCTCCGTAGTGGGCGACCAGCGTCGAGCGCCATGCCTCACCCAGTCCGGTGCCGCCGGCGATGTGCTCGGCGACGAATCGGCCGGTCTCCAGGCCGTAGTCGATGCCCTCGCCGTTGAGCGGGTTCACGCAGGCGGCCGCATCGCCGATGAGCGCCCAGTTGGGACCGGCCACCTGGCTGACCGCACCGCCCATCGGCAACAGCGCCGAGGTCGGCATCCGCAGGTCGCCGGACAGCCCGAACTCCTTGCCGATGGTGTCGGCGTAGGTCTGCATCAGCGGCTTGATCGCCACCTCGGCGGGCCGCCTGCTGGTGGCCAGCGTGCCGGCTCCGAGGTTCACCGTGCCATCGCCCAACGGGAAGATCCAGCCGTAGCCGGAGACCAGCTCGCCCTGGTCGTCGCGCAGCTCGAGGTGCGAGCTGATCCACGGGTCGTCCGACTGGTCGGAGTCGACGTAGGACCGCCCGGCGATCGCATAGACCGTGTCGCGGTGCCACTCGCGGCCCAGGAGCTTGCCGAGCGGGGAGCGGACGCCGTCGGCCACCACGAGCCACCGGCAGGCGATCTCGAAGGTGCCCTCCGCGTCGCGGAACTCGACCGCCGCGACCTGCGCGCCGTCGCGTCGTACGCCGACCGCGCGGGCGCCGTCCAGGCCACGGGCGCCACTCGTCAGGGCCACCGTGCGCAGGTGGTCGTCGAGCTCGGTGCGCGCGACCGCGGATCCCCAGTCGGGCAGCGAGCCCCCGGGCCAGGGCAGCAGCAGCGTCTGACCGAAGCCGTGCGCCCGCAGCCCCTGGTTGTCGGTGCGGGCGCGCAACCAGGCCTCGAGGCCGAGCTTCTGCATCTCCCCGATCGCTCGCGGGGTCAGTCCGTCGCCGCAGGTCTTGTCGCGGGGGAAGGTGGCCGCGTCGGCCAGGACGACGTCGAGGCCGGCGCGCGCGGCCCAGGCAGCGGCGGCCGAGCCGGCCGGGCCGGCACCGACGACGAGGACCTCGGCCGAGGCCGGGCGCGAGGAGGGCTGTGTCACGACCAGATTCTCTCAGGCCGGGCAACGGACTCCGTCATCCACGCTCTCGTAAGACTTTCGTCATCGGCCACCACCCCACATCGATCGCGGGCGCTGACATGCTGGACGGATGAGACGACTCGCGCTTGCCGCCCTCATCGCGCCAGTGCTTCTCCTCGCGTCCTGCGGGCAGGGTGCGACGGGGACCGACACGACACCCGCCGCACCGACCAGCGCCTCCACCGCGACCTCGGCTCCCGACTCGGCGGCACCGGACCCGAGCCCGGACGGCGACGGCACCGGGACGCCCCAGCTCCTCGACTTCACCGCCACGACCGTCACGGGCACGGCCTTCGACGGCTCCACCCTGGCCGGGCGTCCCACCGTGCTCTGGTTCTGGGCTCCGTGGTGCCCCACCTGCCGCGGCCAGATCCCCCAGGTGGAGGCGCTCGCCGCCGACTACGGCGCTGACATCAACGTGATCGGCATCGGGGCGCTCGACAGCGCCGAGGCGATCGCCGAGTTCGCCGGCGACGTTGACGGCCTGACCCACCTCGAGGACGTCGACGGCGTGCTCTGGAAGCGCTTCGGCGTCACCGAGCAGTCGTCCTTCGTGGTGCTCGACACCGACGGCACCATCAGCCACGAGGCGGGCTACGGCGGGTCGGACGACCTCGACGCCGAGGTCCAGAGCCTGCTCGGCTGAGTCGATGGGTGACACCTTCGCGCTGGCGGTGGCCGCCGGGATGCTGGCAGCCGTCAACCCGTGCGGGTTCGCCCTGCTCCCCGCCTACCTGTCCGTGCTGGTGCTCGGCGACGACTCCCCGAGCACGGCCCGGGCCGTCGGCCGCGCGCTCGCGCTCACTGCCTGGATGACGGTCGGGTTCGTCGCCGTGTTCGGTTTCTTCGGCCTCGTCATCTCGCCCGTCGCCAGCGAGCTCCAGCAATACCTGCCCTGGTTCACCACCGTCTTCGGCGGCCTCGTCGCCCTGGCCGGACTGTGGCTGCTCGCCGGCCGCGACCTGCCCCGCTTCCAGCTCGGTCGTGGGTCGGGCAAGGCGCTCACCCGCACCGCTCCGGCGATGGTCGGGTTCGGCATGTCCTACGCCGCCGCCAGCCTCACCTGCTCGATCGCGCCCTTCCTGGCGCTGGTGGTCTCCAGCTTCCGCAGCGGGTCCACCGGCGAGGGCGTCGGCCTCTTCGTCGCCTACAGCGCTGGGATGGGCCTCCTGGTCGGGGTCGCGGCCGTCGCGGTCGCCCTCGCCCGCCGCGGGGTCGTCACCGGGCTCAGGCGCACCGGTCGGTGGGTGCCCCGGCTCTCCGGTCTGCTGCTCCTCCTCGTGGGCGCCTACGTCGCCTGGTACGGCGCGTGGGAGCTGCGCGTGCTGGCCGGTGGCGAGGCCGCCGACCCCCTGATCGAGCTCGCGGCCCGCCTGCAGCGCACCATCGCAGACTGGGTCGGCCGACTCACTCCCTGAGCCCGGACGCACCGGACCCCGGCCTCCCTTGCGGGAGACCGGGGTCCGGGTGGTGACTGACTCAGTTCTGGTAGGAACCGAAGTCGAAGTCGTCGAGTGCGACGGCCTGCGACGACGGACCGAAGTCGTAGTCGTAGGAGTCGTAGCCGGTCACCGAGTAGGCCGCTGCGCGCGCCTCCTCGGTGGGCTCCACCCGGATGTTGCGGTAGCGCTCCAGGCCGGTGCCGGCCGGGATGAGCTTTCCGATGATCACGTTCTCCTTCAGCCCACGCAGGCTGTCGGAGCGACCGTTGATCGCGGCGTCGGTGAGCACGCGGGTGGTCTCCTGGAAGGAGGCCGCCGAGAGCCACGACTCGGTCGCGAGCGAGGCCTTGGTGATGCCCATGAGGACCGGGCGACCCGAGGCCGGCTTGCCGCCCTCGGAGACCACGCGACGGTTCTCCTCCTCGAACCGCACCCGGTCGACCAGGTCGGACGGGAGCAGGTTGGTGGCACCGGACTCGATGACCGTCACGCGGCGCAGCATCTGCCGGATGATGATCTCGATGTGCTTGTCGTGGATCGACACACCCTGCGAGCGGTAGACCTCCTGGACCTCGTCCACGAGGTGCTCCTGCGCCTTGCGGACACCGAGGATGCGCAGGACGTCCTGCGGGTCCGGCGTACCGGAGGTGATGTGGTGACCCACCTCGACGTGGTCGCCGTCCTCGACGTTGAGCCGCGAACGCTTGGAGACCGGGATCTCCTGGGGCTCGGAGCCGTCGTCGGGGGTGACCACGACGACACGTGACTTGTCGGTCTCCTCGATCTTCACCCGGCCGGCCGACTCCGAGATCGGCGTGCGGCCCTTGGGCGAGCGGGCCTCGAAGAGCTCGACCACGCGGGGCAGACCCTGCGTGATGTCGTCGGCCGAGGCCACACCACCGGTGTGGAAGGTGCGCATCGTCAGCTGCGTGCCGGGCTCACCGATGGACTGGGCGGCGATGATGCCGACCGCCTCACCGATGTCGACCAGCTGGCCGGTGGCCAGCGAGCGGCCGTAGCACTTGGCACAGGTGCCGGTGCGGGCGTCGCAGGTCAGGACCGAACGGACCTTGACCTCCGTGACGCCGGCGGCCACGAGCTCGCCGATCTTGACGTCGCCGAGGTCCTCACCAGCGGTGGCGAGCACCTCGCCCGTCTCCGGGTGGGTGATCTCCACGGCGGAGGCCCGGGCGTAGGCCGAGGTCTCCACGTGCTCGTCGTCGATGCGCTTGGGCAGTCCACGCTCGGTGCCGCAGTCGTCCTCACGGATGATGACGTCCTGCGACACGTCCACCAGACGACGGGTCAGGTAGCCCGAGTCGGCGGTGCGGAGCGCGGTGTCGGCCAGACCCTTGCGGGCACCGTGGGTCGAGATGAAGTACTCGAGCACCGACAGGCCCTCGCGGAAGTTGGCCTTGATCGGGCGCGGGATGATCTCGCCCTTCGGGTTGGCCACCAGACCACGCATGGCCGCGACCTGCCTGATCTGGTTCATGTTTCCGGACGCGCCCGAGTCGACCATCATGAAGATCGGGTTGGTGCGGTCGAAGTTGGCCTCCATCGCCCGGCCGACCTCGGCCGCAGCCTGGGTCCACAGCTCGATGAGCTCCTGGCGACGCTCGTCGTCGGTCATGACGCCGCGCTCGTAGTTCTTCTGGACCTTCTCGGCCTGGGCCTCGTAGCGGCCGAGGATCTCGACCTTGCTGTCAGGCGTGGTGACGTCGTCGATCGAGACCGTCACTCCGGAGAACGTGGCCCACTGGAAGCCGGCGTCCTTCAGGGCGTCGAGCGAGGCAGCGACCTGGACCTTGGTGTAGCGCTCGGCCAGGTCGTTGACGATCGCGCCGAGGCGCTTCTTGCCGACCTCCTCGTTGACGAAGGGATAGTCGGCCGGGAGCGTGTCGTTGAAGTGGACGCGACCCAGGGTCGTGTCGAGCAGGATCGCGGTCCGCTCCTCCCAGTCGGCACCCATCTCGAGGTCGAGCGGGGGGACGATGTCGTTGAGGCGGATCTTGACCTTGCTCTGCAGCCCGATCTCACCCCGGTCGTAGGCCATGATCGCCTCGGACGGGGTGGAGAAGATGCGACCCTCGCCGACCTCGCCGTCGCGGTCACCGGTCAGCCAGAACAGGCCGATGATCATGTCCTGCGAGGGCATGGTCACCGGACGGCCGTCCGACGGCTTGAGGATGTTGTTGGTCGAGAGCATCAGGATGCGGGCCTCGGCCTGCGCCTCCGCGGACAACGGGAGGTGGACGGCCATCTGGTCGCCGTCGAAGTCGGCGTTGAACGCGCCGCAGACGAGCGGGTGGATCTGGATGGCCTTGCCCTCGATCAGCTGGGGCTCGAAGGCCTGGATGCCGAGGCGGTGCAGGGTGGGCGCGCGGTTGAGCAGCACCGGGTGCTCGGTGATGACCTCTTCGAGGACGTCCCACACCACGGGGCGCGCCCGCTCGACCATCCGCTTGGCGGACTTGATGTTCTGCGCGTGCGACAGGTCGACGAGACGCTTCATCACGAACGGCTTGAAGAGCTCGAGCGCCATCTGCTTGGGCAGACCGCACTGGTGCAGCTTGAGCTGCGGACCCGACACGATGACCGAGCGGCCCGAGTAGTCGACGCGCTTGCCGAGCAGGTTCTGGCGGAAACGCCCCTGCTTGCCCTTGAGCATGTCGGACAGCGACTTCAGCGGCCGGTTGCCCGGGCC
>JBBSOR010000068.1:0-21845 GCA_038259535.1 Propionibacteriales bacterium | reverse complement strand
GTTGATGCCCAACCCCAAGACCGGAACCGTCACGCCCGATCCCGCGAAGGCGGTGACCGACATCAAGGGCGGCAAGATCGAGTTCCGCGTCGACCGGCACGCCAACCTGCACTTCATCATCGGCAAGGCCTCCTTCTCCGAGGTCCAGCTCGCGGAGAACTACGCGGCTGCGCTCGACGAGGTGCTGCGTCTGAAGCCGGCCAGCTCCAAGGGCCGCTACATCAAGAAGATCACCGTCTCGACCACGATGGGCCCCGGCATCCAGGTGGACCCCAACCGCGTCAAGAACGTCGCGTCCGAGGACGAGGCCGCCCAGGCCTGATCCCCCGTCGCTGCACGGCCCGGTCACCCCATTGCGGGGTGGCCGGGCCGATCTGCGTCCCCGCGAACCGTTTCGGTGCGGCCGTTCGTCTCGGTGTGGAACGATCGGGTAGCAAGCCAGCAGTCCCAGCCCGCCGTCCCAGGAGACACCCACGATGCGCGCCATGCCCACCGCCACACTCCTCGCGCGCCGTCTCGGCGCCGCCGCCCTCGTGCTGACCATCGGAGTCGGGCTCACCTCCTGCAGTGACGACTCGGGCGCCACCGACTCCGCGAGCTCGGCGACCGACGACGGCACGGACGCTGCGACCGACGGGCCCACTGACCAGGCCACCGACGAGGCCACCGACGAGCCCACCGACGGTGCGGCAGCGACTGACGTGGTCGAGCTGTCGGTCGACGACTTCTATCCCTCGGTCATGGCGGCGTTGCGCGAGGCAGGGAGCTTCAGCTTCGAGACCGTCTCCGGCTCCGCGGGCGCGATGCAGACCATGTCCGGCCAGGCTCGCTTCAGCGACGCCGGCATGGAGATGAAGGCGTCGAGCACGGGCGCGCAGGCGATGGAGCTGATCCTCGTGGGCAAGGCGATGTATCTGAAGTCCCCCGACCTGGGCACCGGCGATCAGTGGGTCAAGATCGACCTCAGCGACCCCAACTCGCTCTTCGGCATGATTGGCAAGGCGACCGACCCCGAGGTGATGTTCACGGCCATGGAGTCGCCGAAGAAGCTCGAGCTGCTCGGCAGCGAGGACGTCGACGGGGTGAGCACCAACCACTACCGGATCACGCTGGACCCGACTCAATACCTCAAGGCGATGGAGTTCCCGGCGGCCATGGCGAGCATGCTGCCCCAGGAGCTCGTGACCGAGATGTGGGTCGACGGGGACAACCTGCCGCGCAAGTTCGCCCAGAACCTCGACGTCCCCGCGGTCGGCGGAGGTGCGGGCAGCACGTCGACCACCGAGGGCACCTACTCCGACTTCGGCACCGACGTGGACATCGAGGCACCGCCGGCCGATCAGGTCACGGAGAACTTCCCCGGCGCGTGAGGCCGGATCCACGGATCTCCCGCGGGAGGATCACTCGCGGAAGATCCGCTCGTCGAGCAGCTGCTCCTTGACCTCGGTGCCTTCGGACTCGTAGCGGCCCTGGTCGAAGCGGGTGCGGAACTGCAGGACGACGCCGTCGCGCCCGAAGCGGTTCTTCTCCACGGTGAGGACGGCGTAGTCGCGGAAGCGCTCTGCGTTGGTGAGGTCGTACGTCAGGTGGTGGCGCGCCACGATGTCGAACTTGTTGTTGAGCACCATCACCACGTCGGCCTCGTAGGCCAGCGCGCTGGAGCCGCGGAGGTCGTTGGCGCGCATCCGGCGACCCGCGCGCAGCGCCTCCTTCTCGGCTGCTGCGATGGCCAGGATGGGTGCGCTGATGTCGATGGCGAGGTCCTTGAGGCCCTCGACGACCTCGGTGGAGCGGGCGTCCTCGTCGACGTGGGACGACTTCACCTTCTGCAGGTAGTCCACGACCACCAGCGGCGTCGTGCCTGCCATCTCGCGGACCGCCTCGATGGCGGACTGGATGGCGGCGAGGTCGGTGCGGGTGCCGGTCGAGCGGTGCACGAAGAGCATCTCGGAGTAGTGCGTCACCCTGGCGAGGGCCTCGACGCCGGAGGGCACGGACTCCAGGCGGTGGTCGAGCGAGCTGACCCACAGGTCGTCGAAGATCGACCGGATGCTGTTCATCCGCACCTGGTCGGACTCGTCGAGCTCTCCCGCCTCCATGGCGAGGAGCTTCTGCGTCATGTCCTCGGCGTCGTGCTCGTAGGAGAAATAGAGGACCGGTCGTCCGGACGCCGCGTTGTTGCGAGCGACCTGGAGCGCGAAGGTCGACTTGCCGAGGCCCTGCGGACCGGCGAGCAGGATGAGCGAACCGGCGCGCATGCCACCGCCGATGAGGGGGTCGAGACCCCCGAAGCCGGTCTTCCAGACCCGCCCGGCCGCGTTGCGTCCGGTGAGCATGCGTTCGTCGCTGCGGGCGAGCGAGGCCCCGACGGTCGTGAGCTGTTGATCCACGACGACCATGGAACCAGTGTTGCGGCGTCCGCGGAGGGCGAATGCGGCGAATGCCCGCCCAGCGCCGCCGATTTGTCTGGTTCGGGGGCGGCACGTAGTGTTCCCCTCGAAACCAGAGACCGCAGGTTGTCACGAGCTCCTCGCCCGTGACTGAAGGTTCGCAGCAGCGAACGACCAGCGCAGGTGAGGAGCAGCGGCACCAGCCGCATCAACGCCCTGAGCCTGTGCTCAGGGCGTTCGTCGTCTGTGGGCCCGAACGCCGGTGGTCAACCCCGGAAGGAGACCCATGGCGCGGCCAGAAAAGACTGCCGCCGTTGCGGAGATCGTTGAGTCCTTCAACGATGCCGCCGGCGCTGTGCTGACCGAGTACCGCGGTCTCACCGTGAAGCAGCTGCAGGACCTGCGGCGCTCCCTCGGCGAGAACGCCCACTACGCCGTGGTCAAGAACACGCTCGCCAAGATTGCTGCCACCGAGGTGGGAATCGAAGGCTTCGACGACCTGTTGACCGGTCCCACCGCCATCGCCTTCATCAATGGAGACGTGGTCGAGGCCGCCAAGGGTCTGCGTGACTTTGCCAAGGCAAACCCCGCTCTTGTCATCAAGGGCGGTGTCCTCGACGGCAAGTCCCTCGACGCCACCGAGATCGCCAAGCTGGCCGATCTCGAGTCGCGTGAGGTGCTGCTGGGCAAGCTCGCGGGCGGCATGCTCGCGTCGCTCTCCCAGGCCGTCTACCTCCTCAACGCCCCGCTCGCCCAGGTTGCCCGGCTCGCCGGCGCCCTGGAGGCGAAGGCGCAGGAGGACCCCTCGATCCTCGCAGGTGGTGCCGGTACGCCGGACGTTCCCGCTGCCGAGGACGCCCCGGTCGAGGAGGTCTCCTCGTCCGAGGAGGCCGCCGAGCCCGAGGCGACCGACGAAGCAGCCGACGAGGCCGCCGAGTCCACCGACGCCTGACCAGGCCGACGTACACCACCTACTGCACACATCGGGCGAGAGTGTCGCTTCGCGCCACACTCCCGCCCACCTACGGAAGGAACCGCCACCATGGCGAAGCTGTCCACCGTCGAGCTGCTCGACGCGTTCAAGGAAATGACCCTCATTGAGCTCTCCGAGTTCGTGAAGGAGTTCGAGGAGACCTTCGGCGTCACCGCCGCTGCCCCCGTCGCTGCTGCCCCCGCCGCGGGCGCCCCGGCTGCCGGTGCCGAGGCCGTTGTCGAGCAGGACGAGTTCGACGTCGTCCTCGAGGCCGCTGGTGAGAAGAAGATCAACGTCATCAAGGAGGTCCGCGCCCTGACCTCTCTCGGTCTCAAGGAGGCCAAGGACCTCGTCGAGGCGGCCCCCAAGGCGATCCTCGAGAAGGTCGACAAGGCTGCGGCCGAGAAGGCGAAGGAGGCCCTCGAGGCCGCCGGCGCCACCGTCTCCGTCAAGTGACCCGCTGACGGCGCGCTCCTCGCGAGTGCGCCGTCGACCGCCCAGGGCGGTCACCCCACGTGCTGGGGTGACCGCCCTGCGGCGTCTCTGGCAGAGACGCCCGCCAGTCACTAGCATGAAGCCTCGACGCGCATCACGAAACGAGTTGCTTCATGCGCAACACGCGGACCACAGAGACGATGATCCGGTTGCTGGAGAACGCCCGCTACGAGGTGCTTCCCACGGCCTCCACCGAGGACAAGGTGCTCGCGCACCTGCCGCGTGAGCGGGTCATCACGGTGACTGCCTCCCCCGCCAGGGGGCTGGAGGCCACCCTCGACCTGGCCGAGCGACTGTCCGGTCATGGCTACGTGACGGTCCCGCACCTGGCCGCGCGCATGGTCAGCGGGCGGTCCGAGCTCCAGGAGATCGCGGACCGCCTCGTGGCCAAGGGGGTGACGCGCGTGTTCGTGCCGGGAGGCGATGCGGAGCCGACGGGTGACTACGTCGACGCGCTCGCGCTCCTCCTGGACCTGACCGCCATCGGCTCCCCCTTCGCGCACGTGGGGATCACGGGATATCCCGAGTCGCACCCCTCGATCCACGACGACCTGACGGTGCAGTCCATGTGGGACAAGCGTCGCTACGCCACGCACATCGTGAGCAACCTGACCTTCGACCCCGCGGGCGTACGCGACTGGCTGCACCGCCTGCGCTCGCGAGGGGTCGCGATGCCACTGCTGCTCGGCATCCCCGGACCGGTCGAGCGGGCCAAGCTGCTCGCCATGGCGACCAGGATCGGTGTGGGCGAGTCGACCAGGTTCCTTGCCAAGAACAAGGGGCTCTTCGCGCGACTGGCGGCTCCCGGCGGCTTCACCGGCGAGAGCTTCCTGGAGAAGTGCGCTCCGGCGCTGGGGGAGCCGGGCGCGCTCGTCGAGGGGTTGCACGTGTTCACCTTCAACCAGATCGCCGAGACGGAGGCGTGGCGCACGGACCTGGCGGCGACGCTGCGCCGTTAGCCGATCCGCGCGGCGACCAGTCCCGCGAGCGCCTGCTCCAGACCGTGGTCGCCGGTCTCCACCACCGTCAGCGGCAGGCCGATCGCCGCGGCTGCCTGCTCGGCCAGCGTGCGGAGCTCTGCGTCCGGTTGCTGCGCCAGCCACACGACGCGCGTGTAGTGACCGAAGTAGCTCTCCCGCAGCTCGGGGTAGCGGTCGAGCCCGAGCTCCTGGAGCACCGTGCGCGCGAACGAACGGGCGAGGAAGTCGGTCAGGAGGTAGGTGCCGGGCTGGGCGTCGAAGAACCTCTCGAGCCTGTCGCTCCCGGCGTAGACGTCGTAGCAGTGCAGGCCGGGCAGCCGCGGCAGGTCGAGGTCGCGGCAGACCTCGTCGAGCGCGCCGTAGGTGCCGCAGTCGGCATAGCCCACCACCACCCGGGAGTAGGTCAACCGCAATCGCTCCGCGGCGTCGCGCACCTCGGCGGCGATGCGATCGGGGCGGTTGTGGAGCAACGGGGGGAGCGGGTGCACGTCGACCGGCCAGCCGCGGCGGGCCACCACCCCGGCAGCCGGTTGGGCCAGGGCGCCGCACGCGATCAGCGCGACCCTGCCCGACCGCTCAGAAGGAGAGCTGGTCGACGAAGGCGTCGTTGAAGTCGGGGCGATCGGAGAGCTCGACATACCTCACCTCCTCCAGCAACGCGAGGGCGCCCGCGCGCTCCCGCACGGAGAGCAGGGCCATCTTGGCGCCCTCGCCCGCCACGTTGCCGGCGGCAACGATGCGCAGGACCGGAAGCTGGGGGACCAGGCCGATCCGGACAGCGGATGCCGGGGAGAGATAGGTGCCGAAGGAGCCGGCGAGCAGGACCTGCTGCACGTCGCGGTGCTCGAGCCCGAGCTCGTCGAGCAGCAGCGACCAGCCGGTCGAGATCGCGGCCTTCGCGAACTGGAGCTCGCGCACGTCGCGTTGGGAGAGGTAGACGCAGTCGGCCGGCTCACTGTCAGGAGCGGGGCGGTGCAGCACGAAGATGCGCTCCTCGCCGATCCTGGCCAGCCGGTCGGCGAGGGCGGGAGCCACGTCCGTGGCGTCCGCGTCGGGCACCAGGCGACCGGTGCTGTCCAGCAGTCCGATCCGCACCAGCTCGGCCACGATGTCGACCAGGCCGGACCCGCACAGCCCGCGGGGCTCGACGTCACCGATGACCCCGAGCGTCACGGCGGGCGCATCGCCTGCGGCCCGAGGGTCGAGCTTGACGACCTCGATGGCGCCGTCGGCCGCGCGCATCCCACACCGGATGGCACCACCCTCGAAGGCCGGCCCGGCCGGGGCGGCCGTGGAGAGGATCCTCTCGCCGTCGCTCACCACGATCTCGCAGTTGGTCCCGATGTCGATGAAGAGCCGGGTGCGCTTGTCGCGGTCCATCCCGGTGGCGAGCATGCCGGCGACGATGTCGCCGCCGACGTAGGCGCCCAGGGCCGGGAAGAAGTACGCGCGCGCCCGCGGGTGGAGGGTGAGCCCGATCTCCGAGGCCAGCACTGAGGGCGGTTGCGCGGCCGACATCACGAACGGCGCCACGCCGAGCGGTTCGGGGTCGATCCCGAGCGCGAGCGCGGTCATGGTGGCGTTGCCGGCCACCGCCACCTCGTAGACCTGCGCCGGGTCGACCCCCGCCTCGTGGCAGACCTCCCGGGCCAACGCGGCCAGGGTCGCGGCCGCGGCCTCCTGCAGCCTGCCGAGCGCGTCCGGGTCCATCATCGTGGCGCTGATCCGGGTGATCACGTCGCCGCCGAAGGGTTGCTGGCGGTTGAGCATCGACCGCACCGCCATGGGAGTGCCGGTGCCCACGTCGAGCAAGGTGCCGACCACCGTCGTGGTGCCGAGGTCGAACGCGATGGCATAGCGCGCACGGGTCGTGTCGCCCGGTTCGACGTCGATGAGGGCCTCGTCGAGGACGACGGCGGTGACCTTGAAGTCGGACGCGCGCAGCACCGTGGACAACCGGCGCAGGACGTGGAGGTCGGCGGTGAGCTCGAGGTCGTCGATGGCATCAGTGAGCCGGACCAGGTCGGTGCGCTGGTCGGCCAGGGTGGCGTCGGCGAGCTCGACGTAGCGCTTCTGGAGCGCCGGACGGAGGATCACCTGACGCCCGATGCCCACCGTGGCGGCCTTGGGCCTGGTCGTGAGGGGCGGAACCGTCACGGCCAGGTCACGGGTCGCCTGCACCAGGCAGCCGAGCCGCCAGCCGTCGCTGATCTGCTCGCTGGTGAAGGTCCGCGTGTCGTGCCGGGAGGCCGGTGTCACGGGGGCGACCCGGACCTTGCACTTGTGGCAGGTCCCGTGGCCACCGCAGGTGGAGTCGATCGCGATGCCGTTCCACGACGCCGCGTCGAAGACGGTGACCCCGGGCGGCACCCGCACGCTGCGCTGGGTCGGTGGTGCCTCCGCCCCGCCCTCGGCGAGGTGGTGCACGGTGAAGCTGAGATCGACCCGGCCGGAGCCGTCGTGGGCCGCGGCCTCGGTGCCCGGTCTCTCGATCAGGCCCTCGCGGGCCACGTCGCTGAGGGAGAAGTCGGGGACGTCAGTCACGGGGTGGCTGCCGCTTCCCGCGCCTGTCGGGCCCGGTGTGCCGCGATCCAGCCGCCCCCCCACTCGTCGTGGCCCAGCAGGAGGTCGGCGGCCTTGACGGACTCGACGATCTGGGCCGTCCGGGTGTCCATGATCGCGGAGGTCAGTCCGGCGGTCATCGCCATCGGCAGGAAGGCCGCACCGAGGCTGTGGCGCGCCGGCATGCCGAAGGACACGTTGGATGCTCCGCAGGTCATGTTGACCCCGAACTCCTCGCGGATGCGGCGCATCGTCTCCAGCGTGGTGTTGACGACCTCCTGGTCGGCGCCGATCGGCATCGCGAGGGGGTCGATCACGATGTCGGCCGCGGCGATGCCGTACTCCAACGTGGCGACCTCGATGATCTTGCGAGTCAGCACGATCCGCTTCTCGACCTCCATCGGGATCTCATCGGCGTCGTTGGGCAGGGCGATGATCGCGGCGTCGTACTTCTTCACCAGCGGCAGGATCTGCTCCATCCGCTCGTCCTCGGCGGTGATCGAGTTGACCAGCGCCCGGCCCTGATAGACCGCCAGCCCCGCCTCGAGTGCCTCGACGACCGAGGAGTCGATGCAGATCGGCTTGTCCGTGAGCCGCTGGACCAGCGTGATCGCCTTGGCGAGCAGGTCGGCCTCGTCGGTGAGTGGCACGCCCATGTTGATGTCGAGGACGTCCGCGCCACCCTCGACCTGGGCGACGACGTCGCGTTCGATGGCGGAGAGGTCGCCGGCGCGGAGCTGCTCTTGGAAGAGGCGGCGACCGGTGGGGTTGATCCGCTCGCCGATCAGGCAGAAGCGGGTGTCGTGGCCGATGACGACCTGCTGGGTTGCCGAGCGCAGCACGGTCTCGAGACGGGGAGCCGACATCAGGCGTGGTGCCCGTGCGGAGCGCAGCGCAGCGAGCATTCGGATGGGGTGTTCATGCGGGCACCGCGGCGCGCTTGGCCTGGATCAGGCCCTTGGCCCGCTTGACCGTCTGCGAGGCGTCGGCGGCGTAGCCGTCGGCCCCGACCGCGTCGGCGTACTCCTGGGTGACCGGGGCGCCGCCGACCATGACGATCACGCTGGAGCGCATGCCGGCCTTCTCCAGGGCGTTGATGTTGGCCTTGAACATCGGCATGGTCGTGGTGAGGAAGGCCGAGAAGCCCACGATGTCGGGCTGGTGGAGGTCGATGGCCTCCACGAACTTCTCCGGAGCGACCTGGACGCCGAGGTCGATGACCTCGAACCCCGCCCCTTCGAGCATGATGTTGACGAGGTTCTTGCCGATGTCGTGCACATCTCCCTTGACCGTGCCCATCAAGAACTTGCCGATCGTCTGCACGCCGGTCTCGGCCAGCAGCGGGCGCAGCCGTTCCATGGCCCCGGCCATGGCTCGCCCGGCGATGAGCATCTCGGGCACGAAGAAGTCGCCGCGCTCGAATCGCGCGCCGACCTCCTCCAGGGAGGGGATCAGCGCGTCGAACAGCAGCGTCTGGGGCTCCATGTCGATCGTGAGCCCCTGGTTGGTGAGCTCCAGGACGCGCGGTGCGTTGCCGACCAGCGTCTCGTCGTACAGGCCCTGCAGGATCTCCTCGGGAGTCATGCGACCACCTCCTTGGGTGCTGATGTCGGGGCTGGCGTGGGTGCGTGGCCGTGGCCGCGCAGGAGCGTGGACAGCCGGGTGGAGTGGACGAGCAGGTGCCGGCCGAGCTCGTCGAGCCGCCCCTCCAGCCGGGGGGTGGGCCCGGAGACCCCGAGCGCCCCGATGACGTCTCCGTGCAGCCCGGTGACCGGGACGGCGACTCCCGTGAGCCCGAGCTCGAGCTCGTCGTGGGTCACGGCCCACCCGCGCTCGCGGGTGCGCACTCCCTCGCGGCGCAGGTCCTCGGGGCGGGTGATCGTGGCCTCGGTCAGCGCGTCGAGGGGCCCGTTCGGAGCGGTGAGCGAGCCCCAGGCGAGGAACACCTTGCCGAGCGCCGAGCAGTGCGCAGGGACCTCGACCTCGGTCCAGTCCCGCGTGCCGAGGAGGTAGGTCGAGTCGACCTGCGCCACCTGCACGACGCGTTCGCCCCGCGCGACGCTCAGGTGGACGGTCTCACCGGTGTCCTCACCGATGAGCTCCATCTCGGGACGAGCCAGCCGCACCAGCTCCTCCCACGGATCGTGCCGGGCGGCGTAGAGCCAGAACAGTCGACCCGCGACGTAGGACCCGGCCGCGTCCCGCTCGAGCAGCCCCGAGCGCTCCAGCGCGGTGAGCATGCGCGAGGTCGTCGACTTCGCCAGCCCGCTCGAGCCCTGCAGGTCGGCGAAGGTCAACGGCTCGTCGGCGCGCACGACGCTGGCGACGAGGTCGGCAGCGCGGTCGACGGCTCGGGTGCCGGTGGCCGGGTCGCCCATGGATCTCTCCTGCTGTCTCGGCTCTTCCCTGAAGTTCCATGATGTGGAACCGTGGTTCCACATCATGAGGTTATGAGTCGCCGGGCGACGGGGTCAAGGGTCCGTTCCCGGTGGGTTGCCAGGTGAGTCCCGTCGAGTCCCAGGAGGGTCCGTGTTCCGCAACACGATGCCGCGCTACGAGGTGCTGTCCGAGGACGCCATGGCCACGCTCGATCGCGGGTGGCGCAAGCTGATGACGGAGATCGGCGTCGAGTTCATGGACGACCGGGCGCTGGAGCTGTTCCGGGCCGCAGGACAGCGGGTGGAGGGGCACACCGTCTTCCTCGACCCCGACTTCGTGCTCGAGCAGGTCGCCAGGGCGCCGCGCGAGTTCGACGTCCAGGCGCGCAACCCCGACCACAGCCTGCACATCGGTGGTGACTCGATGGCGTTCGGCGCGGTCTACGGTCCGCCCTTCGTGCGGCAGGGCGACGTACGCCGCGACGCGACGATGAGCGACTTCCGCAACTTCTCCATGCTGGCCCAGTCGTTCCCGGTGCTCGACTCCGCGGGTGGCATCATCTGCGAGCCCAACGACACCCCGCTCGACAGCCGTCACCTCGACATGACCTACGCCCTCCAGACCCTGACCGACAAGGTCTACATGGGCAACGTCGTCTCCGGTGTCAATGCCGCGGACACCCTGGCCATGACGTCGATCCTGTTCGGCTCGCGGGAGGCGATCGAGGAGACGCCGGCCACCATCTCGCTGATCAACTGCAACTCACCGCTGCGCTGGGACGACCGGATGCTGGAGGCGCAGTTCGAGTACTCGGCCGCCGCCCAGCCGGTCGTGCTCACACCCTTCATCCTGATGGGCGCGATGTCGCCGGTGACCATCCCGGCGGCCCTGGTCCAACAGATCGTGGAGGCGCTCTCGGGGATCGCGCTCTCCCAGCTGATCCGTCCCGGCACGCCGGTGATCTTCGGCTCCTTCCTCTCCAACATCGACATGCAGAGCGGCTCGCCGAGCTTCGGCACCCCCGAGTCGGGTCTCGGCCTGCTGTGCACCGGTCAGATCGCGCGGCACTTCGGCCTGCCGTTCCGCACGGGGGGCGGGCTGACGTCGTCGCAGGTGGCCGACGCGCAGGCGGGCTACGAAGCCCTGATGACCCTGCTGCCGACATTCCTGGCCGGCGCCAACTGGGTGATGCACTCGGCCGGATGGCTCGAGGGCGGGCTCGTCGCGGGCTATGAGAAGTTCATCGTCGACATCGAGCTGCTCCAGATGCTGCGCCACGAGTTCACGCCCATGGAGATAGACGAGGCGTCCATGGCCTTCGGTGCCCACGAGGAGGTCGGGCACGGCGGGCACTTCCTCGGAGCGATGCACACGATGGAGCGCTTCCGCACGTGCTTCTACCGTCCGCTGCTGTCCTCATCGGAGAACTTCGAGCGGTGGACGCGCAACGGCGGCAACGACGCCAACGACCGCGCCGGCGCGATCTACCAGAAGGCGCTGGCCGACTACGAGCAGCCAGCCATCGACGATGCCATCCGTGAGGAGCTCGAGGACTACGTCATCCGGCGGCGCGCCGAGCTGGGCGACTGAGCAGCAATCTCGCGCCAGGAGCTCACGGAACCGGTCACGAGAGTCCGAGGATCGTTCCGTCGTCGGCCAGGTCGATGCGGGCCGCCGACGGGTCGCGGGGCAGTCCGGGCATGGTCATCATGTCGCCGCACACCACGACCACGAAGCCGGCCCCGGCCGACAGGCGCACCTCCCGCACGTGCAGCTCGTGGCCCGACGGTGCGCCCAGCGACGTGGGGTCGGTCGAGAACGAGTACTGCGTCTTGGCCACGCAGACCGGAAGGTCGGAGTAGCCGTCGCGCTCGATGCGCTGGAGCCGGCGGCGGGCCTTGGCATCCCACGTCACCAGCCCGGCCCCGTAGAGACGGGTCGCGATCGACTCGACCTTCGCGGTGAGCGTCATGTCGTCGGAGTAGGTGAAGGAGAACTCCTCGGTCCGTGGCTCGGCCAGCGAGGCGAGCACTCCTTGGGCGAGGTCCTTCGCACCGTTGCCGCCGTCGGCGAAGTGGGTGGCGGGGTAGGCGCTCACGCCCTCGTCGGCGACCAGCTCGATGACGCGGGTCACCTCACGGTCGGTGTCGGTGGGGAAGCGGTTGATCGCCACGACGCACGGGATGCCGTAGACGTTGCGCACGTTGGCCAGGTGGCGACGCAGGTTGACCATGCCGGCCTCGACGGCGCCGACGTCCTCAGTGCAGAGGTCCGTGAGGGGCACGCCACCGTGGTACTTCAGCGCGCGCACGGTCGCGACCAGCACGGCCACGTCGGGGCGCAGGCCGGACTTGCGGCACTTGATGTCGACGAACTTCTCCGCGCCCAGGTCGGCGCCGAAGCCCGCCTCGGTGACCACGATGTCGGCCAACCGCAGTCCGGCTCGCGTGGCCATGACCGAGCTGCAGCCGTGGGCGATGTTGGCGAAGGGGCCGCCGTGCACGAAGGCCGGCGCTCCCTCGAGCGTCTGGACCAGGTTGGGGGCGAGCGCGGTGTTGAGCAGCACGGCCATCGCGCCGTCGGCGCCGAGGTCGCGCGCGGTGACCGGGTTGGTCGACCGGTCGTAGCCGATCACGATGTCGCCGATGCGGCGCTTGAGGTCGGCCCGTGACTCGGTGAGGCAGAAGATCGCCATCAGCTCGGAGGCCACGACGATGTCGAAGCCGTCCTCGCGGGGGAAGCCGTTGGCGTGGCCGCCCATGGCCACCACGACCTGGCGCAGGGCGCGGTCGTTGGTGTCGAGCACGCGTTTCCACGACACGCTGCGCACGTCGATGTCGAGCTCGTTGCCGTGGTGGACGTGGTTGTCGATCAGCGCAGACAGGAGGTTGTTGGCTGCCGCGATCGCGGCGAAGTCGCCGGTGAAGTGCAAGTTGATGTCGGTCATCGGCACCACCTGGCTCCAGCCGCCGCCGGCCGCACCGCCCTTCATGCCGAACACGGGTCCCATCGAGGGCTCGCGCAGGCAGGCCACCGTGCGGTGCCCGAGCCCGTGCAGGGCGTCGGTGAGGCCGACGGTGGTGGTGGTCTTGCCCTCGCCCGGCGGGGTCGGGGACAGCGCGGTGACCATGACGAGCTTGCCGAGGGGGCGCTCGGCCAGGGACGTGAGATAGCCGATGTCGACCTTGGCCTTGTCGTGCCCGTAGGGGACCAGGTGGTCCTCGGTGATGCCGAGCGTCTCCTCCGCGATCTCCCGGATGGGCCGCAGCACCGCGGCGTTGGCGATCTCGATGTCGGACAGCATGTGGGCTCCTCGAGTGTTGCGCTTGACGAAACGCATTCTGCGATACGCAACAACGTGTGCGCTAGTGTCAGCGTCATGCGCAACACGGTCGGCGTGGACGAGGCGAACCAGCAGCAGGCCCCGACGGCCACGACCACGACGACGGCCGTGACCGGCACCGGAGTCCAGTCCGTCGACCGGGCGCTGGGCATCCTGGAGGTGCTCGCCAGGACGGGCGAGGCCGGCGTCACCGAGATCGCCTCGCAGCTCGGCGTGCACAAGAGCACGGCGTTCCGGCTGGTCGCGACGCTCGAGGCGCACCGACTCGTCGAGCAGACCGCGGATCGCGGGCGCTACCGGCTGGGGGTCGGCATCCTGAGGCTGGCCGGGGCGACGAGTGCGCGGCTGGACCTGGTCCAGGAGGCACGCCCCCTGTGTCGACAGCTCGCCGCCGACACCGGCGAGACCGTCAACCTCGCGGTCCTCTCGGAGAGCTCGGCCCTCTATCTCGACCAGGTGGCGGGCTCGTCCGCGCTCCAGCCGCACAACTGGGTGGGGCAGCACATCCCGCTCCACGCCACGAGCAACGGCAAGGTGCTGCTGAGCGAGCTCGACGAGAACACCCTCGACGCGGTCCTCGGCACGCTGCCCGTCTTCACGCCGCACACCATCACCCGCCGCCCCCGACTGCGTGAGGAGCTCCAGGCGGTGCGTGACCAGGGCTTCGCCCTGGCCGTCGACGAGCTGGAGGTGGGCCTGACCGCCGTCGCCGCGCCGGTGCGCAACGCGCACGGTGACGTGGTGGCCTCGATGAGCGTGTCCGGGCCGACGTTCCGGCTCGGGGCCGACCGGCTCGACGCCGTCACGGCGCTGCTGGTCGCCGCATCCGCCGAGGTGTCGCACCGCCTCGGGTGGGGCCACCGCTGAGGTGGTCTGTCCAGCGTCGTGACACCTTGACGACTGCCGGGGGCACCAGCATTCTTGCGACAGGAGAGTGAGGCCCGTGCCCGACTTGTATGTGGACGGCAACTGGGTTGCTGCACGCGCCGGGGGCCGGCGGGAGATCCGCTGCCCGGCCGACGGCACCGTCGTGGGCGAGGTCGACGAGGCCGGGGCCGAGGACACCGACACCGCCATCGGCGCGGCGCACCGAGCCTTCCACGACGGGCCGTGGCCGACCTGGTCCAACCGAGCGCGCGGTGACCTGGTGCTGAGGGTGGCGGATCTGCTCGAGCGCGACCGCGCGATCGTCGCACGGGCGGAGGCGCTCGACACCGGCAAGCGGCTCGTCGAGGGTGGCTACGACGTCGACGACGTCGTCTCGGTGTTCCGCCACTTCGGTCATGCCGCCGACGAGGAGGCGGGGCGGGTGGTCGACACCGGCAACTCGTCGGTGGTCAGCCGGGTGGTGCACGAACCCGTCGGCGTGTGCGGCCTCATCACGCCCTGGAACTACCCGCTCCTGCAGGTGTCGTGGAAGGTCGCGCCCTGCCTGGCTGCCGGCAACACGTTCGTGCTGAAGCCCAGCGAGCTGACTCCGCACACGGCGATCCACCTGATGCGGATCCTGGAGGAGGCAGGGCTCCCCGCGGGAGTCGCGAACCTGGTGCTCGGCGAGGGACCCGCGGCTGGCGCCCCACTCTCCGAGGACCCGCGCGTCGACCTGGTCTCCTTCACCGGTGGGCTCGCGACGGGCAAGCGCATCATGGCGGCCGCGGCCGGGACGGTGAAGCGCGTCGCGCTGGAGCTCGGCGGCAAGAACCCCAACATCGTCTTCGCGGACGCCGACTACGACACGGCGCTCGACTTCGCCCTCACCGCGGTGTTCCTGCACTCCGGCCAGGTGTGCTCGGCGGGCGCCCGGTTGATCGTGGAGGAGTCGATCCACGATCGCTTCGTCAACGACCTGGTGGCTCGGGCGACGGAGATCCGGCTGGGTGGCCCCTTCGACGAGGACGCCGAGACGGGTCCGCTCACCAGCGCCGCCCACCGCGAGAAGGTCGAGGCGTACGTCGCCGCCGGGCTGGCCGAAGGTGCCGTGCTCCGCTGCGGGGGCGCGCGCCCCGACGACGCTGCGCTCGCGGACGGGTTCTACTACCTGCCGACGGTGCTGGACGGATGCACCAGCGACATGAGCGTCACCCAGGAGGAGTCGTTCGGCCCCGTGCTGACGGTCGAGACCTTCACCGACGAGGCGGAGGCCGTCCGGCTCGCCAACGACAGCATCTACGGTCTCGCCGGTGCGGTGTGGACCCAGGACGCCGGCAAGGGCCAGCGGGTCGCGGCCCGCCTGCGGATGGGCACGGTGTGGATCAACGACTACCACCCCTACGTGGCCCAGGCCGAGTGGGGCGGCTACAAGCAGTCCGGCATCGGGCGTGAGCTGGGGCGCCTCGGCCTCGAGGAGTACCGCGAGACCAAGCACGTGTGGCACAACATCGCACCGGAGCCGCAGCGCTGGTTCGCAGGCCCACGGCCATGAGCACGCACTACGACTTCGTGATCGTCGGTGGCGGTTCGGCCGGGTCGGCGCTGGCCAACCGGCTCTCGGCGCACCCGGAGGCGAGCGTGCTGGTGCTGGAGGCGGGACGCACGGACCGGTTCGACCCGTTGATCCATGCCCCGGCCGCGCTGCCGTTCCCGATCGGCAACCCGCTCTACGACTGGAAGTACGAGTCCGAGCCGGAGCCGGCGATGGGCGGGCGCCGCGTCTACCATGCGCGCGGCAAGGTGCTCGGCGGCTCGTCCTCGATCAACGGCATGATCTTCCAGCGCGGCAACCCCATGGACTTCGAGCGGTGGGCCGCCGATCCCGGCATGGAGGCGTGGGACTACCGGCACTGCCTGCCCTACTTCAAGCGGATGGAGTCGCTGATCCTGCCCGACGGCCAGGTGGGCGCCGACGACTGGCGGGGTGGCTCCGGCCCGCTGAAGCTCGAGCGGAGCCCGGCCACCAACCCGCTGTTCAATGCCTTCCTCGAAAGCGCCCGGCAGGCCGGCTACCCGCTCAGCGACGACGTCAACGGCTACCGGCAGGAGGGCTTCGGGCGCTTCGACCGCAACATCGTCAAGGGCGTGCGCATGTCGGCGGCCCGCGCCTACCTGCACCCGGTGATGAAGCGCAAGAACCTCACCGTCGAGACCCTCGCGCACGCGACGAGGGTGCGCTTCGAGGGCACGCGCGCGGTCGGGGTCGACTACCTACGCGCCGGGCGCAAGCACACCTACGCGAGCGCGGGCGAGGTCGTCCTGTGCGGGGGAGCGATCAACTCGCCCCAGCTCCTGCAGCTGTCCGGTGTCGGCAACCCCGAGCACCTCCAGCCACTCGGCGTGCAGATGGTCCAGGAGCTGCCCGGGGTGGGGGAGAACCTCCAGGACCATCTCGAGGTCTACATCCAGTACGCCTCGCTGCAGCCGGTCTCGATCGTCGAGGGCCTGAAGTGGCGCAACCGTCCGCTGGTCGGGCTGGAGTGGTTGTTCAGGCGCACCGGGACCGCGGCGTCCAACCACTTCGAGGCCGGTGGCTTCTGCCGGTCCAACGAGGACGTGGACTGGCCCAACCTGATGTTCCACTTCCTGCCGATCGCGATCCGCTACGACGGCTCGGCGCCGCCGGGACAGGACCGCTACGCCCACGGCTACCAGGTCCACATCGGCCCCATGTACGCCGACACCCGGGGCTGGGTGCGGATCGCGTCGACGGATCCGAGGCAGAAGCCGAAGATGCTCTTCAACTACCTGTCCACGACCAACGACCGACGCGAGTGGGTCGAGGCGGTGCGGGTGGCGCGCAGCATCCTCGAACAACCGGCCTTCGCACCCTTCAACGGTGGCGAGCTCTCACCCGGACCCTCGGTCGAGACCGACGACGAGATCCTCGCGTGGGTGCGCAAGGACGCCGAGACCGCGCTGCACCCCTCGTGCACCGCGAAGATGGGGACCGACGCGGCCTCGGTGGTCGACCCGGACAGCATGCGCGTCCACGGGACCGACGGGCTCCGCGTCGTCGATGCCAGCGTCTTCCCCTACGTCACCAACGGCAACATCTACGCCCCCGTGATGATGGTCGCGGAGAAGGCTGCCGACCTCATCCTGGGTACATCCCCGCTCGCACCCGCTGACGTGCCCTACTACCGGCACCGTGACCAGTCCCCGCTCTTCCCCCCTGGAGATCCCCGCAACGCTTCGTGACCCCACCCCCGGCCGGAGGCCAGCATGACCGCACAGCTCGACGCGCCCACTCCCCTCGCGGACTCGACGGGCGCGCCCCGCCCCACGGTCCGCTGGCCGGTCTTCATCACGTCCTTCGCGGGGGTCTGTGCGATCACGCTCTGGGCGATCGTGGCGCCCGCCAACGCCGAGAAGATCATCGGCGACATCGTCGCGAAGGTCGGCACCGGGTTCGGCTGGTTCTACGTGGCCCTGGCCACGGTCATCGTCGGCTTCGTGGTCTTCCTCGGCGCCTCGCGCTACGGCAGCATCCGGCTGGGCCCCGACCACTCCCGGCCGGAGTTCTCGACGTTCGCCTGGGCGAGCATGCTCTTCGCCGCCGGCATCGGCACCGACGTGATGTTCTACTCCGTCATCGAGCCCGTCTCGCAGTACACCGCGCCGCCGGTAGGAGATCCGGGCACGGTGGACGCGGCCCGCGACGCCACCGTCTGGACGTTGTTCCACTACGGCGTCACCGGGTGGGCCATGTATGCGCTCATGGGGCTCGCCCTGGCCTACTTCTCCTACCGCAAGAACCTGCCCCTGGCCGTCAGGTCCGCCCTCTACCCGGTCTTCGGCACGCGCGTGAACGGCGTCCTCGGGCACGCGGTGGACACCGCCGCGGTGCTCGGCACGATCTTCGGCGTCGCCACCAGCCTCGGGATCGGGGTGGTGTTCCTCAATGTGGGGCTCAACGTCATCTTCGGAGTGCCCGTGGGGACCGGGGCGCAGGCGGCGTTGGCGATCCTCGCGGTGGCGGTGGCTGCGATCTCGGCCACGACGGGGGTCGACAAGGGCATCCGCCTCCTGTCGCAGCTCAACGTCATCCTCGCCCTGGCGCTGGCCGGGTGGGTGCTCATCACCGGTCGGACCTCGTTCCTGCTCAACGCCGTGGTGATGAACGTCGGTGACTTCATCCGGTCCTTCCCGGCGAAGTCGATGGAGACCTTCGCCTTCACCGACACCCAGGAGTGGATGCAGCTCTGGACGCTGTTCTTCTGGGCCTGGTGGGTGGCCTGGGCCTCGTTCGTGGGGCTGTTCCTGGCCCGGATCTCGCGAGGGCGCACGATCCGCCAGTTCGTCCTGGGCACGATGGTGATCCCGTTCAGCTACATCGTCATGTGGATCTCGATCTTCGGCAACGCCGCGATCGACAAGGTCCGCAACGACGATGCGGACGGGAGCTTCGCCGAGGCGGCCGTCGACTTCAGCGGTGTCGGCTTCTACGACCTGCTGCGCGACTACCCGCTCGCCAACGCCGTCATCTTCCTCGCGTTCATGGTCGGCCTGCTCTTCTACATCACCTCTGCGGACTCCGCTGCCCTGGTGATGGGCAACCTCTGCTCGGAGCTGCACGACGTGCAGCAGGACTGCGCCGCCTGGCTGCGGGTCACGTGGGCGACCGCGACCGGCCTCCTCACCGTCGCCATGTTGGCCGTCGGCGGCATCCTCGCCCTCCAGTACGCCACGATCATCATGGGACTGCCGTTCGCCTTCGTCCTGGTGCTCGTGATGTGGGGGCTCTTCCGGTCGATCCGCAACGAGGGTCGCAAGGCCGACTCGGGGGTGCGCGGGATCTCGCCGCTGCTCTCCGCACGCACCGGGTCGAGCGAGGACAACCGCAAGGCATGGAAGGCACGGCTGGCGCGCGCGACCAACTTCGTCGACGACGAGGCGGCCGACGCCTATCTCGGTTCGACGGTCAGGACGGCACTCGGCGAGGTGGCGGACGAGCTGACCTCGATGGGAGTCCCCGCGTCGGTCACCGGCGGAGGCACGGTCGGCGCGGTGCCACCGCCGTTCGTCGAGCTGGCCACCGAGCAGGGGGAGAGCCGGTTCGTCTACCGGGTCGAGGTGCGGCGCTCACCCGTGCCGACCTACGGCGGGCGGATGATCGGCAACCGCGACCAGTACGCCCGGCTCGAGGTGCACCTGGTCGACGGCGGGCAGGACTACGACGTCATGGGCTACACCGCCGATCAGGTCATCCACGACTGCCTCGACCAGTACGAGCGGCACCTGGAGTTCCTGCGCACCGAGTGAGCCCCCTGCTGTGCGAGCACGTGCTTGACAGCGCCCTGGGCTCGCGGCGTACATTGCACGACGTCGCGCATAGCGCAACTCGTTGCGCGATGCGCAACAATTCCGCTTGACCACCCGCCAGGAGGCATGCCATGGCAGAGGTCCCCGCGACCGCCGACGTCGTCGTCATCGGAGCCGGCATCGTCGGCAACAGCCTCGTGCACCACCTCACGCGCCTCGGGTGGCGCAACGTGGTCCAGATCGACAAGGGCGCCCTGCCCAACCCGGGCGGGTCGACGGGTCACGCCTCCAACTTCATCTTCACCGTCGACCACTCCCGCGAGATCACCGACCTCACGCTCGACTCGGTCGCGCAGTACAAGGAGATGGGCGTCTTCACGCAGTCCGGGGGATTCGAGATCGCCCGCACGCCGGAGCG
The DNA here is from genome assembly GCA_038259535.1 of Propionibacteriales bacterium. GTDB lineage: Bacteria > Actinomycetota > Actinomycetes > Propionibacteriales > Nocardioidaceae > Nocardioides. The sequence continues at coordinate 2,110 of JBBSOR010000068.1, read as the reverse complement.
GATGGAGGAGCTGAGGCGGCGGATGTCCAGCGCCCGCGCGTGGGGCATCGAGGCCGAGCTGGTGAGTCCCGCCTTCGTGAAGGAGAAGGTCCCCTTCATCGAGGAGGACCAGTTCATCGGTGCCTTCTGGACCCCCGGGGTCGGGGTCGTCGACTCGCTGCGTGCGGGCACGATCATGCGCGAGCGCGCCCTCGCCACCGGCGAGCTGACAGTGGTCGCGACCGTCGAGGTCGTCGGCCTCGACACCGAGGCGGCCCCGCACGGGCGCCGTCGCATCACCCGGGTCCGCACGACGGGCGGCGACATCGAGGCCACGACGGTGGTCATCGCGGCCGGAGTCTGGAGCCCCAAGATCGGCGACATGGCCGGCATCGGCATCCCGTTGACCCCAGCGGTGCACCAGATGATCAGTGTGGGTCCGTGCCCCCAGCTGGCCGAGCACGAGGGAGAGATCTCCTTCCCGATCGTGCGGGACATGGACACCTTCTGCTACGAGCGCCAGCACGGCGCCGACATGGAGGTCGGGTCCTATGCCCATCGCGCCATCCTCCACGAGCCCGAGGACATCCCCTCGATCGAGCAGGCCAAGCTCTCGCCGACCGAGATGCCCTTCACCTCCGACGACTTCGACCCCCAGCTCGAGCAGGCCTACGAGCTCATGCCCGACCTGCTCGGCGCCGAAGGTGCGGAGATGCGCTACGCGATCAACGGCCTGCTCTCCTTGACCTGCGACGGCAACCCGATCCTGGGAGAGAGCGAGGTGGGCGGGCTCTGGACGGCCTCGGCCGTGTGGATCAAGGAGGGCCCCGGCGTCGGTCGCGCGGTGGCGGAGTGGATGACCCACGGCCACTCCGAGATCGACCTGCACCACAGCGACGTCGCCCGCTTCCACCAGCACCAGAAGCGACGCGAGCACACGCGCCTGCGGACCACCGAGTCGTTCATCAAGACCTACGGCATCATCCACCCGGCCGAGCAGTACGAGTCCGACCGCGACCAGCGGCTCTCGCCCATGCACGACTCGCAGCACAAGCTCGGCGCCGTGTTCTTCGAGACCGCAGGCTGGGAGCGCCCGTTCTGGTACGAGTCCAACGCGCCGCTGCTCGAGGAGTACGGCGACGCGGTGATGCCCCGCGAGCACGAGTGGGACGCGCGCTGGTGGAGTCCGATCATCAACGCCGAGCACCTGCGGATGCGCGAGGCGGCGGCGGTGATCGACCTGTCGGCGTTCTGCATCTTCGACATCCGCGGGCCCGAGGCGCTGGACGTGGTGCAGGGCACCTGCGTCGCGCAGTGCGACGTCGTGGTCGGCAAGGTGATCTACACCCCGGTCCTGGACGCCAAGGGCGGCTTCCGCTCCGACCTGACGCTCATGCGGCTCGGCGAGGACCACTTCCGGGTCGTCACCGGCGGCGCACACGGGATGGCCGACCGGGCCTGGTTCTCCGCCCACCTGCCCGACTCCGGCACCACCACGCTGACCGACCTCACCGATGACGTGTCCACCGTCGGCATCTGGGGTCCCCGGGCGCGCGACATCGTGTCCTCGCTCACCCTCGCCGACGTCTCCGACGCCGGCTTCGGGTTCTTGTCCTGCCGCGAGATCACGGTGTCCGTGGGCCCGGGGCGCGAGCTCGCCGTCCTCGCGTCCCGGATCTCCTACGTCGGCGAGCTCGGCTGGGAGCTCTACGTCGCGATGGACGCGGCGGCGGAGCTCTGGGAGGCACTGCTGGAGGCGGGGGCGCCGCACGGCGCCGTACCCGCCGGGATCGGTGTCTACGGCACGACGGGTCGCATCGAGAAGGGCTACCGCGCCTACGGCGCCGAGCTCGACGCCGAGAGATCCATCATCGAGGCCGGCATGCAGCGGCCCAAGGTCAAGCAGGCCCAGTTCGTCGGCAAGCAGGCCTACCTCGCGCAGCGTGAGCAGCCGCCCGTGTCGGTGCTGTGCACCCTCACCGTCGACGACCACACCTCGGCCGACGGCACCCGGCGCTACATGCTCGGTGGTGAGCCCGTCCTCGCTCGCGACGGGTCCGTCCTCACCGACGGGCACGGCCACCACCCGTACGTGACCTCGGCCGGCTCCGCGCCGTCGCTGGGCAAGCAC
>JBBSOR010000067.1:0-22126 GCA_038259535.1 Propionibacteriales bacterium | reverse complement strand
CGAGGTGCGCGCCACGGCGAACCGGCTGGCCAACTTCGATGACGCCAACCTGCGCCGTTCGGCCCGCGCTGCGGTGGCTGCCGGCGCTCGCGCCCAGCGAGCCCTGGAGATCCTGGCCGATCAGGTCCCCGACCATCTCAAGATGGCCGGTGCACTGCGGGTCGAGCACCGTCAGGCGAGCCTGGAGGAGCTGGGACGGCTGCACGAGCCGGCGCTGACCAAGGACGCCATCGCCGGTCGCATCCGGCGCCTGCTCGCCATGGCGGACAAGCGCGCCGAGGAGCTCGGCATCCCCGACACCGAGGCCTCCTTGGGCGACGAAGTCCTCTCCGACGGCTGAGCGGGGCAGGTGACTCGCCCGTAGGGGTCGGGTCTGGGTAGGGTTGAGGACGTCACCCACCCGACCACCGCAGGAGAGACGTCCCCGTGACCGTTCGCGTAGGAATCAACGGCTTCGGCCGCATCGGCCGCAACTTCTTCCGGGCGGTTCGAGCCTCCGGTGCTGACATCGAGATCGTTGCCGTCAACGACCTCACCGACAACAGGACGTTGGCGACGCTGCTCAAGTACGACTCGATCCTCGGTCGGCTCGACGCGGACGTCACCCACGACGACTCCAACATCTATGTCGGCGACCAGAAGATCGTCGCCTTCGAGGAGCGCGACCCGGCCAAGCTCGACTGGTCCAGCGTCGGCGTCGACATCGTCATCGAGTCCACCGGCTTCTTCACCGACGCGACGAAGGCCAAGGCCCACGTCGACGGCGGCGCCAAGAAAGTCATCATCTCGGCCCCGGCGAAGAACGAGGACATCACGATCGTGATGGGCGTCAACCACACCGACTACGACGCCGCGTCGCACCACGTGATCTCCAACGCGTCCTGCACCACCAACTGCCTGGGTCCGATGGCCAAGGCGCTCAACGACGAGCTCGGCATCGTCAAGGGCCTGATGACCACCATCCACGCCTACACCGCCGACCAGAACCTGCAGGACAACATCCACAAGGACCTGCGTCGCGCCCGGGCCGCCGCCCTCAACATCATCCCGACGTCGACCGGCGCCGCGAAGGCCATCGGCCTGGTGCTGCCCGAGCTCAAGGGCAAGTTGGACGGGTTCGCCCTGCGCGTGCCCGTGCCCACGGGCTCGGCCACCGACCTCACCTTCGAGGCCGGTCGCGAGACCACGGTCGAGGAGGTCAACGCGATCATCGAGAAGGCCGCCGACGGCCGCTTCCTCAAGTACTCCACCGACCCGATCGTGTCCTCCGACATCGTCACCGACCCGGCGTCCTGCATCTTCGACGCGCCGCTGACCAAGGTCATCGGCAACCAGGTGAAGGTCGTCGGCTGGTACGACAACGAGTGGGGCTACTCCAACCGCCTCGTCGACCTGATCGGTTTCATCGGCGAGACCCTCTGACGGCGATGTCCGACATCGCCTCCCTGGGGGACCTGACAGGCAAGCGCGTCCTGGTCCGCTCGGACCTCAACGTGCCCCTCGACGGCACCACCATCACCGACGACGGCCGCATCCGCGCCAGCGTCCCGACCATCCAGCAGCTGTCCGACGCGGGTGCCCGGGTGGTCGTCACCGCCCACCTGGGCCGCCCCGGCGGCTCGCCGGACCCGAGGTTCTCGCTGGGGCCGGTCGCCGCCAGGCTCTCCGAGCTCCTCGGGCGCCCCGTGGCGTTCGCGACCGACACCGTGGGGGCAAGCGCCTCGGAGACGGTGGCCGGCCTCGGGGACGGCGATGTCGCCGTCCTGGAGAACGTCCGCTTCAACGACGGTGAGACCAGCAAGGACGACGCGATCCGTGGCGCCTTCGCCGACCAGCTGGCCCAGCTCGGCGACGTCTTCGTCTCCGACGGCTTCGGCGTCGTCCACCGCAAGCAGGCCAGCGTCTACGACGTCGCGTTGCGACTGCCCTCCGCGATGGGCGGGCTCGTGGCGGCCGAGGTCGACGTGCTGCGCCGGCTCACCGAGCACCCCGAGCGTCCCTACGTCGTCGTCCTCGGTGGCTCCAAGGTCTCCGACAAGCTCGGCGTCATCGACAACCTGATCGACAAGGCCGACAAGCTGCTCATCGGCGGCGGCATGGTGTTCACCTTCCTCAAGGCCCAGGGCCACGAGGTCGGCAAGAGCCTGCTCGAGGCCGACCAGCTCGACACCTGCACCCGCTACCTCGCCGAGGCCGCGGACCGCGGTGTCGAGATCCTGCTGCCGACCGACGTCGTCGTCGACACGGCCTTCCCGTCGGGCGACCGCGCGCCCCAGCCCGTGGTCGTGCCTGCCTCGGAGATCCCGGCCGACGCGCTGGGCCTCGACATCGGCCCGGACTCCGCCGCGGCGTTCGCTGCGGCACTCTCCGACGCCAAGACCGTGTTCTGGAACGGCCCGATGGGTGTCTTCGAGGTCGCCGCCTTCGCCGAGGGCACGCGTGCCGTGGCGCAGGCGCTGACCGAGGTGGACGGCCTGTCCGTCGTCGGAGGTGGCGACTCCGCGGCCGCCGTGCGCCAGCTCGGCTTCGACGACGCCGCCTTCGGCCACATCTCCACCGGCGGTGGCGCGTCGCTGGAGTTCCTGGAGGGCAAGGAGCTCCCGGGCATCGCCGTACTCGAGAGGGACTGAGCCATGGCTCGCACCACGAACGACCGCACGCCCCTGATGGCGGGCAACTGGAAGATGAACCTCAACCACCAGGAAGCGGTGGTGCTGGTCCAGAAGCTCGCCTGGACGCTGTCCGACAAGCGCCACGACTACGGCAAGGTCGAGGTGGTCGTCGTGCCGCCGTTCACCGACATCCGGTCGGTGCAGACTCTGGTCGACGGCGACCGGCTCTCGATCCGCTACGGCGCCCAGGACGTGTCCGTCCACGACAACGGCGCCTACACCGGCGAGATCTCGGCAGCGATGCTGGCCAAGCTGGGCTGCTCCTACGTCGTGGTCGGGCACTCCGAGCGCCGGATGTTCCACCAGGAGAGCGACGCGTTGGTCAACGCCAAGGCGCACACGTCGTTGCACGCGGGGATGACCCCGATCGTCTGCGTCGGGGAGGGCCTCGACGTGCGTCAGGCGGGGGAGCACGTGCCGTTCACGCTCTCCCAGCTCGACGGGTCGCTCGACGGCTTCACCGCCGAGCAGGTCGCCGCCCTCGTCGTCGCCTACGAGCCCGTGTGGGCCATCGGCACGGGCGAGGTCGCCACCCCCGACGACGCCCAGGAGGTCTGTGCGGCCATCCGCGGCCGGATCCGTGAGGTCCACGGCGACGGTGCCGCCGACGGCCTGCGGATCCTCTACGGCGGCTCGGTGAAGGCCGCCAACGTGGGCGGGATCATGGAGAAGGCCGACGTCGACGGATGCCTCGTCGGCGGTGCGAGCCTGCAGGTGGACGAATTCGGCGGCATCTGCCGCTTCTACTCCATGCCCAATCTTTCCGGGACGGTGCTGTGAGCCGCCGACCGGTTCGCGACGTACGTGACGTAGGCTTCCGCTCGTGATTCTGCTCTTCACCATCCTGCTCGTTGTTGCGAGCGCGATCATGATCCTGCTGGTGCTGCTCCACAAGGGACGCGGCGGTGGCCTCTCCGACATGTTCGGCGGCGGTGTGTCCAGCAGTCTCGGGGGATCGTCAGTAGCCGAGCGCAACCTCGACCGCTTCACGGTCGGTGTCGGTGTCATCTGGTTTGCCTGCATCGTCGCCCTGGGCCTTCTCAAGGCCTACCAGGGCAACTGAACCCCCGAAAAAGGAGAATCGCTCGTGGCTGGTGGTGGAAACGCGATCCGCGGTAGTCGGGTCGGGGCTGGCCCCATGGGCGAGGCCGAGCGTGGCGAGGCTGCCCCGCGGCAGACGGTCACCTACTTCTGCAGTCACGACCACCGGTCGGTGGTCACGTTCGCGATCGAGGCGGCCGCGCCCGACTCGTGGGACTGCCCCAAGTGCGGCCTCCCGGCCAGCCTGGACTGCGACAACCCGCCCCCGGCGCCCAAGATCGAGCCCTACAAGACGCACCTCGCCTACGTGAAGGAGCGTCGCAGCGAGACCGAGGCCGCCGACATCCTCGACGAGGCCGTAGCCCAGCTGCGCAGCCGCCGCAAGGCCGGCGAGATCATCTTCTGACCCCGACCGGGCACAAATGTCCAGGTCAGACCGCCGACCGGGCACAGATGTCTGGGTGAGGTACGCGAGCGGGCACATCCTTCCGCCCGGTTCCCGTGCCTGTGGATGAGCTCCACACGGACTGTGGCCCTCGTTGCATCGTGGTGCCATGCCGATGCCGACCTGGTCGCGCGGAGCCCTGCTCAGCGCAGACGCACCCTTGCCCATCGATCGACCTTTCACGAGTGCTCAGGCTCGCGCGCAAGGCGCGGGATCGAAGGTGCTCGGGTCGCTGGTGAGGAGCGGACATCTGCGTCGCGTGCTCCACGGCGTCTACGTCGCGACCCAGGTGCCGGACTCGCTCGGCATGCGGGTGCGGGCGCTGAAGCTCGTGGTCCCTGACCATGGTGTGGTCGTTGATCGGACTGCCTGTTGGCTGCACGCAGTCGACGCACTGCCCCGGCGGGCGGCCTACGAGATGCCGCCGCTGGAGATCTACTCCAGCGCCACGAGCCGGGCCAGGCGGGAAGGAATCTCCTCCGGCATCCGCGATCTGCGCCGCGAGGACGTCCAGGTCATCGACGGGCTGCGCGTGACGACCATGGTTCGCACGGCGTGCGACGTCGGCCGGCTGGTGTGGAGGTACGACGCCATCGGCGCGCTCGACGGACTCGTCCGGGCCGGGTTGTCGCGCGACGAGCTCCTGGACGCGGTCCCGCGCTTCAAGGGCTTCCGAGGTGTGCTCCAGCTGCGCCGTCTCGCGCCGATCATCGACCCGCTCGCGGAGTCGATGCCCGAGAGCGCGCTGCGCCTCCACTGGCACGAAGCCGAGCTCCCGTGGCCCGAGTGCCAGATCTGGGTGCACGACGACGACGGTCGCCCGCTGTTCCGGATCGACGTCGGCCACCGAGACGTCCGCTACGGCGCCGAATACTTCGGGGTGCAGTTCCACGGCGAGGACGAGTCGGAGGGGGACGAGGATCGGCTCGCGTGGCTAGGCCGACGTGCCTGGGTGATGGACGTCTTCCGGAAGGCTGAGGTCTACGGCATGGAACCGCACCCGGGCGACACCCTGCGGGAGGGCTTCCGACGGGCCCGGGCCGCGGTCGGGCTCAGCCGCACCACCCACGTCGACCTGAGCCGATGATGGACTTGTGTGCCCGGTCAGGGGCTCAGCGCGGACTTGTGTGCCCGGTCGGCGGTCAGAGGAGGGACGCGGCGTCGTCGTCGAGCCACCACACGGTCTCGTCGCCGCGTACGCCGCGGGCCGGTGTCTCCTCGACACTGCCCTCGTCGGCCAGGGCGCGGGAGACGGCCTCGGCCTTGCCCTCGCCGCTGGCGATGAACCAGACCGCGCGGCACCGCTCCATCGCCTCGAAGGTCAGCGTGACCCGGTCCGGGGGCGGCTTGGGTGAGTCGTGGACGGCCACGGCGATGGCGTCGGTGGCGCCCAGGGCCCGGTGGCCCGGGAAGAGCGAGGCGCAGTGGCCGTCGGGCCCGATGCCGAGCATCAGGACCTCGAAGAAGCCGACGCCGTGCTCGCGGACGGCCGAGCTGTAGGCGTCGGCCGCGTCCTCGGCGGTCGCCACCTCGTCGCTCGCCGGCACCGCATGGACGTGGGCCGGGTCGACGGGGATGTGGTCGAGGAGGGCGACGCGGGCCTGCACGGCGTTGCGGTCGGGGGACGCGGCCCTCACGAAGCGTTCGTCGCCCCACCAGAACACCACGCGCGACCAGTCGACCGAGGCGTCCGGTGCCCGGCGGGCCAGCTCGCGGTGCAGGGCGTCGGCGATCGACCCGCCCGTCAGTCCGATCTGCGGCACCTCGCCGCGCTCCTGGGCCGCCTCGAGCCTCGCCAGGAGAGCAGCGGCCAGGTCGCCGACCAGTGCGTCGGCGCTGCCGTGACGGCGGACCACGGGGTCGCTCACCTGGCGTCCTGCAGCTTGACCAGCCGGGCCGCCGTCGCGGCGTAGACGTCGTCCTCGTCGAGGCGGCGCAGCTCCTCGGCGAGCAGGGCCGGGACCTCGCGCCGCTTGAGCGCGACCGGCCGGTCTGGCCGGTCGGGGGAGGTGAAGGTGGCGAGCCGCCCATCGGCGCGGGAGATGCGGATCGGTCCCTGCTTGGTCTCCATGCTGACCTCGGTGATGCCCGGGCCGTCGGAGTTGGCGCGCTTCACCGTGACCTTGAGCCGGTCGGCGAGCCAGGCGACCAGCAGGTCGGCGCTGGGGCTGACCCGCTCGGCCGTCACGGTGGCCCCGGTGACCTTCAGCGGGTGCTGGTCCAACGAGGCGGCCAGCAGCGCGCGCCACGGGGTCAGCCGGGTCCAGCTCAGGTCGGTGTTGCCGGAGGCGTAGGAGCGGCACTGGTGGAGCATCGCCGTCGACTTGCCGCGCGGCACCGCGGCCGAGTCGGTGATCCGCCGCTGGGCGAGCCTGCCGAGCGGGTCGGCGGCCGGGTCGGCCGGTGACGTGGTCGGCCACCAGATGGCGACGGGGGAGTCGGGCAGCAGCAGGGGCAGCACCACGGACTCGGCGTGCTTGACCACCTCGCCCTTGAGCCGGATGAGGGCGGTCTCGCCGCCCCAGCCGTCACCGCTGCCGACCTGTGCATTGACGTGGGCGGAGCCGCGGGCGTCGCCGAGGATGACGCCGAGCACGCGTGAGGGGTGCTCGCGCGAGGCTCGCTTGGCCGCGAGCATCGCCTCGGCCGCGTCGTCCTCGGGAGTGACGATGATCAGGGTCATCACCATGCCCATGGCCGGGCTGCCGGCCCGGGTGCGGGACCTGACGAACTCGGCTGCGATCTTCGATGAGTTGGTGTCGGTGAGCTCGATCATCTCGGGGTCCCCTCGGGCGTGTGGGCGGAGCGCGGACGTGCGTGGGGTGAGGTCATGGTCACGGCCTCCTCCAGGTGCGCCCGTCGCGGGCGAGCATCGCGTCCGCGGACTTCGGTCCCCAGGAGCCGGAGTCATAGGTGTCGGGCTTGCCCTTCTTGGCCCAGTGCGCGATCACCGGGTCGAGGATCTTCCACGACAGCTCGACCTCCTCGTGCCGCGGGAACAGCGGCGGGTCGCCCAGCAGCACGTCGAGGATCAGTCGCTCGTAGGCCTCGGCGCTGGCCTCCGTGAACGAGCCGCCGTAGGCGAAGTCCATGTTGACGTCGCGGATCTCCATGGCGGTGCCGGGCACCTTGGCGCCGAAACGCATCGTCATGCCCTCGTCGGGCTGCACCCGGATGACCAGGGCGTTCTGGGAGAGGTCCTCGGTGGCGGTGTGGGAGAACGGCAGGTGTGGCGCGCGCTTGAACACGACCGCGACCTCGGTGACCCTGCGGCCGAGCCGCTTGCCGGTGCGCAGGTAGAAGGGGACGCCGGCCCAGCGACGCGTGTCGACGTGGACGGTGATGGCGGCGAAGGTCTCCGTGGTGGAGGTCTTCTTGATGCCCTCCTCCTCCAGGAACCCGATCACCTGCTCGCCGCCGGCCCAGCCGGCGTCGTACTGCCCGCGTGCAGTGGTCAGGTCGAGGCGCGGCGGCAGCTGTGCGGAGGCCAGCACCTTCTGCTTCTCCATCCGCAGGCTCTCGGCGTCGAAGGCGAGCGGCTCCTCCATCGCCACCAGCGCCATCAGCTGGAGCAGGTGGTTCTGGATGACGTCGCGGGCGGCACCGATGCCGTCGTAGTAGCCGGCGCGGCCGCCGATGCCGATGTCCTCGGCCATCGTGATCTGCACGTGGTCGACGTAGTTGGAGTTCCAGATCGGCTCGAACATGTTGTTGGCGAAACGCATCGCCAGGATGTTCTGGACCGTCTCCTTGCCGAGGTAGTGGTCGATGCGGAAGATCGAGCCCGACGGGAAGACGCCGGCGAGGATGTCGTTGAGCTCGCGCGCGGACTCGAGGTCGTGGCCGAACGGCTTCTCGACGACCACGCGACGCCAGTGATCGGCGTGGCCCTCGGTGAGACCGTCGGCGAGCCCGTGCTCCTTGAGCTGGCCGACCACCGTGCCGAAGAAGCCGGGTGGGATGGCGAGGTAGAAGGCCATGTTGCCGCCGGTGCCACGCAGCTGGTCGAGCTCCTCGACCGTGCGCTTGAGCTTCTCGAACGCCGCGTCGTCGTCGAAGTTTCCGGGCACGAAGCGGAAGCCCTCGGCGAGCTGCCTCCACACCTCCTCGCGAAACGGTGTGCGGGCGTACTGCTTGACCGCGTCGTGCACGATCTGGGCGAAGTCCTGGTCCTCCCAGTCGCGCCGGGCGAACCCGACCAGGCTGAAGCCGGGCGGCAGCAGGCCGCGGTTGGCGAGGTCGTAGATGGCCGGCATGATCTTCTTGCGCGACAGGTCGCCCGTCACGCCGAAGAGCACCATCCCGCACGGGCCTGCGATGCGCGGAAGCCGGCGGTCCTGCGGGTCGCGCAGTGGGTTGGGTGCGGTCATCAGGCTCGGTTCTCCCGGTAGTAGCCGATCAGGGACTGGGTGGAGGGGTCCTGCCGAGCGGTGACGGCAGCGTCGCCGCCCACGGCCGGGCGCAGCTGTTGCGCGAGCTGCTTGCCGAGCTCGACGCCCCACTGGTCGAAGCTGTCGATGCCCCAGACCGCGCCCTGCACGAACGTGATGTGCTCGTAGAGGGCCACCAGCTGACCGAGCACGGACGGCGTCAGCGCCGGGGCCATGATCGAGGTGGTGGGACGGTTGCCCGGGAAGGTGCGAGCGGCGACCAGCTCCTCGGCAACCCCCTCGGCGCGCAGCTCGTCGGCGGTCTTGCCGAAGGCGAGCGCCTGGGTCTGGGCGAAGAAGTTCGCGAGCAGCAGCTCGTGCACGTCGACGCTCGTGCCGTCGTGGTCGTCGACCAGGGCGTACGCCGGTCGCGCGAAGGCGATGAAGTCGGCCGGCACGAGGCGGGTGCCCTGGTGGATCAGCTGGTAGAAGGCGTGCTGCCCGTTGGTGCCGGGCTCACCCCAGAAGACCTCGCCGGTGTCGTAGCCGACGCGGGTCCCGTCGGAGCGCACGCCCTTGCCGTTGGACTCCATCGTGAGCTGCTGGAGGTAGGCCGCGAACCGGTGCAGCTGCTGGGCGTAGGGGAGCACGGCGTGGGTGTGCGCGCCGAGGAAGTTGGTGTACCAGACGTTGAGCAGGCCCATCTTGAGCGGGACGTTGGCCGCCGGTGGTGCGGTGCGGAAGTGCTCGTCCATCGTGTGGAAGCCGGCCAGCATCTCGGCGAAGTGGTCGGGGCCGATGGCGATCACGAGCGAGAGACCGATGGCGGAGTCCATCGAGTAGCGACCGCCGACCCAGTCCCAGAAGCCGAAGGCGTTGTCGGTGTCGATGCCGAACTCGGCGACCTTGTCGAGCGCGGTCGAGACGGCGACGAAGTGCTGCGCGACGGCGTCACCCGCGTCGCTCCCGGAGGGCAGGTGCTCGAGCAGCCATGCCTTGCACAGGCGGGCGTTGGTCAGCGTCTCCAACGTCCCGAAGGTCTTGCTCGACACGACGAAGAGGGTCGTCTCGGGGTTGAGCCCGGCGAGCTTCTGGGCGGCGTCGGTCGGGTCGATGTTGCTGATGAAGCGGCAGGTGAGCCCACCCTGGTGATAGGGCTCGAGCGCCTCGTAGGCCATCACCGGACCGAGGTCGGAACCACCGATGCCGATGTTGACGACCGTCTCGATGCGCTCGCCCGTGACACCCGTCCAGTCGCCCGACCGCACGCGCTCGGCAAAGGCGTACGCCCGCCCCAGCACCTCGTGCACGTCAGCCACCACGTCCTGGCCGTCGACCTCCAGCGAGGCGCCGGCGGGCAGGCGGAGTGCGGTGTGGAGCACCGCCCGGTCCTCGGTGACGTTGATGTGCTCACCGGCGAACATCGCGGCGCGCCGGTCCGCGAGGCCCACCTCGTCGGCGAGGCGCAGCAGGGCGGCGTCGACCCCGTCGTCGAAGAGGTTCTTGGACAGGTCGACGCGCAGGTCTCCTGCCTGCAGGGTCTGGCGCGGCACCCAGGCCGGGTCGTCGGCCAGGTGCCGCCGCAGGTCGAGGTCGTATCCGTCCGCGATGTGCGCGAGCTGGGCCCACGCCCCCGTGCTGGTGGGGTCGACCGGCCCGCGGTCGCTCATGCTCGGGCGGCCTCGAGCGACGCCGACAGGGTCGTCTGGAGCTCGTCCCAGGCGACGACGAACTTGTCGACGCCCTCCTTGATCAGGACGGCGATCACATCGTCGTAGTCGATGCCGGCCTCGGCCAGCGCCTGCATGTGGGCCGCCGCGTCGGCGTAGAACGGTCGGACCCGATCACCCCGCACCTCGCCATGGTCGGCGACCGCGTCGAGGGTCTTCTCGGGCATGGTGTTGACGGTGTCCTCGACGACGAGGTCCACGACGTACATGGTGTCGTCGTAGTCGGGGTTCTTCACGCCGGTCGAGGCCCACAGCGGGCGCTGCTTGCGGGCGCCCTCGGCCTCGAGCCGCTCCCAGCGAGGACCGCTGAAGAACTCCTCGAACATCTGGAACGCGAGGCGGGCGTTGGCGACGCCGGCCTTGCCGCGCAGCCCGGGATCGGTGCCGGGGCCCTGCGTCGTCGCCTCGAGCCGCTTGTCGATCTCGGAGTCGACGCGCGAGACGAAGAACGACGCGACCGAGTGGATCCCGGCGAGGTCGTGACCGTTGTCGAGGGCCTTCTCGAGCCCGGCTGCGTAGGCCTCCATCACGTGGCGGTACTGGTCGAGGCCGAAGATCAGCGTGACGTTGACCGAGATCCCGGCGCCGATCGTGTCGGTGATGGCCGGCCAGCCCTCGGGGGTGCCGGGGATCTTGATGAGGACGTTGGGCTCGCCCACGGTCTCCCAGAGCTCGGCGGCCTCCGTGACGGTGCTGGCGGTGTCGTGGGCCAGGCCGGGGGAGACCTCGATCGACACGCGACCGTCGACGCCGTCAGTGGCGTCGAAGACCGGTCGCATGACCTTGCACGCCTCGCGCACGTCGTCGGTGGTGATGTTGCGTGTGGCCTTCTCGACATCGGCACCGGCGGCCGCGAGCTCGCGGACCTGCGCGTCGTAGCGCTCGCCCTCGGCCAGCGCCGACTGGAAGATGGCCGGGTTGGTGGTCACGCCGACCACGTTGCTGCTCTTCACGAGATCGGCGAGGTTGCCGGTCTCGAGACGCTCGCGGGAGAGGTCGTCGAGCCAGATGGACACCCCGGCGTCAGCCAGGGCCTTGAGACGGTCGTTCATGGGTGCCTCCGTGTGGGTGTGGTCGGTGGGCGGGCGGGGGAGCGCTCAGGCGCTGGCCGACGCGATGCTGTCGCGGGCCGCCTGGGCGACGGCCTCCGCGGTGATGCCGAACTCGGTGTAGAGGCGCTCGGAGTCGGCCGACGCGCCGTAGTGCTCGATCGACACGATGCGGCCGTGATCGCCGACGACCTCGCGCCAGCCGAGGGCGATGCCGGCCTCGACCGAGACGCGGGCCTTGACCAGCGGGGGGATGACCGTCTCGCGGTAGGACGTCTCCTGCTCGTCGTACCACTCGCGGCACGGCATCGAGACGACGCGGGCGGCGATGCCGTCCGCGGCGAGGAGCTCGCGCGCCTCGACGGCCAGCTGGACCTCAGAGCCGGTGCCGATCAGCACGACGTCCGGGATGGCGGCCAGGTCCGAGGGGCTGTCGAGCAGGACGTAGCCCCCGCGGTGGACGTTGGACGTGTCGGAGTATCCGTCCTCGCCACGCGGGAACGTGGGCACGTTCTGCCGGCTCAGGCACAGCCCGGCGGGCCGGTCGCTGTGGTCGAGGACCGCCTTCCACGCGGCCACGGTCTCGTTGGCGTCGGCGGGGCGCACGATGTCGAGGCCCGGGATGGCACGCAGGGCCGCGACGTGCTCGATCGGCTGGTGCGTCGGGCCGTCCTCGCCGAGGCCGATGGAGTCGTGGGTCCAGACGTAGGTCACGGGCAGCTGCATCAGCGCGGCCAGGCGCACCGAGGGGCGCATGTAGTCGGAGAAGGTGAGGAAGGTGCCGCCGAAGACGCGGGTGCCGCCGTGCACGGCGATCCCGTTCATGATCGCGCCCATGCCGTGCTCGCGGATGCCGAAGTGCAGCACGCGACCGGCCAGCGGGTCACCGGAGAACATCTTGGTCGAGCGGTCCTTGGGCAGGAACGACGGCACGCCCTCGATGGTCGTGTTGTTGGATCCGGCCAGGTCGGCCGAGCCGCCCCACAGCTCCGGGAGCACGGGCGCGATGGCGTTGATGGTCTTGCCCGACGCGACGCGGGTGGCGACGCCCTTGGGGTCGGCCTCGAAGCTCGGCAGGGCGTCGGCCCAACCCTCCGGGAGCGTGCGGGTCTGCATCCGGTCGAAGAGGGCACGGTCGGCGGACGGCTTCTTCTCCCAGTGGGCGAAGTCGTCGGCCCACGCGGACTGTGCCGCCTTGCCGCGCGCGACCGCCTCGCGCGTGTGCTCGATGACGTCGGGCGGCACCTCGAAGGTCTGCTCGGGGTCGAAGCCGATCAGTGTCTTGGTGGCCGCGACCTCGTCGCCACCGAGGGCGGAGCCGTGGCTCTTGCCGGTGTTCTGCAGGGTCGGCGCGGGCCAGGCGATGATCGTGCGCAGCACGATGAAGCTGGGTCGGTCGGTGACCTGGTGGGCCTTGCGGATCGCGGCGTAGAGCGCGGGGACGTCCTCGGCGTAGGTGGTCTCGTCGTGGGTCCAGTCGACGGTCTGCACGTGCCAGCCGTAGGCCTCGTAGCGGGCCGCGACGTCCTCGCCGAGCGCGATGTCGGTGTCGTCCTCGATCGAGATGCGGTTGGCGTCGTAGATGACGGTGAGGTTGCCGAGCTCCTGGACGCCCGCGATGGCGGACACCTCGGCGCTGACGCCCTCCTCGATGTCGCCGTCGCTGCAGATGGCGTAGATCTGGTGGTCGAAGGGCGAGTCGCCGTCGGCGGCGTTGGGGTCGAGCATGCCGCGCTCGCGCCGGGCCGCCATGGCCATGCCGACCGCGTTGCCGATGCCCTGACCGAGCGGGCCGGTCGTGGTCTCGACTCCCGCGGTGTGGCCGTACTCCGGGTGGCCGGGGGTCTTCGAACCCCAGGTGCGCAGCGCCTTGAGGTCGTCGAGCTCGAGGCCCCAGCCGCCGAGGTAGAGCTGGATGTAGAGGGTCAGGCTCGAGTGTCCGCAGGACAGCACGAAGCGGTCACGTCCGGGCCAGTGCGGGTCGGCGGGGTTGTGGCGCATGACCTTCTGGAACAGCAGGTACGCCGCGGGCGCCAGGCTCATGGCGGTGCCGGGGTGGCCGTTGCCGACCTTCTGCACTGCGTCCATCGCCAGCACGCGGACAGTGTCGACGGCGCGGTCGTCGAGCTCGTTCCACTGGAGGGTGGCGGGCAGGGCGGACTTCTCGGTCAACGCGGTTCCTCTCAAGGGTGTACAGCCTGGGGTGCAGCCGGGATCACGTGCGATCCGGTGGCCTCGACTGCGAGCCTATCGCCGTGGCCGAGTAGACTCGACCCCACCCGAGGGCGGTCCCGGCAGACGGATTTCTCGCCGTCCACCCTCCGGTTCCCCAACGCTCGTGTTCCATCCCTGTCCCGCACATCCCCGACACCCAGAGGTCCTCCCGTGTCCCACGCCGGTCCGCACGCCGATGCGTCTGCGCGGCCGTCGACCGGTGACGCCACCGTCGGTGCCGAGTCGGAGCCGACGACGTGGCGCGACGTGGTCGGTGCCTATGTCGGTCTGACCAAGCCGCGGGTCATCGAGCTGCTGCTCCTGACGACGGTGCCGGTGATGTTCTTCGCCCAGCGCGGCATCCCTGCCCTGGGCCTGGTGGCGGCGACCGTCGTGGGCGGCGCCCTGTCGGCCGGCTCCGCCTCGGCCTACAACTGCGTCTACGACCGCGACATCGACGAGCAGATGCGTCGTACGCGTCGCCGGGCCCTGCCGCGCCACATGGTCTCGCCGGTCTCGGCCCTGGTCTTCGCGACCGTGCTGGCCGTGCTGTCGACGGTCGTGCTGGCGCTGTGGGTCAACTGGCTCTCCGCCGGCCTGTCCGTGCTCGCCAACGCGTTCTACGTCTTCGTCTACACGATGCTCCTCAAGCGCCGCACCACCCAGAACATCGTCTGGGGCGGGTTGGCTGGCTGCTTCCCGGCGCTGATCGGTTGGACCGCGGTGACCGGCGAGCTGGCCTGGACCCCCGTGGTGCTCTTCCTCGTCGTCTTCTTCTGGACCCCTCCGCACACGTGGGCGCTCGCCCTGCGCTATCGCGAGGACTACCGCAACGTCGACGTGCCGATGCTCCCGGTGGTCAGGTCTGCGGCCGAGGTGGGACGCCAGGTGGTCGTCTACAGCTGGGTCATGGTCGCCACGTCGTTGCTGCTGTGGCCCGTCGCGGGCACGAGCGTGCTCTACCCGGTCGCGGCGGCCGTCCTGGGCGTGGTGTTCCTCATCGAGGCCCACCGCATGTGGTCGCGTGCCAAGGGATCGGACGCCCTCAGCGAGATCAACCCGATGCGCCTGTTCCACGCCTCGAACCTCTACCTCTCGCTCCTCTTCGTGGCGGTGGCGCTCGACCCCCTGCTGGGCCGCTAGCCGAAATCGCAGGTTGTGTCAGCCACCTGACCAAATCTAGAGGTGGTCTTGATCGTTCCTCCCGTGTCAGCGCCCCACCGTGGGGCATTGAACTCACCTAGAGGAGGAAGCGCAAGAGCGACCTCCGGGGACCGTGGGGAACTACACGTAATGAATGCTGCACAAGAAGTACAAGGCAATGCGATGAACAAGCGGCGTGTGGGCGCCGCCAACCGGACCTGGTCGCGCATCATGACGCTGGTCCTCGCCGTGGGGTTCGCTGTCGTCGGCATGGCCGGAGCGGCCAGCGCGCACCACAACACGATCTCGGGCACCGTTGCGTGTGCGACCAGCGGCGGCTGGAAGGTCACGTGGCGCGTGGTCAACAGCGAGCAGAGGACCGAGACGGTGACGGCGTCCAACCGATCCGTCGTCCCGGTCGGCACCACGCTGACGGCCGCCCAGACGCGCACGTTCGCCGAGACCGTGACCACCAAGCCCACGTCGTCGCTCACGCTGACGCTCGCGGCCACGTGGTCCAACGGAGTCAAGGCCACCAACTCGGGCAGCGTCCCGGTCGCCGCGTTCGCGGACAGCTGCAACATCACGAAGGTGCCGGCTCCGACGGTGCCCGTGATCGACGAGTGTGGCCCTGGCAACGCGCGCTTCGGCACGGTGCCGAGTGGTCCGTGGACCTCGGTGCTCAACTCCAACGGCAGCCTCACGATCACGGCCAACCAGGGTTATGCCTTCTCCAACGGGCAGACCAGCATCACGCTGCCGAAGCCGACCGACAGCAACGTGCCGTGCCCGGCGACGGTGCCGGCAGTGCCGGTGGTCGACGAGTGTGGCCCCGGCAACGCCCACTACGGCACGGTGCCGAGTGGTCCGTGGACCTCGGTGGTCAACCCCGACGGCAGCCTCACCATCACGGCCAACCCGGGGTACTCCTTCCCCAACGGACAGTCGAGCATCACCCTGCCCACGCCGACCGACAGCAACGTGGCCTGCCCGGTCGTGACCCCGCCGGTCGTCGTGACCCCGCCGGAGGTGCTGCCCGCTGAGGTGCGCGTCGTGCGGGCCAAGGCGCGCCGCATCGACAAGTGTGGTCGCGCGAGCGACCTGTTCAAGGTGGCCAAGCGCTCGGGCGTGATCTACAAGTCCAAGGGCAAGGTCCTGCGCGAGGGCGTCTGGATCAAGGCGAAGAAGCGCTCGATCACCGTGCGGGCCTTCGCTGCCGATGGGGCGTTCCAGCTCAAGGGCAAGCGGGTCTGGAAGATGACCTTCACCCGGAAGTCGTGCGCACAGGCTCCGGAGATCTCGCCGAACACGGGCTCGTGATCCGGCGCACCACGCTCGCGGTCGTGATGCTGTGCGCGTCGGTGCTGGTCGGTCAGGGTGCGGCTCACGCCGGCCCTGACCGGCTGTCGGTCGCCAGGACGAGCACGGACGCGGTCGTCGTGAAGGTGGCCAAGCGGTCGAACACCCTGGCCGTGGGTCACCGCCTCAGCGGCGCCGTCTACACCTGGGCGTTGGGCGACCCGCCGTGCGACCCGACGGGCAGCACGGTCTATGCCGGTCACGCGTGGCGTGCCGGCAACGGTGTGGCCGACCGGTGGGGGCAGCTGCGTCGGGGAGACGTGATCAAGGTCGCCGGTTGCAAGTTCAAGGTCGTGCGCCGAGAGTTCTGGTCGGCGAAGCGCCGGATGGGGTCGCTCTACTCCGTCTCGGGCCCACCCAGGATCGTGCTCGTGGGATGCAAGGCAGACGACTACTCCAAGCGCACCGTGGTCTTCGCCAAGAAGATGGGGCGACGCTAGGTCGTCGGCCTACGGGACCCTGGTCGCCCCGTCGTGCTGCTCCAACCCGTCCGCCCGGGCCTCGAGGCCCGAGCGGTGGGGCAGCACGGCGAGGGCGATCCGAGCCAGTCCCGCAGCGAGCAGGGCGGCGCCGAGCATGTGCAGGGCGACGAGCCCGACCGGCAG
Organism: Propionibacteriales bacterium; assembly: GCA_038259535.1. GTDB lineage: Bacteria > Actinomycetota > Actinomycetes > Propionibacteriales > Nocardioidaceae > Nocardioides. Next base: position 5,498 of record JBBSOR010000067.1, on the reverse strand, counting down.
GTCGAGCCCGTACTGCACCCACCCGAGCACGCCCTGGAGCACCTCGATGAGCAGCACCAGCGCGGTCACCGTCGCCAGCCAGCGGTGTCCGCCGCGCACGGCGACGACGAGGAGCACGACCGTGAGCGCCACCAGGACGTAGACGGCGTACGCGTGGAGGTGCGACACCGTCGCCGGGGCCAGACCGTTGCGCGGCGACTCGGTGTCGCCGGCGTGCGGGCCGGCGCCCGTCACCACGGTGCCGAGGTAGAGCACGACCCAGCCGGCGGCGAGGGTCGCCCACGCCAGCGAGCGGGGCAGGGCAGGCGCGGCCCCGCGCTCGGGGCTGCGCAGCTCGTCGAGCAGCGCGACGCAGACCATGATGATCGCCATCGACAGCAGGAAGTGGCCGGCGACGATCCACGGGTTGAGGTCGGTCAGCACGGTGATGCCACCGATGACGGCCTGGAGGGGGATCCCGAGGCCGATCACGAGGGCCAGCCGGATCGCCCGGCGGTGCCGGGAGCCGAGAGCTGCGAGGAAGCACAGGATCGCCACCGCCGTGAGGGCGAAGGTCAGCATCCGGTTGCCGAACTCGATCGCGCCGTGGAAGCCGAGCTCCCCGTGGGCGACGTACGACGCATCGGTGCAGCGCGGCCACGTCGGGCAACCCAGCCCCGAGCCGGTCAGGCGCACGGCCGCTCCGGTCACCACGATCCCGATGTTGGCCACCAGGTTGGCCACCGCGAGCGGCCAGAGGTGACGGGCGAGTCGGTCGAGCAGCGCTTGCATCATTCCCACCTGAAGGTCCGGGCCGTGAGTACGGTGCCGACCGCGGCCCAGGCGGCGAGCACGAGCAGGGAGGGGCCGTCGATGCTGGCGTGCACGAGCGCTGCGCGCATCGCCTCGCCCAGCGCGCCGGAGGGCAACCACGAGATCACCGACGAGGCGGCGCCGTAGGTGCTCGTCGGCAGCACCACACCACCGCCGGCCATCAGCAGCAGGTAGACCAGGTTGGCCAGGGCGAGCGTCGCCTCGGCGCGCAGGACCCCGGCGACGAAGAGGCCGAGGGCGGCGAAGGCCGCGGTCCCCAGGCCGACCGCCATCAGCACGGCAAGCAGCGAGCGCGCGGGATGGGCGAGCGTCGGCTCCCACCCCAGCGCCAGGCCGACCACCACGAGCACGACCAGTTGCAGCCCGACGACGTTGAGCAGGGCGAGGACCTTGCCGAGCAGGAGCCCGTGGCGCGGCAGGGGCGAGGACCCGAGGAGCTTGATCACGCCGTAGCGCCGCTCGAAGCCGGTCGCGATGGCGATCGAGGTGAAGGCGGTCGACATGAGCGCGAGCGCGAGCACCCCGGGCGTGAGGATGTCGACGGGACGGTGGCCGTCGAGGTCGATCCCGATGCGCCCGGCTGCGGCCACGCCGCCGACCAGCACGATCACCGGGATGACGATCGCGAGGAGCAGCTGCTCGCCGTTGCGCAGCATCAACCGCGCCTCCATGCGGGCCTGCGCCAGCACCATTCGGGCGAGTGGTGCTCCGCCGGTCGCCGGGGTGAAGGTGCGCTCCTGCTCGACACTCATGAGGCGAGCTTGCGTCCGGTGAGCTCGAGGAAGACGTCCTCGAGGTTGCGCTGTCCCAGGTTGAGGGTCTGCGGCAGCACGTCGTGCTCCTCGCACCACCGCGAGACGCGGCCCAGTGTCATCGAGTCGGCGGGGCCGTGGATGAGCATGCTGACCTCGTCGAGCTGGCGGACCTCCGTGTGGGGGCCGAGCTCGGCGCGCAACGACTCCGGTGCGCCGTCGGGGAAGGGCCGGTTGACCACCAACCGGATCGTGGCCGAGCGTCCCTCGCGGGTCAGCTCCGCCGGAGTGCCGCTGACGATCACGGTGCCGCGGTCGATGATGTGGATCCGGTCGGCCAGGTGCTCCGCCTCGTCCATGTGGTGGGTGGTGAGCACGACGGTGACCCCGTCTGCGCGGATCTCCTCCAGCAGCTGCCACGTCGTACGCCGTGCCCGGGGGTCCATGCCCGCCGTGGGCTCGTCGACGAAGACCAGCTCCGGGCGGCCGACCAGCGCGATCGCGAGGCCGAGCCGCTGCTGCTGACCACCGGAGAGCCGGCGGTAGGGGGTCTTGCCGCACTCGGCCAGTCCCAACCGTTCGCTCAGCATCGCGGTGTCGAGCGGGTGGGCGTGCAGCGCAGCCATGTGCTCGAGCATCTCGTGGGCGCGTACGCCGCTCCACGCGCCACCGGCCTGGAGCATCACGCCGATCCGGGGGAGCAGGGCGGCCCGATCGCGCTGCGGGTCGAGACCGAGCACGCGCACGGTCCCCTGCTGGGGGGCGCGATAGCCCTCGCAGGTCTCCAGCGTGGTGGTCTTGCCGGCTCCGTTGGGACCGAGGACTGCGGTGATCGTGCCGCGGGCCACCTCGAGGGACAGACCGTCCACGGCCACCTTGTCGCCGTACGTCATCACCAGGCCGTCGATCTCGACGGCGGGGGAGGCGGTTGACACGGGCCGAGTCTAGGTGTCGGTATTGAGGATGCCGCTGTCGGACCCCACGGCTAGCGTGAGGTCCATGACACGCTTCGCGATCGAGGCCGAGGGCCTCGCCAAGCACTTCGGCGACACCGTCGCCGTCGACGGGGTCTCCTTCGTGGTCCCCGAGGGCTCCGTGCTGGGGTTGCTCGGACCCAACGGCGCCGGCAAGACCACCACCGTCCGGATGATGACCACGCTCACCAAGCCCACCGCCGGCACCGGTCGGGTCGCCGGGCACGACATCCTCACCGACCCCGGGGCGGTGCGCCGGAGCATGGGCCTCACCGGGCAGGCAGCCACGGTGGACGAGCTGCTGACCGGCCGGGAGAACCTCCGCCTCATCGGCCGCCTCTACGGCCTCGACCCGGACTACATCAAGCGCGCCAGCGCCGAGCTGCTCGAGAGGTTCTCGCTCACCGACGCGGGGGACCGCATCGCCAAGACCTACTCCGGCGGGATGCGCCGCCGCCTCGACCTCGCGGTGAGCCTGATCGCGACGCCGCCGGTGCTGTTCCTCGACGAGCCCACCACCGGGCTCGATCCGCGCTCGCGCGTCGAGCTGTGGGAGGTCCTGCGTGAGCTGGTCGCCGACGGCACCACCCTCCTGCTGACCACCCAATACCTCGAGGAGGCCGATCAGCTGGCCGACAACATCGTGGTCATCGACCGCGGCACCGTCATCGCCGAGGGCACCCCGCTCCAGCTCAAGGACCAGTCCGGCGCCGCGGCACTCGTGGTGACGGTCTCCCACGCCCACGACCTGCCGGCGGCCGAACTCCTCCTGCGCCCGCACGTGCGCGAGGTCCACGTGGACTCGGGCGCGCGCCAGCTGACGGCCCCGGCGGAGGGGCTGGGCCACATGACCCGGGTCGCGGGGATCTTCGACGAGAGCGACATCGTGCTCGACGACATCGGGCTCAAGCGCCCGAGCCTCGACGACGTCTTCCTCCACCTGACCGGCCACCGCGCCGAGGCGCCGACCGGCGACCCGACCGGCGACCCGACCGACGACACCGCCGATGAGACGGCAGGGGAGATGGCTCGATGAGCACGCTCGAACGACCCGACATCCACACGACCGGGCTGCTGACCCAGTCGTGGGCCATCGCACGCCGCAACTTCCTCCACATCAAGCGGATGCCCGAGATGCTGATGGACGTGACCATCCAGCCGGTCATGTTCGTCCTGCTCTTCGCCTTCGTCTTCGGCTCGTCCATCGACGTGGCGACCCCGGCCGGCTACCGCGCCTTCCTGCTCGCCGGGATCATGGCCCAGACGGTCGCCTTCGCCTCGTTCATCGTCGCCGTCGGACTCACCGCCGATCTCGAGAAGGGGATCGTCGACCGGATGCGCTCGCTGCCGATCAACCCGGCGGCGGTGCTCGTCGGTCGGAGCATCTCCAGCCTGGCGCACTCCTCCATCGGACTGGTCGTGATGTCCCTGACCGGGTTGGTCATCGGCTGGCGGATCCACACCAACGTGTTCGAGGCAGCCGTGGGCTACCTCCTCCTCCTCGGATGGGGCTTCGCGATGATCTGGGTCGGCATCTGGGTCGGGTCGGCGATGCGTTCGGTCGAGGCGGTCAACGGCGTCATGTTCGCCACGATGTTCCCCATCACGTTCCTCGCAAACACGTTCGCGCCCACCGACCGGATGCCCACGGTCCTGCGATTCATCGCCGAGTGGAACCCCATCTCCTCGCTGACCCAGGCGGTGCGCGAGCTCTGGGGCAACGACCAGCCGTTGGCCGCGGGCGCCGCCTTCCCGATGCACCATCCGCTCCCCTTCACGATCGGGTGGATCATCCTCATCACCGCCGTGGTCGCGCCTCTCGCGATCCGCACCTTCCGGCGCCGCACGGCCGACTGACCCCCTGGACGGGCGACTTAGGTCACCCTTGCTTGAACGCGCCGGTGCATTAACGTCACACTGGCGTTGTGGAATTCACCAGGACGGCGACGACAGCGGACGGCGACGCGCCCACGCGCGACCGTGTGGTGCGCACCATCTTGGAGAACGGGCCCTCCACCGCGGCCGACCTGGCCGGCCTGCTCGACCTGACACCCGCCGCCGTGCGCCGTCACCTCGACCACCTCGTGGGCGAGGCGGTCGTCGAGGCGCGTGAGCAGAAGGTCTACGGCACCCGGGGCCGCGGTCGACCCGCCAAGGTCTTCGCGCTGACCGAGTCCGGTCGCGACAGCTTCGATCAGCAGTACGACGACCTCGCGGTGCAGGCGATGCGCTTCATGGCCGAGACGCAGGGCGAGGAGGCGGTCGTGGCCTTCGCCAGACGACGGGTCGCCTTCGTCGAGCGCGACTATGCCGCCGTCGTGGCGCTCGACCCCGACCTGACCCCGGCGGAGGCGCTGGCCAAGGTGTTCACCCAGCAGGGCTACGCCGCCTCGGTGCGCGAGCTGCCCATGGCGGGTGGGCAGGGTGCGAGCGGCCAGAGTGCGGGCGAGCAGCTGTGCCAGCAGCACTGCCCGGTCTCCCACGTCGCCCACGAGTTCCCGCAGCTCTGCGAAGCCGAGACCGAGGCGATCGCCGCGGTGCTCGGCACCCATGTCCAGCGGTTGGCGACCATCGCCCACGGCGACGGCGTCTGCACCACCTGCATTCCCCACAACCTCAAGACGGACCTGAAGACGGACCTCACGAAGGAGCAGTCATGACCCAGAACCTGAGCATCGAAGAGATGAACCCGGAGCTCCAGGGCATCGGTCGTTATGAGTTCGGCTGGTCGGACTCCGACGCCGCGGGCTCCATCGCCAAGCGCGGCCTCAGCGAGGACGTCGTGCGCAACATCTCCGGCCTCAAGAGCGAGCCGCAGTGGATGCTCGACCTCCGGCTCAAGGGGCTCAAGCTCTTCCACCGCAAGCCCATGCCCACCTGGGGTTCTGACCTGGCGACCATCGACTTCGACAACATCAAGTACTTCGTGCGCTCCCGCGAGAAGCAGGCAGCCACGTGG
>JBBSOR010000066.1:0-22648 GCA_038259535.1 Propionibacteriales bacterium | reverse complement strand
TGGGTCACCTTGCGGGTGACGAACTCCGGTCCGCGGCGCGGCGACTCGTGGTTGAAGAGGATTCCGCTGGAGGCGTGCATGCCGTAGGACTCGCGGTAGTTGATCGTCATGTAGTGGCCGTAGACCTTGGCGACACCGTAGGGCGACCGCGGCCACAGCAGCGTGGACTCGCGCTGCGGGACGTCCTGCACCTTGCCGAACATCTCGGAGCTGGAGGCCTGGTAGAAGCGAACGCCGCCGACGTCCTTGCCTGCGTGGAGACGCACCGCCTCGAGCATGTTGAGCACGCCCATGCCGGTCACGTCACTGGTGACGAAGGCGTTCTCCCAGGAGTAGGCGACGAACGAGATGGCGCCGAGGTTGTAGACCTCGTCGGGTTCGGAGTCGCGCATCGCGCGCATCAGGCTGGACAGGTCGGTGAGGTCTCCGTTGTGCAGGGTCACGTCCGGGACGACCTTCTGGACGAGCTCGCGGCCGGGGTTGTTCTGCCCGCGGATCAGGCCGTGGACGTCGTAGCCCTTCTCGAGCAGAAGCTCGGCGAGGTAGAGGCCGTCCTGGCCGGTGATTCCGGTGATCAGTGCGCGGGGCATGGCCTCAGTCTGTCAGGGAGCCGATCGTTAGGGTGGCGTCCATGAAGATCCTCGTGAGCGGCGGCGCCGGCTACATCGGTTCGCACACCGTCATCCAGCTCGTCGCAGCCGGCCACGACGTGGTCATCGTCGACAACTTCAGCAACGCCAACCCGACGGTGCTCGGGCGGATGGAGTCGCTGACCGGGACCAGCCTGCCGACGCACTCCTTCGACCTCTGCGACTACGACAAGACCGAGCACCTGTTCGCGGCGGAGGGCTTCGACGCGGTCATCCACTTCGCCGGCTACAAGGCGGTCGGCGAGAGTGTCGCCAAGCCGATGGACTACTACGAGAACAACCTCGGCTCCACGTTCTCACTTGTCCGCGCGATGCAGAAGTACGACGTCGACAAGCTCGTCTTCTCCTCCAGCGCCACGGTCTACGGCACCGACCAGGCGGGGGCGACCGAGGATCGGCGCACCTTCGCCACCAACCCCTACGGCTGGACCAAGGTCATGCAGGAGCAGATCCTGCGCGACGTCGCGGCCGCTGCGCCGCAGATGCGATTCGCGCTGCTGCGCTACTTCAACCCGGTCGGGGCCCACGAGTCCGGCACGATCGGCGAGGACCCGTCCGGCACCCCCAACAACCTGATGCCCTTCCTCGCGCAGGTCGCCGTCGGCAAGCTCGAGAGGCTCCGCGTCTTCGGCGACGACTACGACACCGTCGACGGCACCGGCGTGCGCGACTACATCCACGTGGAGGACCTCGCCGCCGGGCACGTGGCGGCGCTCGAGGCGCTGACCACCACGGCCGACAGGGTCAACGTCTGGAACCTCGGCTCGGGCCACGGCACCAGCGTCCTGGAGCTGCTGCACGCCTTCGAGCGGGCCGTCGGGCGCGAGATCCCCTACGAGGTCGTGGCCCGTCGCCCGGGCGACGTCGCCTCGTCGTACGCCGACCCGGCCAAGGCCAACGCCGAGCTCGGTTGGAGCACGCAGAAGTCGGTCGACGACATGTGTGTCGACACCTGGCGTTGGCAGTCGCAGAACCCGCAGGGGTTCGCCGGGTGAGGTGGCGACTGCTCGTCATCCTGGCCCTGCTCTGCTCCTTGGCGCCGCTGGTGGGGCAGGGGGAGGCGCAGGCTCGTGTCGAGGCCCCCGCCCGCCCCCTGGCCGGGCGCACGATCGTCATCGACCCCGGTCACCAGCTCGGCAACCACAACTTCCCGAGGCAGATCAACGCTCCGGTGCCGGCCGGTGGCTTCACCAAGCCCTGCAACACCACCGGCACGGCGACCAACGGCGGCTACCCGGAGGCGACGTTCGCGTGGCAGGTCTCGCGGCGCGTCGCCCGACGCCTGCGAGCCCTCGGCGCGCGCGTCACCCTGACCCGGCACTCCAACCGCCAGGACCGCTGGGGTCCGTGCGTCGATGCCCGCGGCAGGGCGGGCAACCGGGTCGGGGCCGACCTCAAACTGTCGATCCACGCCGACGGGTCATACGCCGCCGGGGCGCGCGGCTTCCACGTCATCGTCCCTGCGGACCGGGCGCCGTGGACCGATGACATCGCGGCCTCGTCGATGCGGTTGGCGAGGGCCGTCAGGCGCGGTCTGGTGGCGAAGCGCTTCGTGCTCGCCACCTACATCGCCGGCGGTGACGGTCTCGACGTCCGCTCCGACCTCGGCACCCTCAACCTGTCCGACGTGCCGACCGTGATGGTCGAGCTGGGCAACATGCGCAGCGCGGCAGAGGCCCGCGTGATGACCTCGCCCGCGGGGCGGGCGCGCTACGCCCGCGGGCTCGTCGCCGGGGTGCGACGCTTCCTGGGCTGAGGCCACAGCACCGTGCAGGCAGTTCGCTCCTGGCGGGGGCCCATGAGCGTGGACCGGAGGGGCGCGCGGTCGAACTGCCTTCCTGGTGCGACCGAAGGCCTGTGGAGAGGGTCGGCGAGCACCGATCCGAGATGTCAGGGTCGAGGCATGGACCCGGTCGAGGCGCTGCGTGAGCTGGGCGGCGTCGCGCCGTTCGGTGAGCTCATCGCCCTGACGACGCGGGCGCAGATGGCCGGAGCACTGCGGGACGGGCGGATCCACAAGCCCCGGCACAACCGCTACTGCCTCGCGGACGCCGATGTCACCCTGCGCGCGGTCGCACGCACGGGAGGCACCGCCTCACACCTGAGCGCCGCGCAGGCGTTCGGCTGGAAGCTCAAGCAGGACCCGGTGCGGCCCTGCATCACCCTGCCGCGCAGCGCTCGCAAGCCCACGGGCCCCTACGAGCTGCACTGGGCCGACCTGTCCGAGCGAGAGACACGACGCAACGTGACGTCACGGACGCGCACCGTGATCGACTGCGCCCGGGCCTATGACCACGAGGTCGCGTTGAGCGTGGCGGACTCGGCACTGCGAGAGGGGATCGTGGACCGTGACGACCTGCTCCTCGCGGCCGCGCGGAGTCCTCGCACGGGCAGGGCCAAGGCACTCCGCGTGGCGAGAGAGGCGTCCCACCTGCGGGCCAATCCGTTCGAGACCTGCCTCTATGTGATCGCCTCGTCGGTGCCGGGCCTCAGCGTCGCACCCCAGGGAGAGGTGCCGGGCGTCGGCCGCGTGGATCTGCTCGATCGGATCCTGGGGATGGTGATCGAGGCGGAGTCGCTGGAGCACCACTGGAGCAAGGCGGGCCTCCAGCGCGACGTCGACCGCTACACCAAGGCCGCGCGGCTGGGGCTCGTGGTGCTGAGGTTCACCTGGACCGACGTGATGTTCGATCCCGACGGGGTGGCTGCGGCGATCGCCGAGGTGGTCCAGTGGCGCACCAGGCAGGCAGTTGGGTGCCATGCGCTGGTTGCGTGAGCGTGGCAGGGCCGGACCGCCGGTCAACTGCCTTCACGGTGCTGGGGTCAGCGGACCTCGAGCTCGGCGAGCCCGCGCAGCACGACCCGGAGGTGGGCGACCTCGTGGGTGCGCACGAGGTGGGTGCCGCCGAGCGCGGCGATGACGGCGTAGAAGCCCTCCGCCTTGCGGAACTCGTCGCCGAACAGGTCGTAGGTGTGGGGGACCGCGTTGCAGACCGGGACCCCGAGCGGTCGGAGCCGGAAACCCTGCGCCAGCACACGGGACTGGTGGCGGGCCCGGGGGGGCGGGTCGACGAGGTTGCCGTAGTAGAAGCCCATGCCCGGGTCGATCACGATCTTGTCGACGCCCACCGACCGGGCGTGCGCGATCCGCGGGGCGAAGTGGTCGAGCAGGACCGGGATCGGGTCGGCGTCCGGCGGCACGTCGGCGATCTCGCGGACGTTGGCGGTCTCGCCGAAGCACATCACCACGGCGGCGTCGTACTCCGCCGCGAGCTCGAGCATCTCCTCCTCGTGCTCGCGGCCGGTCATGTTGAGGATGCGCGCGCCGGCCTCGAGGGACGCGCGGACCACCTCGGGCTCATAGGTCTCGACGGAGACGATCGCCTCCGCAGCGAGTCCCTTGACAGCGGGGACGAGGGTGGCGATCTGGTCGGCGGCGGAGACCCGAGTGGCTCGGGCGTTGCTCGACTCGGCGCCGAGGTCGAGGATCGCCGCCCCCTGCGCAGCCTGGATCCGACCCATCCGGACGGCGTCGGCGGGGCTGGTCGCGACGCTCTCACGATAGGTCGAGTCGCGCGAGAGGTTGATGCAGCCCATCAGGGTCACCGGCCCGTCGCCGATGACAACGGGACCCAGGGGGCCGTCGAGCACCACCGGGGCGACGGGTCGGTGCCACGCGTCGCCGTGGGCGTCCTGGAGGGCCGCCAGATCCGCAAGGGTGATCACGCCAGCCAGCGTAGGGGGCAGGATGAAGTGCGTGAGCGAACACCTCGAGCTGCAGCGCCTGGCCGACCTCTCCGACGACGAGCTGGCACGGGCCTACGACCCGCAGGGCGAGCCGTGGCTGCGGGTGAACTTCGTCAGCACCGCGGACGGAGCCGCCCAGGGCACGGACGGGGTCAGCAAGAGCATCAACAACGCCGCCGACAAGCGGGTCTTCGACGCGCTCCGCCGGCAGGCCGACTGTCTCGTCGTCGGCGCCGGCACGCTCCGCGCCGAGGGGTACGACGTGCCGCAGCTGCCGTTGGTGGTGGTGAGCCGGTCGGCCGAGCTGCCGCCGACGCTGCGCGACGCCCCGCGTGGTCGCGTCCTGATGGCGACCGTGGCCTCGGCCGACGGGCTGGCGGCGGTGCAGGAAGAGCTGGGTGCGGACAACGTGCTGGTGCTGGGCGAGGACGAGATCGACCTGCCCGCCCTCAAGGCCGCGCTGGCGCAGCGGGGGTGGGTCGACCAGCTCTGTGAGGGGGGACCGTCGCTGTTCGCCGACCTGCTGGCTGCGGGCGTGGTCGACGAGCTGTGCTGGACGATCGTGCCGCGGCTCACCGGCGGCGACGCCGTACGCATCGCGACGGGGGCCGAGGTCGACGTGCCGTTGCGCCCCGTCCTGCTGCTCGAGCAGGACGGGACGCTGCTGGGTCGCTGGCTGGTGGGCTGAGCGCGGCTCAGGGGGCCGGGTAGTCCACGACATAGCTCGGCACGCCCGGCGCCGTGCTGTCGACGCGCGCGCCGGTGTCGTTGACGACGTGCTCGATGCTGCCGGCCTCGAGGTTGACGGTCAGGACGTGGTGCAGGCGCACCCCGGGCCGGTCGGGCACCTCGAAGCCCCGCGCGGTGGCGATCGACGGGTCGTTGCGGTTGAAGACGTAGACACCGCCGCCGAAGAGCTGGTGACGGCGCACGGCGGCTCCGATCTTGTAGCCGGCCCAGCCGAGGGTGCCGTCGGGGCGGGTCCAGTCGGCCTGCGTGGGCGGGTCGTAGGGGAGCTCGTTCTGGTAGAGCACGACGTGGCCCTCGTCGCCGTTCCAGATGGTGTTGTGCTCCTGGAAGTGCTCGACGAACAGGCCGGTGGCGCGGACACGGTCGCCGTTGACCACGACGCCGATGCGACCGGTGTTGGTCCGCCAGCGGTCGGTGTCGCCACTGACGCCGGCGCTGAACGCCTCGACGCCGTGGTCGGCGCGCCACACCCACGCGTGGTCGATGAGCACGTCGTCGGCGTCGATGCGCAGGGCCGTGTCGACGCGGCCGACGTGCGGACCGCCGACGCGGAAGTAGACGTCGTTGAGCGTCGTGCTGGGGGTCCTCGACCGGTGGTGGCCGTGTCCGTGGCGGCCCGATCGCTTGCCCTCGATGCGCATCAGTGCCGGCGAGGAGACGGTGCCCGCATCGAGGGTGACACCCGCGACGACCACACTGTCAGCGTGGTCGTCGACCACGAGCGGCACGGCGCCGCCAACCGCGGTGAGGGTCGCCTGGCCCAGGCCGAGGACCACCGTGTCGTCGCGGCGGATCACCAGGCTGCGGTCGATGTCGTACACCCCGGGCGTGAGCAGGAGGTGCTTGCCGCGCGCCAGCTGCGAGGCGAGGGATCGGGCGGAGTCGGTCGGCCGGGCGAGGTGGAACCGCGAGAGCGGCAGGCTGCGACCCGCGCCGGTGCCGGCGGTCCAGTCGGTGCCGCGCGAGTCGGTGCGGGCGGCCGGCACCCGCACGCGCCAGGCGCCGCGCGCGTCGACGTAGAGGAACGGCTTCTCCCGGCTGACCGGCGTGGTGTCGAGAGTCGTGTAGGGCTCGGTCGGGAAGGCGGCCTCGGAGGGTGCGCCGACGGTGCCGGCGAAGACCTGGTTCCACACGCCGTTGGACCAGGTGCCGACCTCGCTGTTGCGCGTGAGCCACTGTTGCTGGGAGCCGTTGACGACGGTGTCGGCGCGCGAGTCGGCGAGGTAGCCGCCGCTGGCGTACTGCGGGCCGTCGGTGCAGTAGTCCATCAGCGACAGGTTGCCGCCGCGGATGTCGACGCGGCGCAGTGAGGAGGCCTGCGAGGTCGCCCAGAAGTTGGCCGAGGCCCGGCAGCCGTCCTGGCCGGTGCCGTTGACGTCGATGGTGAGGTTGGACAGGGAGCGCCAGAAGTTGTTGAGCGCCACGCAGTAGGGCTGGGTGGGACCGTCGGTCAGGCAGCGGTTGTAGACCTCGACCTTGCCGTTGATCACCACGTCGGAGGGGCTGGCGCCCAGGCCGGCGACCTCGGTGTAGTAGCCGACCTTGATCTGCAGCGGGTCGGTGTCGGTGCCGTAGGTGCCCGGCAGGAAGAGCAGGCTCCAGCGCTGGTCGGACATCTCGGCGTCGACCTGCTGCTGCCAGATCTCGTCGGCGCGCTGCCGGATGCTCGCGACGGGCATCGACGGGTCGAAGACCTCGACGTGGTCGCCGAGGTCGGGCGTCGCGACCGTCGGGGTGGGGGCGACCGCGACCGCCGACCCCAGCGGGTTGCCGAGGCCGACGACGGCCAGGGTGAGAGCCGTCAGCGCGGCGCGCAGCGGCGTACGGCGAAGGTGCGGACGAGGCATGGGGGACCCTTCCCGAGAGTGGTGAAAGCGCTTCCACTGTCCCACGGCGACGTGACGGGCACCACACCTCGTCCGCCCGTGCTAGCGGGCGAGCTCCTCCAGCAGGGCGTGCGAGAAGGCCGGGATGTCATCGGGGTTGCGGCTGGTGATCAGGTTGCCGTCCACGACGACCTCTTCGTCGACCCAGTCGCCGCCGCTGTTGCGGATGTCGGTCTGCAGGCTCGGCCAGCTGGTGACCCGCTTGCCCTTCACGCGGTCGGCCTCGACCAACGTCCACGCGGCGTGGCAGATCGCGGCGACCGGCTTGCCCGAGTCGACGAAGTCGCGGACGAACGCGACGGCCGTCTCGTCGGTCCGCAGGGCGTCGGGGTTGGCGACGCCTCCCGGCAGCACGAGGGCGTCGTAGTCGGCGACCGCGACGTCGCTGACGCGACGGTCGATGCGCTGGGTGGAGGACTTGTCGAGGTGCTGGAAGAGCTGGACCTCGCCCTCGTCGAGGGAGAGGAGCTCGGCGGTGTGGCCGGCGTCCATGAGGGCCTTCCACGGCCGGGTCAGCTCGACCTCCTCGACACCCTCGGCGGCGGTCAGGAATGCGATGCGCTTGGACATGCCTCCACCGTGGCTCGCCCGGGGTGGTGTGGCAACCCTCGCAGGGGTGAAGGGTTGGCCCGATTTTCGCAATCACCGGGTACCCGGTGGTCGCTGAGCTTCCCGGCTGTTGCAACGCCCGTGAACCCGCAGGAGAGGACTGGAACCTAGGCGCCAAGGGGCCGTCGCGAGTCGAGCAACTTCCGTACGCGGCGAGCGAGGAGGTCGGGCGCCGCGAGGTCGGCCCACGTCACGCGGATGCACACCCATCCCGTCAGTTGGCAGACCAGCTCCTCGCGCTTCTTCTCGCGCATGAGGAAGCCCTCGAGGGTCTCGCCGTCGCGTCGGTGCTTGGTGTATTTCTCCTTGCCGTCGAACTCGACGAACACGCCGAAGTCCTCCCAGACGAAGTCGAGTCGAGCGACCAGCGCGCCGCGCTCGTCGTGCACCTCCACCTGAGGCGTGGGGCGCGGGAGGTGCTGGCGCCAGCAGAAGTAGTCGAACCGCGTCTCGCCGGCCGACTCGAGCTTCGGCTCGCAAAGGTGGAGCACCAGGTCGGTCGCCAGGCTGTGCGGCCAGTAGCGCGCGCTCTCCGCCCATTCCGCGAACTCCTGTTCGGTGGTGGCACCCGAGTGGAGGAGGCCGTTGACCACGACCAGGCTTCGCTCGACGTCCGTGATGGTCGTGATCTCCACGCACGTCCGGGCGGGCACGGAGACGGGGATCGCGTTGCGGACGGTGACGTCCTCGGCAGGCAGGGCGCCGCAGTGCTGGATCCAGTCGCCGCGGCGGCGGCCGGCCTTCCCGTCGCGGCGTGTGGTGTGTGCGACGTCGAGCGGCAGGTCCCAGACCGGGGCGCCCCACTCGATGGCCGCGGACACGTGCGTCGCCGTCGTACCGGGATGGGCCGTGAGCATCACCCCGCGCGTCAGGAGGCGATGTCGGTCGGCACGGCTGAGGGAGCGACACGCCTCGCCATCGACGTACTGTCCCCGCCGGATGCGTACGAGCGTGCCGTCGCGGACGAGTGCGGTGATGTGTCGGTCGGACATGCCCTCGGCCAGCAAGGTCGCGCGACACGACACGGTGGGGAGCTCCACGAGCTCGGGAGGCTTCGTCATGCCCGAAGTCGTTGCCGCTGTGGGCGATCTCCAACCCCACCAATCGTCATCTGTGGACAAACTGGCGCGGGCGACCGATCCGCCAGTCCTTTCGGTGCGCATGTCGGCGGTTGCAACGGGCAGGAAGCGCGCGAATCACCGGGTACCCGGTGGTCGCGAAATCGCGTCGGGTCGGGCCCTCAGGAGATCTGACCCGCGTTGTCCTTCGCCAGCGAGCGCGAGATGACCATCCGCTGGATCTGGTTGGTCCCCTCGAAGATCTGCATCACCTTCGCCTCGCGCATGTAGCGCTCGACGGGGAAGTCGCGGGTGTAGCCGTAGCCGCCGAGCACCTGGACGGCGTCGGTGGTGACCTTCATGGCGTTGTCGGTCGCGACGAGCTTGGCGACCGAGGCCTCGCGGGAGAAGGGGAGGCCGGCGTCGCGCAGGCGGGCGGCGTGCAGCATCGTGGCGCGCGCCGAGACGATCGCCGCCTCCATGTCTGCGAGCACGAAGGCGAGGCCCTGGTGGTCGATGATCGGCTTCCCGAAGGCCTCGCGCTCGCGGGCGTAGGCCACCGCCGAGTCGAGCGCGCCCTGGGCGAGTCCGATCGCGACGGCGGCGATGCCCAGCCGTCCGGAGTCGAGGCCCGCCAGCGCGATCCTGAGCCCCTCGCCCTCGGCGCCGAGCAGGCGGGAGGCGTCGACGCGGACGTTGTCGAAGCGCATCGTCGCGGTGGCCGATCCGGTGAGGCCCATCTTGCGCTCGGGCGGGTCGGCGGACAGGCCTTCGGTGGAGGCCGGCACCAGGAAGCAGGAGATCCCGTTGCGGTCGTCGGAGGTGCGGGCCATCACCTTGTAGAAGTCGGCGTGACCGCCGTGCGTCGTCCAGGCCTTGGCGCCGTTGAGGACCCAGGAGTCGCCGTCGCGCGTGGCGGTCGTCCGCATCGCGGCGGGGTCGGAGCCCGCGTGCGCCTCGGAGAGGCAGTAGGCACCCAGCTGGTCGCCGCTGAGCATCCCGGGCAGCCACTCGGCCTTCTGCTCCTCGGTGCCGAAGGACGCCAGCCCGAAGCAGGACAGGGCGTGGACCGAGACGCCGACGCCGACCGAGGACCAGACGGCACCGATCTCCTCCAGCACCTGGAGGTAGACCTCGTAGGGCTGGTCGCCGCCGCCGAACTCCTCGGGGTAGGGCAGCGACAGAAGGCCCGCCCGGCCGAGCAGGCTGAAGACCTCGCGCGGGAACGTCTCGGTGGCCTCCGCCTCCGCCGAGCGGGGCGCGAGCTCCTTGACGGCGATCTCGCGGGTCAGGGCGAGCAGGTCGCGGGCCTCGTCGGTGGGCAGCTGGCGGCGGGCTGTCATGCGGGGCACGTTACCGCCGTCTCCCACGCGGACCACAGCAGCGGCCCAGGGTCAGGTCGGCGGCCGGAGGAGTCCCTGCTCGGACATCAGGTCAAGCGCCTCCGACATGAGGTCAGCGGCTCCCGGGTGGTCGCCCCACCGGGCCTGCGCCTGCGCCACCAGCTCGTCGGCGGTGTGGGGCGTCGCGAGTGCCAGCCAGACCAGCACGCCGAGGCCGGCGAGCACGTGGACCCGGTCGCCCACCATCAGCACCAGCTCGTCGTCGTACTCCTCGGCGTCGGTCCACGGCGCGCGCGTCCACCCGCTGGCCACGGGTCCGACGACCGCGTCGTCGCGGACGGGGTGGTGGCGGTGCTCGACGGCGGGTTGGGGCTCCCGATCGAGGAGCTGGACCATGTCGTCGAGGTGGTCCGCGAACTCGACGTAGTCCAGCTCCCACACCCCTCCGCAGGCGTCGATCGCCTTCGCCAGCCGGTGGATCGGGTGCTCGACCTGGACCAGGCTGGAGGTCTGCTCGACCATCTCGACCATGGCACGGGGGATGGGCAGCGGGACGAGGCCGGCGTCGCCCGCTCCCCGGCGCAGCAGCACGATCCGGTGGAGGTGTGCGCTCCCCGGGGGACGGCGCAGGTCGAGATCGTCGGGTGAGAGCGACTGCTTGAGGCGCGGCGTCTCGACGTCGGTGATGACCGACAGCGGCTTGGGGTGGGCGTGGACCAGCAGCCCCCCGTCGAGGGAGACGGTCTCGTCCGAGAGGTAGCCCAGTCGTCGTGCCAGCAAGCAGATCGCCGTCGTCTTGCCCGATCCCGAGGGGCCGATCACCGCCAGCGCCCGTCCCTGCTCGTCGGCCACGGCGCCCGCGTGCAGGTTGATGCGACGACCGGCGGTGGCGTCGAGCGCGGCGAGGGTGACGAGGGAGGTGATCGCATAGTCGCGCACGACGTCGTCGTCGGATGAGATCCCGGCGAGGTCGACGACGACGGAGGCGGTCCGGTCGGTGAGGGCGCGGCTCCACTGGCGGCGGAGACGTTCGGCGGCGGCGCCGGACACCGGGATGCCGACGGCCACACCGAGGGCGTCGACCACGACCTCCGGCGTCGTTCCCTCGCTGCCCACGGCGACCACTCTAGGGTGGGCGCGTGGGCTGGTTGGGTGATCGCCGTGTCCGGGTGGCCCTCGTCGCGTCCTACGCCGTCGCCCTGGCCGTGCTCGTCCTCGGGCCCTGGGGTTGGGCGCTCAACCGGCTGACGGTCTCCCTCTACGTCCAGTTCCGCTATGACTGGCCGATCGCCCCGGACTGGGTGGCGCCGGAGGACTACGGAGTGCTGCTCAACGTCCTGCTCTTCGTGCCGCTGGGTGCACTCGTCGTGCTGCTCACCGGCCGACCGTGGTGGTGGGTGAGCGCGGCAGCGGCGCTCGTGTCGGGACTGGTCGAGCTCGCACAGTGGCAGTGGCTGGCGCGCGTGAGCAGCTGGACGGACGTCCTGGCCAACGCCGTCGGCGCGCTGGTCGGTGCGGTGGCGGTCAGTCTTCTCGCACGACCCGGATCGCGACGAGCTGGTCGATCAGGGTCTCCACGTCCTCGGTGACCTCGGCCTCGGTCGAGCCGGTCATCTCGGCCGCTGCCGCGATGACGTCGGCGAGGGTCCCGCCGTCGGCGAGGGCCAGCCACACCACGCACCCCGACCCCTCGAGGAGGACGGGAGGTCCGCCGGGGACCCGCGTGAGGTAGGCGGTGGGACTGCTGCCGTCGTCGAGGTCCTCCTGGCTGACCCAGGCCACGTCGTCGGCGATGCGGTAGCGGTGGATCATGCGCGCTTCACCCGTGTCGACAGCTCCGCGGCGGCCTTGCGCAGCCGTTGCCGCTGCCGGGCGCGGACCTCCGCGCGGGTGGGTGGGCGGCCCAGCTCCATGCGGAGGTGGTCACGGTTGACCCGCATCGCCGCGGTGACGAGCCCTGCCTTGGCGCGCGTGCTCGGCGCGGCGGCCAGCCGGGCACGCCACTCGTCGAGCCGGCTGCCGCCCTCGGCGAAGTGGCGCCACAGGGCGTACGTCGGGTGGTCGCGGTGCAGCGCGAGCTCGCCGATGCCGGCGGCCAGGGCGACCTCCGCGTCGAGCTCCCTGGCCAGCGCGCGGACCTCCGCCTGCTCGGCCGGCTCCGCGGCGGTCCAGGCGTGGTCCACGTCGGTCCCCCCGGGCGACCGCGCCGCGTGCAGGACGAGGATCAGGCGCTGGGCCGTCCGGTTGGGGACGGGACAGCCCCAGTGGGCGATCGAGTGCTGGAGGGCACCGCGGGCGAGCACGTCGAACGCCTGCTCGTCGTCGACCCCGACCCCCGGCCAGCTGACGTGGACGTCCAACCATCCCCAGTCGTCGTGCCACCAGTTGGCTGCGTGGGCGAAGACCGAGCCCGTGGCGAAGTCGGTGCGCTGCTCCCACCCGATCGACTCGACGGCGGAGATCAGCCGGGGCAGGTGGCTCGGTCGCACGAGCACGTCGACGTCGCTGGACTGGCGACCCTCGGCTCGCAGGCCGGGGAGCACGGCCGGACCCTTGAGGTGCAGCAGCTCGATGTTGCGCTCCTCGGCCAACTTCTGGACCACGGCATGAGCGAGGTGCACGCGCGCGGCGATGGGCGCCGTCGCGACGTCGGGCTCCTCGGTCATGAGGACCATCGTGCCAGCGCGTTGAGCGTTCCGCTGGCGGGCAGGGAGACACGCCCTAGACTCGCCGCATGACCTTCGGGGACTTCGTTCGGCTGAGCCGCGCCTACGTGTGGGTGCTGGTCGGCTGCACCCTCCTCGGCGCACTCCTGATGATGGCCAAGACGACCCGGGACCCGGTGCTCTACTCGGCCACCTCGTCGGGTCTCGTGCGCGTGGGCAACGCGGCGACGGCGGGCGAGGAGCAGGGCAACGCCCAGCTGGCCGAGGACAAGGCCAACCTCTATGCCTTCCTGGTCTCCAAGACGCCGGTGGCCGCGCAGGTCGTCGAGGACCTCGGCCTCGACGTCCCCCCGTCGGCGATCGCCGGGCGGTTCTCGGCGTCCGTGGACGCGGACGTCAACGCCCTCACCGTCTCGGCGGTGGGCACCACGCCGGAGGAGGCCCGCGACCTCGCCAACGCCGTGGTCGATGCCGTCGTCGTCGTGGCCCAGGAGATCGAGAGCGGCGAGACCAACCCCAAGGAGGCGCCCCTGACGCGGATCATCCCGCTCGAGGAGGCCCAGCTCCCGGGTGCCCCCTTCACGCCGGACTACCGCGGCGCGGCCATGCAGGGCGCGATCGGTGGCCTGGGGCTGGCCTACGCGGTCCTCGTCGGCCGCCGTCTCATCGACCGTCGGGTCCGGACCACCAAGCACGTCGAGGAGGCCACCGGAGCCGCAGTGCTGGGCATCATCCCCAAGGAGGAGTCGCTCGGTCGCTCCCACCGCGGTGTCCGCGGCGACCTCGGCCGCGCCGCCGAGTCCTTCCGCCAGCTGCGCACCAACCTCCGCTTCGTCGACGTCGACAACGAGCCACGCAAGATCGTGGTGACGTCCGCCCTCGCAGGTGAGGGCAAGTCCACCGTCTCCGCCAACATTGCTCGCCTGGTCGCCTGGGCCGGCACCCCGGTCCTGCTGATCGACGCCGACCTCCGTCGACCGATGATCGCGGCGACCTTCGAGATCGACGGCACGGTCGGCCTCACCCAGGCCCTCGCCGGCGACGTCGACATCCGGGACGTCATCGTCGAGTCGGGCATGGCCAACCTGAGCCTCCTGCCGGCCGGTCGGATCCCGCCAAACCCCAGCGAGCTGCTCGGCTCGCTGCGGATGAAGCAGTTCATCGACGAGCTCGCCGTCGACTACCTCGTGATCCTCGACGCCCCGCCGCTCCTGCCGGTCACCGACGCCGGGCTGCTCTCCGCCTTCTGTGACGGGGCGTTGCTGGTCCAGGCGGCCGGCAAGACCCAGATCGAGCAGAGCCAGAACTGCCGTCGGATCCTCGACCAGGTCGGCGGCCGCCTGCTCGGGGTCGTGCTCAACAAGGCCCCGGTCAAGGGCGCCAGCGCCATCGCCTACGGCGGCGGCTACGGCGGCTACGGCGGCTACGGCGGCTACAAGGCCGAGGACGCCTCGCGCACGGCGTACTCCCTGGCGGGCAGGGGGCGACGGCGCAAGGCCGACAAGGCCGACAAGGCGGACAAGGCCGAGAGGGCCGAGAGGGCCAGCACGGCTGAGAACGCCACCAAGTCCTGACCTCTGGGGTCGGGACTTCTGCTCAGTAGGCCCCGCGGCTGGCCAGCACGGCGGTGACCGTGCGCGCCAGGATCAGCACGTCCTGGACCATCGACCAGTTGTCGACGTAGTAGAGGTCGAGGCGCACCGTGTCCTCCCACGAGAGGTCGGACCTCCCGGAGACCTGCCAGAGCCCGGTCATGCCGGGGAGCACGTTGAGCCGGCGCAGCATGTCGTCCTCGTACTGGTCCACCTCCGACTGCAGGGGCGGTCGGGGACCGACCAGGCTCATCTCGCCGCGTACGACGTTCCAGAGCTGGGGCAGCTCGTCGAGCGAGAACCGGCGGATGATCCGGCCCGGGCGCGTCACCCGTGGGTCGTTGGTGGCCTTGAAGAGCACGTGGTCGCGGGTCTCCAGGTCGGCGAGCCGCTCCTCGGCGTCGACCGACATGGACCGCAGCTTGAGGCAGGTGAACTCGACACCCTCGCGGCCCACGCGGGTCTGCCGGAACAGCGCCGGTCCGCCGTCGTAGAGCCTGACCCAGAGCATCAGCCCGAGCAGGAGCGGCCAGATCAGGGTGAGGATGGCGAGCGAGCCGACGACGTCGAAGGCGCGCTTGGCGTCGTTGGACGCCACCTGCGAGCGTGAGCGCCCCAGGTGCATGAGCGGCAGGCCGGCCACGGGTCGGATCCGGATGCGCTCGCTGGAGACGTCGGTGACGTTGGGAGCCACGATGATCTGCACGTGGGCGTGGTCCTCGAGCTCCCAGGCCAGGCGTCGCAGCTGGGTGGAGGAGCTCACGGCACCGGCGGTGAAGAAGACGATGTCGGGTCCGTGCTCGTCGACGACGGCACGTACCTCGTCGATCAGCCCGAGCACGGGGATGCCGGCCGAGGTCCGCTCCAGCCCGGCGTAGTCGCGGGGGACCAGGCAGCCCATCACGTCGTAGCCGAGCCACGACTCGCGCGCCAGGACCTTGTGGATCTCCCCGATGTAGCCGGGGGTGCCGATGAGCAGCACCCGCTCGTTGAAGTGCCCGGCGGACCGGAGCCGCTGGATGATCCGTCGGGAGAACAGGCGACCGATGACCAGCAGCAGGACGCCCAGCGGGAAGAACAGCACGAGGAAGCCGCGCGAGAGCGGGTATTGCATGAGGAAGGCCATCGTGGCGACCAGGGCACCGGTGAAGAAGGAGGCGTTGACGACGAGCTTGAACTCCTCGGTGCCGGCTCCGAAGACGTGACGGTCGTAGGTGCCGAAGAAGGACAGCATGACCAGCCAGGTGGCCACGAAGAAGCCACTGGCCAGCGCCGTGTTCTCGAGGACATCGCTCGACGTGTCGAAGATCGGCAGCGTCAGCCGGAAGCGGATGGCCAGGGCGGTCGCCGCCGCGATCATGACGAGGTCGACCGCGCCGACCAGCCAGGGCAGCAGCTTGAGCCCGTCGGTTCGCACGTCAGGTCAACCTTCCTGCGTCGAGCACGATCGAACGGATCCTCTCGATGAAGCGGGCTTCGCCGAACTCCTCGGCCCGGGCCTGCAGTCTCTCACCGTCCCAGTCGTGGTGGTCGCACACGACCAGCGCTGCGGCGATGTCCTCCGGGGTCGGCCGGTCGAAGAAGAGGCCGGTCTCGCCCTCAAGGACGGTCTCGAGGAAGCCACCGCCGCGCAGTGCCACGGCCGGCACGCCGAAGGCCGCCGCCTCGAGCGGCGCCAGGCCGAAGTCCTCGTGGCTTGCGGCGACGAGGACACCGGCGTCGGCGTAGACCGCGCGCAGCTGGGCGTCGCTCAGGCCGCCCAGCAGCCGCACGTTGTCGGGAAGGGTGGCGCGCAGACGCGCTTCCTCAGGGCCGCGACCGATGACGACGAGCCGCCGATCGGTGCCCCTGACGGCCTCGATCACCGCGTCGACGTTCTTGTAGGGCAGCAGGCGGGACACGACGAGCGCATAGCCGGGCTCCCAGTCGGCCAGGTCGGGGACGGCCTCGCGGGGGGCGCAGGCGTCCATCCCGTGCGGCGGGGGCAACAGCTCGGCGTCGCGGCCGTACGTCGCGCGGATCCGCTGCTGCACGACGCGGCTGTTGGCGAGGTAGACGTCGACCTGGTCGGCCCGTCGCCGGTCCCAGCGCTTGAGCAGCGGCCGCATCGCCAGCAGTGGCGGGCCGATGGGTGAGCGCCACGCGGCACCGCCGAGGTACTCGTCGGTCTGGTAGAGCCAGCGGGCCGGGTTGTGGCAGTAGACGACCGTGCGGCCGGAGGTCTCGAAGCCATGGGCCCAGCCGCTGCTCGAGGCGACCACGACGTCGGCGTCGACCCGCATCCGGGACGCGGCCGGAGCGAGCAGCGGGAGGGCGAGCCGGTGGTCCCGACGCAGCGCCGCGACGCGGTTGAGCGAGGAGGTCCGGACGTCGGCGTCGACGAACTCGGGATAGGTGCCCTCGGGGTCGTAGAGCGTGGTGTGCACGGCTGCTTGGGGGAAGGCCTTCATCAGGGTCAGCACGACACGCTCGGCCCCGCCGCGCTGGGTGAGGTAGTCGTGGGCGATCGCCACGGCCGGCCGCTTCATCGGTCCACCCCCAGGTCCTCGAGCAGCCGCAGCACCCGCAGGCGACCTGCCTTCGGGGAGTAGTGCTCCTCCCATCGGCGGCGGGCGCGATCGGTCACGACACGCACCTCCTCGGGCGTGGCGGCGAGCGCTTGCCCGATCACCCGCGCCAGGTCGTCGGCATCGCCGCTGCGGGCGATCCACGGGTGGTCGGGCCCGGCGACCTCGGGGAGCGCACCGGCGTCGGAGATGACGAAGGGAATGCCCGCGGCCATGGCCTCGGCGACGACGAGGCCGAAGGACTCGGCGACCCTGCTGGGAAAGACGGCCAGGTCGACGTTGGCGAAGAACTCGGCGGGGGACACGCGACCCAGCCGCTCCACGCGTCCACCGAGAACGGTGAGGGATGTGACGGCGGCGAGTCGCTGGCCTTCCGGGACCCAGCGATCGTCACCGGCGACGACGAGACGGAGGTCGTCCGACGCCGAGGAGACGGCCTTCGCCAGCAGGTCCAGGCCCTTGTCCGAGGACAGGCGACCGATGAACCCGATGCGCGAGCGACCGACCGGCGCCGGGAGTCGGTCGACCTCGTCGGTCCAGTTCTCACACACCGAGGAGCTGGGAACGCCGGTCGACAGGAACGCCGACGGAGTGAGGGTGCGCTGGCTTCGAGCCGTCGCCACCCGTAGGGCCAACCGCTGCGCACGGGAACGGGGAAGCTGGTGCAGGTGCACGACTCGTCGCTCCCGCCCAGCCGTCGCGAGTGCGGGAACCAGTCCGTGGCACCAGAGGAGGCCGGTGCGCTCGGTGCGATCCCACGTCCGGAGGCGGACCAGGTAGTCGCGTCGCCCGTCCGCGCGGATGGCGATCGTGTCTGCTCCTAGCCCTGCGGCGGCGTCGAGGACCTCGGCAGGAGCGTCGGGGGCCACGACCGTCACGGGATGGCCGAGCGCCAGCAGCGCCTCGGCATGCCGCAGCAGCATCTGCTCGCCGCCGCCGAGGTCGGGGTTGTTGGCGGCGAGGTGGATCCGCTCAGCCATCGGCCCTCACCTCCGGTGGGGCTTGCAGGGCACGCCCGAGTGCGAGCGCGACGGCGACGGCCATGGGGGTGTCCAGCAGCACCTCGCCGAGCGTGAGGGCCATGACCGCGACGCCGATGAGACTCGCCTGCGCGCCCGCCGCGACCAGGTCTCCGGCATGGGACTGCTTCGCGAGCCGCGAAAAGGCGTAGGCCATCAGGGCGAGCACGAGCAGCAGGGCGACCCAGCCACCCTCCTGGCGGACGGCGAGATAGCTGTTGTGGAAGAAGAACTCGAGGTCGCGGACGAAGACCTTCGCCGTTCCCGGCCCGTGGCCGAACCACGGCATGTCGGAGAGCTGGACTCGCTCCTGGGCGATGATCCGGCTGCGCAGCTTGTCGCTGCCGGAGCGGTCGGAGAAGGGGCCGAAGGTGGTGAGGCTCGTGGGGATGTTGTTGATGATCCACACCATTCCGCCCGCCAGGGCGGCACCGGTCACCAGGCCCAGACGTCGTCCCGCCAGCACCCAGACCAGGGCGAAGGCCCCCGCCAGCAGGCCGGTGCGGGAATAGCTGAGCACGAGGCCCGCCACGATCGGCGCTGCGACGGCCAGCCGCACCTTGAGCCGGTCGTCGCAGAAGAAGACCGCGAGCACGCCGAGGACCGCGATGAAGTAGGCGCCGGCGTTGGGGTCGCCGAGGAAGCCGGTCAACCGCCCGGGATAGAAGTCGCTACCGATCCCCACCACGGCCATGGCGATGACGGCGATCAGGCCTGTTGCGAGGCCCGCACCCACCGAGCGCAGCGAGAGCCGGCCCGTGCCACCGGCCCAGACCAGGCCGGCCATGATGCCCACATGGCCGACCCGGCGGGTCCAGTCGATGTGGTTGGCGAGGCCGGAGAAGAGGAGAAGGGTCAGGAGCGCCGCGACCATCAGTCCGACGGCGGAGGGGACCCTGGCCCCTCCTCGCGCCGGACGGAACAGGCACAGTCCGACGAGGGCGGCCATCGCGAACTCGTTGAGCGGGTAGCCGGCCACCTCGACCGTCCGGAGCGGCAGGATCGCCATCAGGGCGAAGTCGGTGATCCGGATCTCCCGATCGGCCTCGTCGGCCCGCTCGACCGTGCGGTCCGCGAGGTTCCACGGGGATTCGACCCGGCTCACGCTCGCACCCCCGCGGCGGCGTACGTCTGCGCGATCCGCGCGCACATGTCGGCCACGCTGGGCCAGTCGGACAGGCCCGGACGAGCTGTCGGGTCGAGGCCCTGCATCGACAGGGCCGCCGCCACGGCGCTCGCGTCCGAGGCCTCCACCAGCGAGCGCGCGGGCAGGATCTCCGGGTTGCCGCCGACGTCGCTCGCGACCACGCCCATACCGCGGCCGGCCGCGTCGAGGAGTGCGTAGGAGCAGTTCTCCCAGACCGACAGCATCGCCAGCACGTCGTGGTCGGTCATCGCCTGCTCCGGGTCGACGAAGCCGGGGAGGGTCACGACGTCGTCCAGGCGGAGACGGGTGACCTGGGCGCGCAGGACCTGCTCCTCAGGTCCCCTCCCGGCCAGGGTGAGCCGGGCCTCGGGATGCGAGCGGTGGAGCTCGGCGAAGCCGTCGACCAGCGCAGGCAGGCGCTTCTCGGGCGAGAGGCGCGCCAGCGACAGGATCCGCAGCCCGGTGCTGCGCGTAGCACCGGGCTGCGGGTCCACCCCGTTGGGGATCACCACGACCTCGCGGCGCGGGTGCCACTTCTCACGCATCGCGTCCGCGGTCGCCCGGCTCACCGCGATGGCCGCGTCGAAGCGGCGCAGGCGCGCGGTGTGCACGGCCGCCATCAGTCGGGTCTTCCCGCTCGAGCGGTGATAGACGACGTCGTCGCGGGCGATGCCGTGCTCGGTCGTCACCAGGCGCGGACCGCGGCCCGGTCGGAGGGGCACCGTGAGGGCGGCAACGATGTCGGCGTGGGCGAGGTGGCTGTGCACCACCGCCGGCCGCTCGCGGCGTACGACGTCACGCAGCGTGGTGACCGATGCGCGCAGCCCGTGATCGGGACCGAACGGCCCCTCCGCCACCGACACGTCGAGCTCTCGCAGTCGCGTGGGCAGGTCACCGGGTGGCGTCAGGAACACCAGCCGCCAGCCCGGGATCCCGGCGGCGGCGACGTCGAGGACGTGCCGTGCCACCCCGGCCAGGTCACTGACGGGGACCACCCAGAGGGCGGTGGGTCGGGTCAGAACCATTGCTCCAACCGCTCCAGGGCGATCCAGAAGCCCTCTCCGTCGTTGACGTGTCCCTGCCAGATCTCGGGGATGAAGCTCACGCCGGGAGTCATCGTGTCCAGCTGCTGGGCCAGCACAGCCCAGTCGATCTCGCCGTCACCGACCTGCACCCCTTCGCCGTCGACGCCGGTCGCATCGACGAGGTGGAGGTGCTCCGTGTGGGGAGCGAGCAGGTCGGTCGCGTCGGCGAACGACATCCCGAGGTAGTTGGCCGACAGCTTGGAGTGGGACACGTCGAAGCACAGCCGCCGGTCGTAGCGCTGGGCGAACTCGGCGGTGTCACGCGGGTCGACGAAGAGGTTGCAGTAGAGCTGGCCGCCCATGTACCACGGGTAGGGCGGCAGGGTCTGCGCGCACAGGCGGACGCCGGTGTCGTCGATGCGGGCCAGGCCGGCCGCCACCCGGGCATACATCGCCTCGCGCTCGGCGGGGGTGACGAAGGCGTCGGTGGTGAAGCCGCCCAGGCTGGCGACGATGACCGGGCCCTCGGCGTCTGCCTTGGCGTCGGCGCCCTGAGTGAAGTGCTGCTGCATCTCACGGGTGGTGTCGACGACCCGCTGGAGCTCGCGGATCGAGCGCTCCCAGTGCTCGTCGTCCTCGGAGGCGAGGTTGAGCAGGAAGTCGCCGGCGAAGAGGTCGGGGGAGTGCGTGGTGAAGCCCATCGGCAGGCCGTCGGGATAGGCGGCGAACACCTCGGCCACGGGCAGGTCGAGGTCCTTGTAGGAAAAGTGGAACTCCAGGAAGTCGGGGGCCGTGTCCCGCGTCATCGCCTCGATGTCGTGGTAACGCGTCGCCAGGCCCCACGGGCGGTGGAAGTCGTAGGCGCGCCCGCGCGGAGCCGCGTCGCCCAGGTCGGTGGCATAGAAGAAGTCGCCGGGCTCGAAGGCGCGGGTCGTCGTGCGGCCCACGAGCTTGTCGAAGGCGTTGGGCTGGAGCCCGCGGCCGGGGCTCTTGATGTCGATGTCGGCGTCGGTGAGGACCTGGCCGGCCTCGATCCGTCGGGTCGCCACGAGGGACTTGGCGAGGTTGACGCGGTTCATCATCTCGCCGGTGGAGACTACGCGCGGCGCGGCGGTGCCGAGGGCCTCCTCGACCTCGCGGACCCGCTGGACCATCTCCTTGAACTCACCGGGCAGCAGGCTGACCTTGTGGTCGTTGCCCTCGAGGTCGCGGTCGACGGTGAAGTGCTTCTCGATGATGCGGGCGCCCAGGGCCACCGCGGCGAGGGCGATGTGGAAGCCGCGCTCGTGACCGGAGTAACCGACGGGCGCCTGGGTGAGCTCGGCCAGCCGGGTCAGGTAGGCGAGGTTGACGTCCTTGAAGGGCGCCGGGTAGGTCGACTGGCAGTGCAGGAAGGCGTGGGCGACGCCGGTACCGCGGATCAGGTCGACCGTCTCGCGGATCTCACCTTCGGTGGACATGCCCGTGGAGATGACCATCGGGGTGCCGCTCGCGGCCATGTGCCGCAGCAGCGCGTGGTTGGTCATGTCGGCCGAGGCGACCTTGAGCGAACCGATGCCGTAGTCAACGAGGCGGTCCACGCTGACCGGGTCCCAGGCGGTGCACATGACCTCGATGCCGACGTCGCGGCAGTGGTCGAAGACCTCGAAGAGCTGGTCGGCCTCGAGGTTGTACTTCGCGAGCAGGTCGAGGGTGTACTGCGGGCCGAGGTCCTCGCCTCCGGAGCCCGAGGCGCCCTGGCGGTAGAGCGACTCCATGTCGCGCAGCTGGAACTTCACGATGTCGGCGCCGGACTCGACGGAGAGGTCGACGAGCTGCTTGGCCAGCGACACGTCGCCCTGGTGGTTGATGCCGATCTCGGAGATCAGCAGCGTCGGGGCGTCGGGACCGACGACGTGCCGCCCGATGCGGAGCTCGTCGGCGCGGTTGATCGCGACCGCGACGAGGTGGCCGCGCTCGTCGACGAGCGCGACGTGGTCGATGCCTGAGCCGAAGGCGTGCGAGATCTCGGCGGGGCTGCTGCCGATGGACAGGCTGCGTGGGGAGGTGTTGGCGGCCTCGATCGCCGGCACGTCCACGGTGAGGCTGGCCGCGCCGCTCACCCAGCGGCGGAAGTCGCCGTCGGACAGCACGCCGTCGAGGTGGCCGTGGGAGTCGACCAGGAAGATGACCCGCGCCTTGTTGGCGGTGATCTTCTCCAGGGCACGGAGGACCGGGTCGCCCGAGTAGACGACGTACGGCGTGAGGTCACGCTCGATGATCAAGGCGGGGGCCTTCCGTGGATGTCTTTACTTGGGCAACCGTATCCAGCGCGCGGCTCTGGCGTGGCGAGACAGGTCAACGGGCGGTCAGCAAGCGGACGGCCAGGGCGACGTCGAGCTCGGTGTCGATGTCGATGCCCTCGTCCTCGGCCATGACGAAGAGCCCGATCGTGCCGCCGAGACGGTTGTCGTGCTGCTCGTAGATGTCGGTGCGGGTGACGTAGAGCGATCCGGTCTCGCGGTAGCGCCTGCTCTCCTCCGTCAGGTCCTGTCGCCGTGGGCGTGCCGCGACGTCGTACGCGGCCCTCGGCGGGTCGCCGGACTGCCA
>JBBSOR010000065.1:0-22854 GCA_038259535.1 Propionibacteriales bacterium | reverse complement strand
GAGCATCGAGGAGCGCGTTGGCCGACCCGACCGGCGCCGGCCGAGCGACAGACGGCTTGTCGGCCGAGGCGAGGGAGAACATGACGACCGCTGCCAAGGCGAGCACCACGAGCAGGTTGTGGCCGAGGGTGGCGATGAGGGTGCGGCGAAGGTTCTGCATGACTGGCCCCGTGTTGACACGTCAACGCCAGAGCGGTTCTGGCGGGTCGTGAGCGGTCACGGTTGGTCGTGAATCACGCTCAAGGGGGCGAACTAAGCGAGATATGTTCCTCGTTCGAATCCCGCCCCCTCTGCCATGCGAACGGAGTGAGCCTGGCCGAGGGGGCGTAGGCCGGGCGTGGCGGCTGCCATGCGAACGGAGTGAGCCTGGCCGAGGGGGCGTAGGCCGGGCGTGGCGGCTGCCATGCGAACGCGGCCCCCGCTGTAACGCCGTGTTACATCACCTACCCACCCCCATGCATCGGGGTCGGTACAGGCAGTAACCGGGCGTTACAGCGGCGGATAGGCTCAGCCAGGTGACCGCGACCTGGTTCGAGTCCCCCGCCGACGCCGCCGCGCGACTGCGTGATGCCGGCTACCTCACCGACGATGCGACGGCGCTGACGGCGTACCTCTCGGGTGCGTTGGAGAAGCCGCTGCTGGTGGAGGGGCCGGCGGGGGTCGGCAAGACCGAGCTGGCCAAGGCGGTGGCGCGTGCGACGGGCGCGGAGCTGGTGCGGCTGCAGTGCTACGAGGGTCTTGACGAGGCCCGCGCACTCTACGAGTGGAACTACAAGAAGCAGCTCCTGCGGATCCAGGCCAGCAGCGGCGAGGACTCGTGGAGCGAGACCCACGACGACATCTTCACCGAGGAGTTCCTGCTCACCCGCCCGCTGCTGAGCGCGATCCGCCGCGACGAGCCGACGGTGCTGCTCATCGACGAGGTGGACAAGACCGACGTCGAGGTCGAGGGCCTGTTGCTCGAGGTGCTCAGCGACTTCCAGGTGACGATCCCCGAGCTCGGCACGGTCAGCGCCACCCGGCGGCCCTTCGTCGTGCTGACCTCCAACGCCAGCCGCGAACTGTCGGAGGCGGTGAAGCGCCGGTGCCTGTTCCTGCACCTCGACTATCCCGACGCCGAACGTGAGCGGGCGATCGTCAGCAGCCAGGTCCCGGGTCTGGACGACAAGGTCGCCGCACAGCTCGTGGACGTCGTGGTGCGCCTGCGCGAGCTCGAGCTCAAGAAGGCGCCCTCGATCGCCGAGTCCGTCGACTGGGCGCGCACTCTGATCGCGCTGCAGATCGCCGACCTGGACCAGGCGACGGTCGCCCGCACCCTGGGGGTCGTGCTCAAGCACGCCTCCGACCAGCGCCGTGCGATCAAGGAACTCAAGCTGGCGACGGCCTGATCCGATGAGCCTGCTCGACACCCACATCGGCTTCGTCGAGGCGCTGCGCTCGGCGGGCCTGTCGGTGTCGCTGGCCGAGGGGCTCGACGCGATCGCCGCACTGGAGAAGGTGCGCTGGCACGACCGCGAGACCGTGCGCGCCGCGTACGCCGCCACGCTGGTGAAGCGCCAGCCGCAGCGGGTGACCTTCGACGCGGTCTTCGACATCTTCTACCCGCGCCTCATCGGCGGCGGGGTCGCCGGTGACCGGGCCACCGAAAGCGGGGCCACCGAAAGTGGGGCCACCGAAAGTGGGGCCGACTCGAGCGAGGCCACCGGGGGCGAGGCCGCGACCGAGGGCGCTCCCGACACCGGGGCCGAGCTCCGAGGCTTCCGTGAGGCGTTGGCGCAGGCGTTGGCCTCCAGCGACCAGCGGGCGAGCGACGGTCGGACCCTGCAGGATCTTGCAGTCGAGGCCGTCGCGCGGTTCGGCGCCATGCCCGGGCGGGGGCCTGGCCTGTCGAGCTGGTCGGCCTACACGTCCCTGCAGCGGGTGTCCGCGGCCGAGTTGATGGACCGGCTCGTGCAGGGGTTGCTGGGCCAGGGCCTCGGCGACGAGCAGGCGCAGCGCGCGGCCGGCCGGCGGATCGGCGACTTCACCCGCCTGGTCGAGGGCGACGCCCGCCGCCGCATCGCGGAGGAGAAGGGGGCCCGGCACGTCGCCGACGTCACCGTCCGGCCGACGATCGACCGCCTCGACTTCACCGCGGCGCGGCGCAGCGACCTGGAGGAGATGCGCCGCGAGATCTACCCGCTCGCGCGGCGGCTGGCGGCGCGGCTCACCAAGGAGCAGCACGCCCGCCGGCGCGGACCCCTCGACGTACGCCGCACCGTGCGCGCCTCGATCGCGACGGGCGGTGTGCCGCTGACCACCCACCACCGGCCCAGGCGTCCGCACCGCAGCGACCTGGTGGTGCTCTGCGACGTCAGCGGCTCGGTGGCCAACTTCGCGCAGTTCACCCTGCTGCTTGTCTATGCCCTGCGGGAGGCCTTCAGCGGGGTCCGGGCCTTCACGTTCGTCGATGACGTGGTCGAGGTGAGTGACAGGTTCCGCCCCGGTGCCGATGTGGTCGAGGTGATGGAGTCGCTGGCCACGAGCATCTCGCAGGCGGCTCTGTGGGGCCGCACCAACTACGGCCGGGCCCTGACCCGCTTCGCGGACGAGCACGGCGACGCGATCGGGCCCAGGTCGGCACTGCTGATCCTGGGCGACGGTCGCTCCAACTACAGCGATCTCGCGCTGCCCGTCCTCGGCGACCTCGCCGGGCGGGCGCGGCACGCGTGGTGGCTCAACCCCGAGCACCCGCGGCACTGGGGCACCGGTGACAGCGCGGCCGACCGCTACGGGGAGATCGTGCCGATGGTGGAGTGCCGCAACCTCGCCCAGCTGGGAGAGTTCGTGCACGACATCTTGTGAGCGCGGCTCACCCCGCGAGGTAGCCGAGGTCCTGCAGCCGGGTGATCTCGGCCCGCAGCTCGGGATGCTCGGCGCTGTCGGCCGCCCGGGCGCCGGCGACGTACATGTGGGTGCCGTCGGCGGCGCTGCTGTCGAAGACCACCGTGAGCCGGTTGGCGATCGTGGCGTTGATCAGCGAGCCCAGGATGGCCACCGGGTCGCTGCGGTCCTCCAGCGACAGCACACGCGTGGCCTCGGGGATCCGCGGGACCTGTGCCGCCGGTGCGCCGGCGGTGACCACCTGGTCGACCACGAAGCGGGTCGACGCGGCGGCCGCGGCGATCTCTGCCGCCACCGTGCCACCGGCAGCCGAGCCGACCAGCATGACGCGGGCGTCGTCCTCGGTCACGATCTTCTCGATGGCACGCACGACCTGAGCGGCATAGCTCGTCGGGTCGGCGCCGACGAGCCGGAGCCGACCGGAGTCGGGGCCGAGGGTGCCGGGGAGGTAGGCGATGTAGCGGCCGGCGCCGACGCGCTGGACGCTGATCCGGCGGTCCTCGGCGATGAGGTTGACCATCAGCTCCTCGAGCGAGCGTGGGGCCTGGCCGGCGCTCGCCTCCGCCGTCGCCTCGGCCTCGTCCACCTCGACGAAGGATCCCGCGGAGTCGCGGAACGCCGACACGGCGTCGGTGGGGAACGGGTCGATCCCGATCGCCCGGAGGCCACCGCGCGCCGCGTGGGCGCCCCGGTCGGAGGCGAGGACTCCTGCGGTGAGCAGCGCGCGCATGTGCAGGCCGTCGAGCAGCCCCCCGCCACCGGAGAGGTGGTCCATCAGGTCGGGGTTGTTGTCGGCGAGCTCGCTGAGGTAGGCGGTGACCCCGTCGCGGTCCAGGGCGTCGGTCTCGATCAGACCGGCGCTGACGATCGCCCCGCCGAGCGCGACCTCGGGGGCGAGGTAGCCGATGGCGCGGCCGGCGATCGAGCCGAGCGTCTTGTAGGCGGCCTGCTGGAGCTCGTCGATCCAGCGGTAGGTCAGCACGGTGGCCCGTACGACGAGGGCGTCGGCGTCGAGCTCGACCGAGCGGGTCAGCAACCCGTGCTTGCCGGTCGTGGCGGCGCGGATGTCCTCCTCGGCCTGGCCCCAGGTGGGCGGTGACAGCACGCCTGAGTCGACGACGTCGTCGTCGCCGAGGATCTCGGCGCCGAGGCGAGCGCGCCTGCGCATCTCGGCGCCGGAGTCGTCGAAGAGGTCGGCGAGCGCCAGCATCTGGTCGTACTTGTCGGCGGCCACGGCTGCCGAGGACTGCTCGGGGAAGCCGGCGCCGTGGGTGCGGGGGATGTCGAGGTCACTCATGAGGTGCCCT
This sequence comes from Propionibacteriales bacterium, assembly GCA_038259535.1. GTDB lineage: Bacteria > Actinomycetota > Actinomycetes > Propionibacteriales > Nocardioidaceae > Nocardioides. The sequence continues at coordinate 18,664 of JBBSOR010000065.1, read as the reverse complement.
CTCCGAAGCCGACCTGGGCCAGGACCGGGGCCAGCTCGGTCGCGAGGTCGTCGGGGTCGACCCGGGCGACCGCGACGCGTGCTCCGTCGTCATGACGCGGGGTCAGGGAGTGCCAGCCGTCCTTGAGCAGCACCCACGAGACCACCCCGACCGAGGCGGTGGCCCGCTCGGACACCTCGGCCGCGAGGATGCGCAACCGACCGCGGCTCTCCGTGTGGACTGCGGAGACGGCGGCTGCGCTCTCGGCGGCGCCGAGCTCCGCGCCGTCGGCCAGGACCGCCCCCTCGCCCTGCCCCATCAGGACCGGGACGAGGTCGGAGCGACCCGAGCGCAGGGCCTCGCCGACCGTGTCGGCGAGCGCGTAGGGGACGTCGAGCAGGGCGGGCACCTGGGACGTGGTGAGGGACAGGTCTTCGGGGACCGCGGTGACCCGGGCCAGCTCGGAGGTCCACTGCTCGACCGGGAACCAGGCGAGCTCGAAGACGATCCCGTCGCAGGTCGACAGGCTCGCGACCGCGTTGCCGGACTGGCGGTGCCAGGCCTTGACCTGGGTGGCGCCTGCCGCGACGTCGATGTCGAGGGCCAGGCGCGGCGTGGCGAGCAGGCCGACCGCGCCGACGAGGCCGGGGTCGGCACCGTCGTCGCTCACCAGTCCGCGCCGCCGGAGCGTGTCGTGCGGGTCGTGGAGGGTGTCGAGGGCGTCGGAGTAGGCGGAGTCCTCGACGGATCCGCGGCTCTGGCCGAGTCGGCCCGACAAGGACCCGGTCACCGACGGGGCGCGCTCGGTGGGCTCGAGGTCGAAGGGGAGGGGGGCGCCGCCGGCCAGCTCGGCGACGGCGCGCAGCTCGGGCAGGGTCAGCGCGAGGCGTCGGGCCAGGCCGTCGAGGAAGCTGGCGGGAGGCGTGGGCGGAGTGGTCAGGTCGATGGTGACCATGTCAGAGCCCCGGGAGGGTGACGGTCAGCCAGTCCTGGTGACCGGCCGGGGGAGGGTCGAAGGCGAGCAGCGCGTGGTCGGCGGCGTCGGGCTCGTCCATCTGGCCGGCAGTGGCACCGGCCTCGCTCGCGCGGGTGCGGGCGTCCTCGACCAGGGTGGTGGCCTTGTGGGCGCGCACGTCGATGGCGTCCTTGAGACCGTCGACCTCGACGAGGTGCCTGGCCAGCGAGTCGGCCGCGGTCTCGTGGTGCGCCGCGGCCGCGCGGAGGTGGTTGGCGCGCTCCTGGATGCGCTCGCGCATGGCGTCGGCTGCCTTGCCGTGCCACGGGGCGGCCTCGGCCTGGGACACCAGCCGGGCAGCGATGGCCCGGATGTCGCCACCCTGCTCACGGAGCTGGGCGACGCGCTTGCGTCCCGCGGCTGTGTCGCCGTACATCGGATCACACCCTTTCGTCGGGGGACGGATACCCGGGGGCCCGGTTGCCCAAACGTGTTCCTGCAGTGCCATTCTCCCCCCACGACGGTGCGCCGTGGTGCCGCGGGGAGCGGGTGTCGCGTCCCCCACGGGCTGGTACGACGCCCTCGGTGGGCCGCGCCGACCGATAGGATCACAGTCCTGACCCGCTTGTTCCGGACACGAGCACGAGGACTGCATGACTTTCGACGTCCACCAGCTCGACCTGTTCGTGCTGGTGGGCGCGGTCGTGACACTCGCAGCGATCCTGGCGGTCCGCGTCTCGGCCGGCGTCGGGCTGCCCTCGCTGCTGATCTACCTCTTGATCGGCGTCCTGCTGGGCGATGGTGGACCGTTCGCGATCCCCTTCGACGACGCCCAGATGGCGCACGCCCTCGGGTTCGGTGCGTTGGCGATCATCCTGGCCGAGGGCGGGCTCACCACCGACTGGCGCCAGATGCGGCCCAGCATCAGGCTGGGTCTGTCGCTGGCGACCCTCGGGGTGGCCGTCTCGCTTGCCGTGGTCGCCGTCGGCGCCCACTACCTCCTCGGCCTGCCCTGGGAGCTGGCGATCCTGCTCGGGGCGGTCTGCTCGCCCACCGACGCGGCGGCCGTGTTCTCGGTGCTGCGGGTGGTGCCGCTGCCCGGGCGCCTGACCGGCGCGCTCGAGGCGGAGTCGGGCCTCAACGACGCGCCGACGGTCGTGCTCGTGGGGATCATCTCCACCGGTGCCGTCGCCGGGGCCAGCGTGCCCGAGATCGCCGGCATCATCGTCTTCGAGCTGATCGCCGGTGGCCTGGTAGGCGTCGGGTGTGGCGCCGCCGGGTCGTGGATCATGCGCCGCGCAGCCCTGCCGTCCTCCGGTCTCTACCCGCTCGCGGTCCTGTGCCTGGCGTTCACGGCGTACGGCCTGGCCTCGGCGCTCCACGCCTCCGGCTTCGCCGCCATCTATGTCGCCGCGCTCATCCTCGGCAACAGCGAGCTCCCCCACCGGGTGGCGACGCGCTCGTTCGCCGAGGGGGTCGCCTGGCTCGCGCAGATCGGGCTGTTCGTGATGCTCGGCCTGCTGCTCTCGCCCGGCCGGATCGACCTCCACACCCTCGTCCAGGCCATGGTGACGGGTCTGGTGCTGACCCTCGTGGCCCGGCCGTTGTCGGTGCTGGTCAGCAGCGTCGTGCAGCCGATGGCGTTGCGCGACCTGGCCTTCATCTCGTGGGCCGGGCTCCGCGGCGCCGTGCCGATCGTGCTCGCCACGATCCCCCTCGCCGAGGGCGTCGACGGTGCCGATGAGCTGTTCGACATCGTCTTCGTGATGGTCGTGGTCTACACGCTCCTCACCGGCCCCACCCTGCCCTGGGTCGCGCGGCTGCTGGGGCTCTCGCACCGCTCGGAGCCGCGGGGGCTCGACGTGGAGGCCGCGCCGCTCGACCGGGTCGACGCCGACCTGCTGCAGGTGACCATCACCCCCATGTCGAAGATGCACGGCGTCGAGGTCGGTGAGCTGCGGCTCCCCCGGGGGGCGTCGGTCTCGCTGGTGATCCGAAGCGGCACGTCGCTGGTGCCGGAGCGACGTACGGTCCTGCGATCGGGCGACGACCTCCTCGTCGTCACGCCGCGCAAGCTGCGCGAGGCCACCGAGCACCGCCTCCGCCAGGTGTCGCAGAACGGACGCCTCGCGCAGTGGCTGGGCGGCCCCGCCGGGCGCGAACGCGACTAGGCCGACCCGACCGGCGCGCTCGTCACTCCGCGCCGGTGGCCCGGCAGAAGGTCGCGTCCGCCTCGGCCAGCACCGACTCGACCTGCTTGGAGCGCAGCGTCTTGAACCCCTCGCCCACCACGACCACGACCCCGACGCCGATGTCGTCGCCCGTGACGATCTTGGCCTTCTTGAACTGCTTCTTGACCAGCACGACGGCCGGGTTGGTGGGGTCGGACGCCCAGATCTGGGTGGTCGCGGCCGGCTGGGGGGAGTCGCCGACGTCGCCGGCGACGAAGCCGCGCTCGGCCAGCTCCGCGCTGGTGGAGCCCGCCAGGCCGCTGCGGCCGCTGCCGTTGAAGACACTCACCACGACCTGGTCGCGCCGCACCTCGGTGCCGGCGCCGACCGCGGCGTCCTCGCAGATCGCGACCGGCTCGTCCTGGGGGAACGGCTTCGTCAGCGCAACCCAGCCCCAGGCCGCGGCGACGACGACGAGCACACCGAGGACCGCCAGGGTCAGGGCCGACTTGAGAGCCCCGGTCATGCGTGGTCCCCGCGTGGTCCGGGCGAGCGCGGCGGAGGCGACGACCGACGCGGCGTGCTCACTGGTCCGCCGCCTGGTGGACGCGTGCGTGCAGGACCATGCGCTGCTGCAGGGCCGCGCGCAGGGCGCGGTGCAGGCCGTCCTCGAGGTAGAGGTCGCCGCGCCACTGCACGACGTGGGCGAAGAGGTCGCCGTAGAACGTGGAGTCCTCGTCGAGCAGCGTGTCGAGACGGAGCGTGTCCTTGGTGGTCACCAGCTCGTCGAGGCGGATCTGGCGCGGGGGCAGCTCAGCCCAGGTGCGCGAGGTCAGCCCGTGGTCGGGGTAGGGCCGGCCGTCGCCCACCCGCTTGAAGATCACGCGAGTGATCATAACGACGACCGCTCGAGCAGAGCGTTCGTCCTCACCCGGAGCGCTGACTAGGCTCGGGTCATGACCGAGACACCTGAGGTGCAGCCGACGCCGCCCGAGGCCGATCCGATCTCCGCGGCCGTCGCACCGGGCTACCGGTTCGAGGGTGCCGCTCTCGAGCTCGGCGGGCTGATGCTCAACGCCGACGACCTCGGCGACGTGCCCATCAAGATCCCCCTCGGCATGCTCAACCGCCACGGTCTCGTCGCCGGCGCCACCGGCACCGGCAAGACCAAGACCCTCCAGCTGCTCGCCGAGCAGCTCAGCGCCCACGGGGTGCCCGTCTTCGCCGCCGACATCAAGGGTGACCTGTCCGGGCTCAGCGTGCCGGGCGAGCCGGGCGACAAGCTCACGGCGCGCACGGTGAGCCTCGGACAGCAGTGGGCGGCGACGGGCTTCCCGACGGAGTTCTACGCGATCGGCGGCGAGGGCATCGGCGTACCCGTGCGGGTCACGATGACGGCCTTCGGCCCGACGTTGCTCGCCAAGGTGCTGGGCCTCAACGAGACGCAGGAGTCCTCGCTGGGACTGGTCTTCTACTACTGCGACAAGCAGGGCCTGCCGCTGCTCGACCTCGCGGACCTGCGCGCGGTGCTGCACTACCTGACGGGCGACGCGGCCGGGAAGGCCGAGCTCAAGTCGATCGGCGGTCTCTCCCCGCAGACCGCCGGCGTGATCCTGCGCGAGCTCATCACCTTCGAGGCGCAGGGTGCCGACGTCTTCTTCGGCGAACCCGAGTTCGAGACCAAGGAGTTCCTCCGCACGACCGAGGACGGCCGCGGCATCATCAGCCTGCTGGAGCTGCCCAACCTCCAGGACCGACCTGCGCTCTTCTCCACGTTCTTGATGTGGTTGCTCGCGGACCTCTTCCACGACCTGCCCGAGGAGGGAGACCTCGACAAGCCCAAGCTGGTCTTCTTCTTCGACGAGGCACACCTGCTCTTCAACGATGCCTCCGACGCCTTTCTCGACCAGATCGCCCAGACCGTGCGGCTGATCCGCTCCAAGGGAGTCGGGGTCTTCTTCGTCACCCAGTCGCCGACCGACGTCCCCGACGACGTGCTCGCCCAGCTCGGCTCCCGCATCCAGCACCAGCTCCGCGCGCACACCCCCAACGACGCCAAGGCCCTCCGTGCCACGGTCAGCACCTACCCCAACAGCGCCTACGACGACCTCGGCGAGGTCATCACCAGCCTGGGCATCGGTGAGGCCGTCGTGACCGTGATGAACGAGCGCGGTGCCCCGACCCCGGTCGCCTGGACCCGCCTGCGCGCACCGGAGTCACTGATGGACGCGGCGCCGACCGAGGCCATGGAGGCGGTGGTCGCGGCGTCCCCGCTCAACGCCAAGTACGCCGAGGCGATCGACCGCGAGTCCGCCCGCGAGCTGCTCGCCCACAAGCTCGAGGAGGGCGCACGCAAGGCGGCCGAGGACGCGCGCATCGAGGAGATGGCCCGCGAGCAGAAGAACGAGCGGGTCACGACCAAGGCCGAGAAGGCCCAGAAGCCGAAGGACACCATGCTCGAGACCGTGGTGAAGTCGACGGCGTTCAAGGACTTCATGCGCACCGCCAGCCGTGAGATCGCGCGGGGGATGTTCGGGAGCGGTCGCCGCTGAGGTCCGCGGCTGCGTCCGCGCGTGGGGGGCGGTGCGTGAGGCGGATTCTGTGGCCGCGCAATGCCCCTTGGGCACCGCCCGCGGGGCGTGTCGACGTACGGCGCGCTGGTGGCGGTGCGCCACGAGGACTCTGTGGCTCCGGAATGCCCCTCAGACACCGCCGCGGGGCGGGCGGGGCGGACGGGCGATGCCCCTCACACACCGATCACATCGTCGGGTCGAGCCAGGCCAGCTGGGCGGCCTCGGTGCCACGGTCGCGCGTGACGATCCGCGCCCGCCCCTCGGGCGCCGGCTGCGGCCGCAGGTTGCCGATCAGCACGCCCTCGTCGCGCGGACCCGACAGCATCACGCCGGGCATCGCGAGGTCGCGCAAGGACTGGATGACGGGCTCGTAGAGCGCGCGGGACGCACCACCCGTGCGCCGTGCCACGACGACGTGGAGACCGACGTCGCGGGCCTGCGCCATCAGCGGCTGCAACGACGAGACCGGTGAGGACTGCGCGGTGGCGACCAGGTCGTAGTCGTCGACCACCACGTAGACCTCCGCCCCGGTCCACCAGGACCGGTTGCGCAGCTGCTCGGGAGTCACGTCCGGGCCGGGGATGCGGCCCTCGAGGTAGGTCGCGATGTCCTTGAGGGTCGGCGTCGCCTGGGTGGCGGACGTCAGGTAGTTGAGGAGGTAGTCGTCGGGGACCTCGCCGAGCAGGGAGCGCCGGTAGTCGACCAGCACGATCTGCGCTTCCTTCGGTGTCCGGGTCCGCATGACCTCGTGGACGTAGGCCCGGAGCAGGGCGCTCTTGCCCGACTGGCCGTCGCCGAAGATCAGCATGTGCGGCTCGGCGTCGACGTCGAGACCGACCGGGGCGAGCTCCTTCTCGTTGATGCCGAGCAGGATGTGGCGCTCGGGCAGCTGGCGGCGCACGGCGTCCTCGCGGACCGCCTCGAGGGTGACCCTCTCCGGCAGCAGGCGGAGCTTGGGCCCCTGGGGGCCCTTCCACGCGCCGCGCATCTTGTCGATCAGGTCGTCGACCCCGTCTCCCAGCGTGTCGGCGCTGCCGTCGCCGTCGATGCGCGGCAGGGCGCCGAGGAAGTGGAGCTTGGACGGGACCAGTCCGCGTCCCGGGCGCCCCACGGGCACGAGGGCGGCGACCTTGCGGTCGACCTCGGAGTCGAGCGGGTCGCCGAGGCGCAGCTCGAGCTTGGAGCCGAAGACGTCGCGCATCGCGGCGCGGTAGTCGGCCCACCGGGTGGAGGCGGTGACGATGTGCAGACCGAAGGTCAGCCCGCGCGCCGCGAGCTGCTGGATCTCCATCTCGAGGTCGTCGAACTCCGCGCGCAGCGTGCTCCAGCCGTCGATGACGAGGAACACGTCGCCCCAGCCGTCGTCGACCCGACCCTGCGCACGCCGCGAGCGGTAGGTCTCGATCGAGTCGATGGCGTTCTCGCGGAAGTAGGCCTCGCGCCGGTCCACGATGCCCTCGACCTCCGCCATCACGCGGCGTACGACGTCGGGCTCGGAGCGCGTCGCGACACCGGAGATGTGCGGGAGCCGGGTCAGCGGCGCGAACGTTCCGCCACCGAAGTCGAGCACGAAGAACTGCGACTCGGTGGGCGTGGTCACCAGCGCCATGCTCGTGACGATGGTGCGCAGGAGCGTGCTCTTGCCCGAGCGCGGACCGCCGACGACGGCGACGTGGCCGGCGGCGCCGGTGAGGTTGAGCGTCATGGTGTCGCGACGCTGCTCGCGCGGGCGGTCGACGGTGCCGAGCGGGACGACCAGGCCGGGGACGTTGCGCCACTGCAGCGAGATGAGGCCCAGCTCCGGGTGCTCGACCAGGTCGGGCATGAGCTCGTCGAGGGTGTCGGGGACGTCGAGGGGCGGCAGCCAGACCTGGTGGGCCTCGGGGCCCTTGCCGATCATCCGCTGGACCGCGACGTCGAGCAGAGAGGGCTGCTCGCCCTGCTGCCGGGGCTGGGGCGTGGGGACGTCCGCGGCGTCGTCGGTGGTGAGCTCGAGCGCCTGCACCTCGGAGATGGTGAACGGCAGGATGCCACGGATCGCGCCGCCCTCGTCGCGGGCGACCCGCACCCGGCTCGACGGCGGCCCGGAGACGTAGGCCGCCTTGAAGCGCAGCAGCGTGGACTGGTCGGGCTTGAGGTAGCCCAGGCCCGGCACGGCGGGGAGCTCGTAGGCGTCGGGCACCCCGAGGACCGCGCGGGACTCGCCGGCCGAGAAGGTGCGCAGGCCGACCCGGTAGGACAGGTGCGACTCGAGACCGCGCAGTCGGCCCTCCTCCAGGCGCTGTGAGGCCAGCAGGAGGTGCAGGCCCAGCGAGCGGCCGAGTCGGCCGATGGCGACGAAGAGGTCGATGAACTCCGGCTTGGCGGAGAGCATCTCGGAGAACTCGTCGACGACGATGAACAGCGACGGCATCGGCTCGAGCGGCTCGCCGTTGGCGCGGGCCTTCTCGTAGTCGCGGACCGAGGCGTAGTTGCCCGCGTCGCGCAGCAGCTCCTGGCGGCGCGTCATCTCGCCGGACAGGGCGTCCTGCATGCGGTCGACGAGGGTCAGCTCGTTGGCGAGGTTGGTGATGACGGCCGACACGTGCGGCATGTCAGCCATGCCGGCGAAGGTCGCACCACCCTTGAAGTCGACCAGCACGAGGTTGAGCTGCTCGGACGAGTGCGTCATCACCAGGCCGAGCACCAGGGTGCGGAGGAACTCCGACTTGCCGGAGCCGGTGGCGCCGATCACCAGGCCGTGCGGGCCCATGCCCTGCTGGGCGGACTCCTTGATGTCGAGGTGGATCAGGCCGCCGGAGTCGCCGATGCCGATCGGGACCCGGAGCCGGTCGCGGACCGGTCGCGGCCGCCAGGCCGTCGCGGGGTCGTAGGCGAAGATGTCGCCGAGCCCCAGCAGGTCCATGTGGTCGGGGGTCGTGGAGGTGATGTCGACCGCGCCGCCGGCCGAGGACGAATCCGCGCTGGCCGTCTTGAGCGGGGCGATCCGTCGGGCGAACGCCTCGGCCGTCGCGATGTCGCACTGGTCGGCCAGCGCCTTGATCGGCTCGCCGCGCAGGCGCAGCGCCAGCACCGGGCGCTTGTCGAGCTCGTCGGGGCCGGCGGCGAACTCGAGCCGGAGCCGGGTGGAGTCCTCGAGCTCGTCCCAGCGGGTCGGGAGGTCGAGCAGGGTCACCCCGTGCAGGCCGTCGGGCGGCACGATGTGGTTGCCGGGTGGCAGGTGGCCGCCGTCGATCACCAGCAGGATGTGGGGCGTGGCGGCGCGCTCATCGACGCCGAAGCGGGGTCGGTCGCTCAGGTCGGGCGGGAGCAGGTTGCCGAGGTCGTCGAGCGAGGTGGACACCAGCCGCATCGGGCCGACGGCGTCGGCCTCGCGGGCGCTCTGGGCGTGGGGGAGCCACTTGACCCAGTCCCAGTGGGTGAGGTTCTGCTCGGAGCTGAGCACCGCCACGACGAGCTGGTCGGGGTTCTGGAAGGCGGTCGCCGAGCAGATCATCGCCCGCGCCGTGGAGCGGACCTCCTCGTCGTCGCCGCACAGCTCGATGCGGTCGAAGGCGCGCAGGTCGATCGACGCCGGCAGGTTGGGCTGGAGCCGGTGCACGACCAGCAGCCGGTGCAGGGCCGACGCGGCGGCCGGGTCGACCTGGTCGACCGGGGCGCTCTCGGGCGGGACCAGCTCGAGCGACAGCGGCTGCGAGCACAGGCCGTAGCGCACGTGCAGGAAGTTGTCGTCGGAGGCGGTGTGCTCCCACAACCGGGTGCGGTCCTCGGCGAGCGAGGGGAGCGCGGCCGGCTCGGGGTGGTGCCAGTTCAACGCCCGGCGCTGCTGGTCGGCCGCCTCGCGTGCCACCTTGCGGATGTTGGTCAGGTAGCGCAGGTATTCGGTCCGCGACCCGGTGACCTGCTGCGCGCGCTGCTTACGCTGCCGGTCGATCTGCACCACGATGAAGCCGAGCGTCGCGAAGAGGAACATGCCGGCCGCCAGGAAGCTGCGCGTGCGGTTGCCCCCGCCGCCCATCGTCGCCACCAGCACGATGGAGCCGAGGCTGCCCAGCATCGGGATCGCGTTCATCAGGACGCCGCTGGCGCCCTCGTTGTCCTGCAGCTCCGGCGGTGGCTGCAGCACGATCTGGCCGCCCGGCATCTCCGGCTCGTCGAGCCTCTGGCCGCCTCGCAGTGTCGTGCTCACGCATCCCCCGTTGCCTCACCGTTGACGTCGCGACGATGATAGGTGTGCTCCCGCACGGGCGCGACTAGCCTTCACCCACAAGCGCCTGCTCGAGGCCATGCAAGGGGGAGATCGTGTCGGACGTCGCCGTGCCCGGCCCTGCCGACGCGACCATCGCGGTGAGCATCCACGGCCCGGCCGGCGTGCTCGACCTGGTCGTCCCTGCCGCAGCGACGTCGGTCGACGTGGCCCGCGAGTACGCCAAGCAGGCGGAGGTGCCCGGGATCCCGCTGCTGCAGACCGCGCTCGGCCAGCGGCTCAACGCCGCCCTCCCGCTCGGTGCCGCCGGCGTCCAGGCCGGCGACGTCCTGGTCGCCACGACCGGCGTCCACCGCCCGCGCAAGGCCACCCTGATCCAAGCGGCCAGGAACGCCCCGGAGAGCCCTGCGCTCGCGTCGATGATCGCCACGATCGCGTCCTCGTCCGCCGTCCTCGCTGCGTGGTACGCCGGCCGCGCGGGGGAGGACACGGTCCGCACCGTCGCCGTCGGGATCCTGCTCGCCTGTGCCCTGGTCGGCGTGCTCCCCCGCGGCCGACACCTCCGCCAGCGCTCGGCAGCGGCTCCCGCCTTCGCCGCCGCGGCGGCCTTCGCCGCGCTCTACCAACCGGGCGTCCACCTGCTCCCCGCGATCCTGGGAGCCGCCGGCATCTCAGCGGCCGTCGTCGCCGGCATCGGACGTGCCCTGTCCGACAGCAGCGACGAGATCAGCACCGTCTGGATCGCCAGCGGGCTGGCCGTCTTCGTCTGCTGTGCGCTCCCCGCCCTGATGGGCTGGGATGCGCGGGTCGCCTGGACCCTGCTGGTCTTCGGCTCGATGATGGCCGCCAGGTTCGCGCCGTCGCTCGCGATCGACGTGCCCGACGAGGTGCTGCTCGACCTCGACCGGCTGGCGGTCACCGCCTGGTCGGCACGCGACAGCCAGCGCGGCGGTCGTCGCGGGCGCATCGTGATCGGCGCCGCGGCGATGCAGGGCATGGTCCACCGCGCCTCACGCATCGTCACCGGCGCGTCGGTCGCGATCCTGGTGATCGTCGTCGTCGCCAGCCCCCTGCTCCTGCACCGTGCGTCCCTCGACCTCGACCGCATCGGTGCGCGCTGCCTGGTGTTCTTCGCGGGGTGCTCGCTGCTCCTCGCCGCTCGCTCCTACCGGCACGCCGCGGCCCGCACGCTCCTGCGGTTGGCCGGCCTCGGTGCGTTGACGGCCCTCGCGGTGCACCTGGTCGGCGGACCGGGAGGGCCCATGCTGGGCACCTTCTTCTACGTCGTCGCGGGCCTCGGGGTCGTCGCCCTCGCGGCCGCGGTGGCCACGGGCCGCGGCTGGCGGTCCGTGTGGTGGTCGCGTCGCGCGGAGGTGGCGGAGTCGCTGTGCGGCAGCTTCGCCTTCGCCGCAGCGGTCGTCGCGGCCGGCGTCTTCCGCCGGTTGTGGGAAATGACGTCCTGATGTTTAGCCCCGATTTCGTCGGGTAGATGCAGGTCAGCGCGGGGGGCCGGGACGTCTCCCCGAGCAGCTGGGTTCACCAAGACAGTGGATCACCAACCACCAGAAACTCGGTCGGTTCGACCGCCGAGGGAGAAGGATCTTTCATGAGCGAGATGTATGGACAGACAGAGAAGGCCCTCTCCAAGGGTGCCGACTACGTCGACCAGGCCCGCGGCGACGTCAAGAACAAGTGCGGCGTCCTCTCCGGCAACATCCAGACCATGATGGGCGGATGGGGCGGCCAGGGTGCCTCCGCGTTCAACAACCTCATGATCTCGTGGGACCAGAAGCAGGAGACCATCCTCAAGGCGCTCGACCAGCTCTCGGCGTCGATGAAGGAGACCGAGCGTGACAACGTCTCGACCGACGAGAACCAGTCCGCCACCCACACCAACCTTCAGGGCCGTCTCGGCTGACGCCGACACCCTCACTGACCAAGGAGATCGATGATGAGTTTCGACGGAATCAAGGTTCAGCACGGCCACCTCGACGCCGGTGCCGCCGACGTCATGAAGGCCGCCAAGGACATCGAGGCCCGCCTCGACCAGCTCGAGACCGAGCTCAACCCGCTGCGCTCGGACTGGAACGGTAACGCCAAGATGGCCTACGACCAGGCCAAGGCCAAGTGGGACCAGGCCATGACCGAGATGACGCTCCTGCTCCAGCAGGCCAGCCAGGGCGTGGACTCCTCCAACGCCGAGTACAAGGCTGCCGACGCCCGCGGTGCCAACCGCTTCTGAGCGCCACGCCTCGCCCGTGGCCGGTCGTCCCTGCGGGGATGGCCGGCCACGGTGCTTCTCCGGGCACGCCGCGTCTGGCATGCCGCGTCTGGCGCGCCACCGGATCGCCTAGGCTGCACCCGTTCGGTGCCCCGGCCTGTCGGCGGGCGCAGGGGAAGAACCTTCAGGGGGAGCACCAATGAGTCAGGGGTCCTCGGTTGCCTCGGGCCTGGTCCGGGTGACCATCGCTTCGGGCGCGCGACGGGTTGATCTGGTTCTCCCGGGCTCGATCCCGGTCGCCGAGCTCGTCCCGGAGCTCGCCCGCTCGGTCGGGCTGCTCGACGCCTCCACGGTCTACGGCGGCTACCGGCTGGTGACCCAGGAGGGCCGCATCCTGGCCAACAACGCCGGTCTCACCATGCAGGGCATCGAGGACGGCGGCCTGCTGACCGTCACGGCCGGCGTCGACGACAAGGCCCCCCGCGTCTACGACGACGTGGTCGAGGCGATGGCCGACGTGGTCGAGAACGAGCTCAGGCCGTGGGAGCCGGCGGCCGGGCGTCGTACGGCGCTGGGCGCGGGCAGCATCCTGCTCGGCCTCGGCGCCCTGGCCCTGCTGCTGCAGGGCGAGAGCCTGCTGGGTGGCGTGGCCGCCGCAGTGATCGCTGTCCTGCTGGTCGTCGGTGGCGTGGTGCTGGCCCGCGCCCAGGACGAGCCCGAGGCTGGCGTGGCGGTGTCGCTGCTCGCAGCGCTCTACGCCGGTGTGGCCGGGTTGCTCCTCGCGCCGGGTGACCTGCCGGGCTGGAGCTGGCCCCTGGACGACGCCTTCTTCACCGATCCGCTGCTCTTCGCCGGACTCGGCGTCCTCGCCATCGGTCTCGTCGCCGTGGTCGGCCTGCAGGACGGCCGTCCCCTGGTGATCCCGGCCGTCGTCGTCGGCGCCGTCCTGGTGGCGAGCGCGCTGCTGATCGGGGTCGCGTCGCTGGAGCCGAGCCCCGTCTTCACCGTGCTCATGACGCTGGTGGTGCTGGCGGGCAGCGTGTTCCCGTGGCTCGCCCTGGGCGTCACCGGCACCAGCGTCGACCAGCTCTACTCGCTGCACGACATCACCGCCGATCCCGACGAGATCGACCCCGACGAGGTCTCCGACGACGCGCGCGTGGGCCACGAGATCCTGCTTGCGGTCTCGGCCACGGTCGGCACCCTGCTGGTGCTCTTCGCCCCCTTCGCCGTCGGCCGGGGCGTCTACGGCACCCTCCTCGCGGGCGTGTGCTGCCTGGCCGTCATGTTCCGCACCCGCCAGTACCGCACCGGCGCCGAGGTGCTGGCCGGGCTCACCTCCGGCATCCTGGGACTGGTGTCGGTCGCGGTCTCGATGCTGCTGATCCACGACGGCTGGCGGGCGGGCGCGGCGATCGGCCTCGCCGCCATCGGCGCCGCGTTGCTCGCGCTGACCCTGGTGCCGGCCTCGGCATCCGTGCGTCGCGGACGCATGGGCGACATCGTCGAGACGGTCACGTTGCTCGCGCTCCTGCCGCTCATGGTGCTGGGATCGGGCCTGGTCTCCGCGGTGGCGGGCTGATCGATGGCGACCAAGAAGGACCTCGTCGAGGCCCATGCCTTCAGCCGCCGCCGCCTGGTCACGGCGTTCGTCTCCGGTGCCCCCGGCGGGCGCGAGGTCGAGCCGGTGCGTCCGGGTCGGGTCCTGATCGGTGGGGTCGCGCTGTCGGTGCTGCTCCTCGCCGGTGCCGCGATCGCCGGCTTCCTGCTCGGCCGCCCGCCCGCGCAGTGGCTCGAGGCCGGCAGCTTCATCATCTCCAAGGACACCGGCGAGCAGTACGTCGTGATGCGCGGCGGTGACGACCCCCTGCTCCAGCGGGTGCCCAACTACGTCTCCGCACAGCTCCTGCTCGAGGAGGCGGCACTGACGCCGTTCACGGTCCGCGACAAATACATCCGCACCGTCCAGCTCGGCGAGGACCTCGGCATCGAGGGCGCCCCGGCCGGGCTCCCGTCCGCCGACGAGCTCGTCGACGACGGCTGGACCGCCTGCACCGCGCCCGGCGCGGGCATCAAGGTCGCGATCCAGCAGCAGGCGTCGGTCGCGGACCTCGCCGGGTCGGCCTTCCTGGTCTCCAGCGACGACCAGGAGTGGCTGATCGCGACCGCTCCCTCGTTCGGCAGCGAGCCCGGCCCCGCCTACCGCTACCCGATGCCCGCCGACGCCACCCAGGCCTCGACGATCGGCAACCGGATCGGCTTCGGCGCGACCGCCCCCGAGGTCGACGAGGAGTGGCTCAACCTCTTCCGGCTCGGCGGGGCGCTGGAGCGCGACTCCTTCGGCGTCACCGACGAGGGCCGGCCCGTGCCCTACGCCGACACCGGCACCGACCTCTCGCCCTACCGCATCGGCGACCTGCTGAAGTCGAGCTCGGGCAGCTACTACCTCCTCGGTGACGACGGTCCGGAGCCGTTGGGGGACTTCGCCAGCATGGTCTACGAAGTGGTCGGGGCGAGCGCCATCCAGCTCGACGAGGACCTCTCCGCACAGTTCGACGACACCACGTTCCCCGTCGAGTGGCCCTCGGGGCTGCCCACGGCCGCCTCCGGCGGTGCGATGTGCGGCGTGCTGCACCCGGGCGCCGACGCGGCCCCGGTCGTCACCCTGGCCACCGACCCGACCGGCGCCGCGGACCCGGCCGAGGTCCCGGCCGGCCGCCACGACGTCGACGTCGAGCCCAGCGCCGGGGCCTACGTCCTGTCCGGGTCCGACGACTCCGCCGACTTCGGCTCGCCCTACGTGATCGACACCAAGGGCGAGAAGTACGCCCTGTTCGGTGCGCAGGTGCCCGAGTTCATCGGCTACGCCGAGGTCGAGCCGCCGCTCGTGCCGAGCGCGTGGCTGGAGTTCTTCTCCTCCGGTGTGCCGCTGTCGACCAACAGCGCACGTCGGCTGCCCGAGGACGCCCCGCCGGCGGAGTCGGATCCGGAAGCGGACAGCGGCTCATGACCCGGGCGCGCCTGCGTACGACGCTCGCGGCCGGCGTCGTCGCCGCTGCCGTCGTGCCGGTGTGGGCCGGTCCGGCGCTCGCCGACCACGACGCCCCCTGCTCGGTCGGCGAGATCCCGGGCTCCGAACGCCTGGCGGACACGCACGAGAAGGACAACGCGGCCTTCGACCGGATGCACATCGAGCGGGCCCAGGAGGTCGCCACCGGTCGCGGCGTGAAGGTCGCGGTGATCGACAGCGGCGTGATGGACGTCGACGGCCTCCGGCCCTATGGCGGGCTCGCCATCCCCGGGGTCTCCGGCACGACTCTGCTCTCCGGCCACGGCACGATCGTCGCGGGGCTGATCGCCGGACCGCACGGTGTCGCGCCGGATGCGCAGATCTTCGACGTGAAGGTCTTCGACGCCGAGGGCGCCGACCCCTCGCAGGGTGAGCGGCGGTTGACGTCGGCCGGCATCGTCGCGGGCATCGACGCGGTGATCGCGGCCTACCCCCAGCAGCGGTTCGACGTCGTCAACATCTCCCTCGCGGTGCGCGAGGAGGACCCGGTCCTCGAGGCCGCGGTGGCGCGACTCGTGGCGCTCCCCCTGGTGGTCGTCGCGGCGTCGGGCAACAAGGAGGACGACACGGACTCCGGCGACTCGACCTTCAGGGGGACCCCGGGCAACGACGCCGACGTCTTCCCGGCCGACTATCCGGGCGTCGTGGCGGTGAGCGCGACCCCGCCCGGCGACGAGGACCCCAGCACCTACGTCGTGCCCAACCTCGACACCGACGTCGCCGCCCCCACCCTGGGGGCGATCTCGGCCAACGCGACCGAGCAGGTGTGCGTCGTCGGCGAGATCGCGACCTCGTGGGCTGCGGCCGAGGTGAGCGGGATCTTCGCGCTGCTGAGCGAGCGCTTCCCGCGCGAGACCCCCCGGCAGCTGATCGCCCGGCTCCAGGCCACCACCGAGGGTGCCGGTGCCCCGCAGGGGCCGGACGACGTGGTCGAGAACCCGTGGACCGGCGCCGGGGTGGTGCAGGCGCGCGACGCACTCACCCGGCAGATCAAGCCCGGGCGCGAGGGCAGGCTGGACACGACCGTCGCCGAGACGCGGCCCGACGCGCAGGCGCCGCCGGCGCCCGAGCGGATCGACCTGTTCGGCACGCCCCGGGCCATCCTGCTGTGGGTGGGCCTGGTCGCCGGGTCGCTGCTGGCGCTCGCCTTCATGTTGCGCCCGTTGCTGCGACGCTGAGTCGTGGACCCCCTCCCCGTGGTGGAATCACTCCATGACCGAGACCTCTGACGAACCTGTTGCCGTCATCCTGGCCGGCGGCCAGGGCTCGCGGCTCTGGCCGATCAGCCGGGACCGTCGTCCCAAGCAGTTCCAGCCGGTGGTGCGTGACCGACCGTTGCTGACCGGCACCATCGAGCGCCTCAGCGAGCTGGTCGACCCCTCGCGCATCCACGTGTCGACGCGGGCGCGCTTCGCCGACGCGGCGCGCGCGACGCTGGGTCCGGTGCCGCCGGAGAACCTGATCCTCGAGGAGGACCCGGCCGGGCCGGCGACCGCCTTCGCGCTCAGCATCGCCACGCTGGCCCACAAGTACGGCAACGTCCCTGCCCTGATCGCCCCCTCCGACCACCTGATCAACGAGGAGGAGGCCTTCAACGCCGCCTCCCGCGACATGCTCGCCCAGCTCGCCGAGACGCCGAAGGCGATGGTGGTGCTCGGGGCCGAGCCGTCGCGCTACGACCCGAGCCTCGGCTACATCCACACCTTGGGTGAGGGCGGTGCGGTGGAGGTCATCGAGTCGTTCTTCGAGAAGCCCGATGAGGAGACAGTCGACGAGCTCGCCCAGTCGGGATCGCTCTACTGGAACACCGCCTGCTACGGCGTACGTGTCGGTCAGGCGTGCGACGCCTACCGCACCGCCCTGCCGCTGATCTTCGACTCCATCGAGCGCTTCGCCCGCGGCGCCACCTCCGACCTGGGCTATCGCGGCGCGGCCATCGGTGGCCACGAGATCTACCCGCTGCTGTGGGCGGGGATGCAGTGCCTCGTGGTGCCGCGCGAGCTGGGATGGACCGACGTCGGCACCTGGACGCGCCTCGAGCGGGTGCTGCACGACCAGCGGGTGACCTCGATCGGTCCCGCGCTCCAGCTCGACGCCGAGGACGTCCTGGTCGCGAGCATGGACGGGCGCCCGGTCGTCACGCTCGGAGCGAAGGGGCTGATCATCGTCACCCACGAGGACGCGGTCTATGTCCTGGACAAGCAGCAGGTCCTGCACACCCCCACGCTCGAGCGCCTGCGCTCGCTGCTGGCCGCCAGCACGCGCGAAGACCTCCTCTGACCCCGTCCCCCGTGACGACCCAGCACTCCTGACGCGAAGGAACCCATGTCCTCCGAGAACAGCCAGCACATCGTCGTGGTCGGTACCAAGCCCGACATCATCAAGCAGGCACCGATCTACCACGAGTTGCGCCGCCGGGGCCACGACGTGGTGCTGTGCCACACGGGCCAGCACTACGACCACAACCTCTCGCAGTCGATGCTGGACGAGTTCGGCGTCCGCGAGGACATCAACCTCGAGGTGCGCGGCGGGGTCAACGACCTCGTCTCGGGCATCACGGCCAAGCTCGCCCTCTACCTGCGCGGCTTCGCGGAGCGCGGCGGCTTCCCCATCACCTACGTGCACGGCGACACCACGACCGCGATGGCCGGCTCGTTGGCCACCTTCGGCGAGCGCCAGGCGCTGGTGCACGTCGAGGCTGGCCTGCGCACCCTGTCGCCCAAGCCGGAGGTGCTGCGCGGCTGGATCGAGCAGGGCGCCGACCTCGACTGGGCGTCGTTCCGCGAGCAGTCGATCGATCGCAACAGCTGGTCCAAGGGCAGCAAGGAGCCCTCGCCGGAGCAGTTCAACACCCGCGTCGCCGACGCCGGATCCGACCTGCACGCAGCGCCCGTCGAGCTCAACCGCGAGTTCCTGATCGATGAGGGCTTCGCGCCCGCTGCGATCGACGTCGTCGGCAACTCGGTGGTCGACGCGCTCGAGCAGGCGATCGCCGGCAGCGACAAGAACCAGGTCCTGGCGAAGTTCCCGCAGATGGGCGACGGCTCGTTCCTGCGCTTCTGCGTGCACCGCCGCGAGAACACCACCAACCGCGAGCGCTTCCACCTGCTGATGGACTCGATGGAGGCGCTGCTCGAGCAGGGCCACCACGTCCTGTTCATCCGCCTGCTCGGCACCGAGGCGGCCATCGACAACTTCGGGCGCCGCCAGTGGCTCGCCGACCTGGAGAAGACCTACGGTGACGCGCTGATCACCACGCCGGTGTGGGACAGCTACCTCGACGTGGTCGCCGCGATGTCGATGTGCGCGGTGATCGTGACCGACTCCGGCAGCATCGTGGAGGAGGCCAACGTCCTGCAGGTGCCGTGCGTGACCCTGCGCTTCGGCTCCGACCGGTCCGAGACGTTCCTGGCCGGCAGCAACTTCCTCGCGCCCCCGATCGACAAGGCCCTGCTCGTGAGCGTGGTGCACCACGTCTTCGAGCACCG
>JBBSOR010000064.1:0-22872 GCA_038259535.1 Propionibacteriales bacterium | reverse complement strand
TCGTCACGGGGGGCGCCGGCTTCATCGGGACCACGCTCGCCCGCGCGCTCGCCGACACTGCCGAGCAGTGGGTCGTCCTCGACAACCTGCACCCGCAGGTGCACCCCGACTCGCAGCCGCCCGCGGACCTGCCGGCGTCCGTGGACCTGCGCGTCGGCGACGTGACCAGCGCCGACGACCTCGATGCGGTGGTCGCCGACCTGCGCCCGGACACCGTCGTGCACCTCGCCGCCGAGACGGGCACGGCGCAATCGCTCTCCGAGAGCACCCGCCACGGCATGGTCAACGTCGTCGGCACCACCCAGCTGCTCGACGCCCTCACCCGCGCCGGGCACGTCCCGAGCCACGTCGTGCTGACCAGCTCGCGGGCGGTCTACGGCGAAGGCCTGTGGCGCAACGCGGACGGCGCCACCTTCCAGCCGGGGCTGCGCACGCACGCCCAGCTCGAGGCCGGCACCTGGGACCACGGGGACGGCGCCGAGCACGTGCCCAACTCGGTCGCGGGCACCCACCCCCACCCGATCAACGTCTATGGCGCCACCAAGCTCGCGCAGGAGCACATCCTCGCCGCCTGGACCGGCTCGCACGACACCCGGCTGTCGGCGTTGCGCCTGCAGAACGTCTACGGCCCGCGCCAGTCCCTCTCCAACCCCTACACCGGCATCGTCTCGCTCTTCTCGCGGCTGGCACGCGACGGGCAGTCGATCCCGCTCTACGAGGACGGCGACATCACCCGCGACTTCGTCCACATCGACGACGTGGTCAGCGCGTTGGTCGCGGCGATCGCCGCGCCGCCGGCCGACCACATGCGCACCGTCGACGTCGGCAGCGGTGTGCGCACCACGATCGGTGACCTGGCCCGCGAGGTCGCGCGCTACCACTCCGCGCCGGAGCCGCACATCACCGGCCAGTACCGCGACGGAGACGTCCGGCACGCCTCCTGCGTCGTGGACGACACCGTGGCGCAGCTGGACTGGAAGCCGCGGGTGAGCCTGCGCGACGGCATCGCGGGGTTGCAGGAGTGGATCGCTACCCAGCTGGGCTGAGCCGACGGGCCCGTCGGTTGTCCCGGTCCGCCCACTGACAGCGCAGCAGCTGCGGCTTGAGCGCCGTGGCCGGCTCCAGGAGCGAGCACGAGGCGGTCAGCTCGTCGAGGTGGCCGGGGTCGAGACCGATCTCGTCGACCAGCACGACCTCCGCTCCCGGCATGCGCACGCGACCGCGGGCCGGGTCGTCGACGAGCAGGACGACGAAGGTGCCGTCAGGGTGGTGGCGTCGAAGGCTGTCCGCGAGCACCCGCGCCTGGGCGAGGTAGTTGCGGGCCACGATCGTGCAGGCGTGCATCCGGGCAGGCTAGGGGGGGCCGCGACGTCACATGCCGATATGCCGAGGCTCGGGACGGTGCCCCCGCCGTAGGGTTTCGGCCATGACCGAGACCCCCGCCGTCCCCGACCTCCTGGAGCAGATCCAGGGGCACGGCGCGTGGGCGATCATCCGGCGCAAGGCCGCACCCACCGTGGGCCTGGTCGGCGGCACGCCCCACGAGGTCGCGAACCTGCTCGACATCCCGCTCGAGACCGGCGCGCCCGCGCCCGGCCGCAGCGCGGACCGACTGGTCGCCGTGCCCTTCCGGCAGGTGCGCGAGCGCGGCTTCGCTGCCATCGACGACGGCGCCCCGCTGACGGTCGTCGACATCGAGGAGGAGCACGAGGTGTCGGTCGACGACCTCCTCGCGGCACTGCCGGACGTGCCGATCGAGCTCGCTGACCGGGGCGGCTTCGCGACCAGCGACGACGACTACGCCGGGGTGGTCGAGACGATCATCCGCGACGAGATCGGCCAGGGCGAGGGCGCCAACCTCGTCATCGGTCGGCACTACCGCGCAGTGGTGGCGGACTGGGACGCCACCCGCGCCCTCACCGTGCTCCGTCGGCTGCTCGAGCGCGAGCGCGGGGCCTACTGGACCTTCTGCTTCTTCACCGGTGAGCGGTTCCTCATCGGGGCGAGCCCTGAGCGGCACGTGTCGGTGCGCTCGGGCGACGTGCGGATGAACCCCATCTCCGGCACCTTCCGCGTCGCAGCGCCCGACGGCGACCAGCGTGAGGTCAAGGACAGGCTGCTCGACTTCCTGGCCGACGAGAAGGAGGTCTTCGAGCTCTTCATGGTCGTCGACGAAGAGCTCAAGATGATGTGCGACATCTGCCACGAGGGCGGCCAGGTGCTGGGGCCGTTCCTCAAGCCGATGACCCACCTGATCCACACCGAGTACCTCCTCGCCGGCCGGTCCGAGCGCGACCACCGTGAGATCCTGCGCGACACGATGTATGCCGCGACGGTCACCGGCGCACCCGTCGAGAACGCCTGCCGGCTGATCGCCGACTACGAGCCCGAGGGACGGGGCTACTACGGCGCCGCGCTGGCGCTCTTCGGTCGCTCACCCGACGGCACGCCGACCATGGACAGCCCGATCCTGATCCGCACCGCCGACGTCTCGCCCGCGGGTGAGCTCAAGGTCACCGCCGGCGCGACGCTGGTGCGCGACTCCGACGCGGCCTCCGAGGTGGCCGAGACCCGCGCCAAGGCCGGCGGCATCCTCAGCGCCTTCGGCCTGGCCCCCGCCGCGCTCTCCGACGGGGCCGACATCGCCGAGCTGGCGCGCGACGAGGACGTCCTGCTCGCTCTGGGGTCGCGCAACCAGCGGCTCTCCCGGTTCTGGCTCACCGACCAGGCCGGCGAGCCCGCCGACCCCGGGCTGGCGGGGAGGAGCGTGGTGATCCTGCACGGCGAGGACGACTTCGTGAACATGCTCGTCCACGTCCTCGGCGTCTTCGGGATGACCTCGCGTGTCGTGCGGCACGAGGACTACGCGGCCGGCGCGTTCGACGGTGCCGACCTGGTGATCGTGGGCCCCGGTCCGGGTGACCCGCGCGCGGGCGACCACCCGAAGATCGCGGCGTTCCGCCGGGCGGTCGACGACCTGCTGGCGTCCGGCCAGCCGTTCCTCGCCGTGTGCCTGGGCCACCAGACCCTGTGCGAGCGGCTCGGGCTCGAGCTCGGCTACAAGGACGTGGTCTTCCAGGGCACCCAGTCGCCGGTGCGGCTCGACGACCGCACCGAGCGGGTCGGCTTCTACAACACCTTCGTCGGCCGGGTGCCGGCCGGCTTCGCCCTGCCGGACGGCACCCTGCCGCATGGACTGCGCGTCGAGGCCGACCGGGCCACCGGCGACATCCACGCGGTCATCGGTCCGCACTACCGCGGCATCCAGTTCCACGCCGAGTCGATCCTCACCGAGAACGGCTACGACCTGCTGCACGCCGCGGTCCGCGACCTCCTCACCTGACCGGGGTATCTAGGGACGTCCTGGTAGGTATTTCGGCCACTTGGCCCACCATTTCGTCCCCAGATATCGCGAGCGGCGGCCCATGTCGTACGGCGTGGCAGGCAACTTCGCGGGGGTGGGCGGCGTCACTCTAGGTAGCCGACGGGGGACATGACGGGGGACGGGTGCGAGATCTGAGACAAGCCGCGGTGGGGCTCTGCCTGCTCGCGCTGACGGCCTGCGGCATGACCGCGGGCCCGCCGGCGCACGACGACGCGCGGGCTCCGAGGTCGACTAGCAGCGTCTCCGCCCTCGGTGACCAGGGGCCGGCGGCGAGCCGGGCGACACGCCCCAACGTGGTCGTGGTGATGCTCGACGACTTCTCGATGGACCTCGTGCAGACGATGCGCTCGATGCAGCGGATGCGCAGGACCGGGGCGAGCTATCCGTACTCCTTCGTCACCGACTCACTGTGCTGCGTCTCGCGGTCGAGCTTCTTCACCGGGCAGTACCCCCACCAGACCGGCGTCCGCACCAACACCTCCCACAACGCGACGTCGATGCTCGGCGGCTGGCCGGCGTTCGACACCCACGGCAACCCCGAGCGGGCGTTCAACGTGCGCCTGCAGGAGGCGGGCTACACGACGGGGTTCGTCGGCAAGTTCCTCAACGAGTACGAGTGGGTGCCGGGCCGCGCGCTCCCGCCGGTGGTGCCGGGCTGGTCGACGTTCAACACGGTCTTCGGCTCGGCCTACGACGGCTGGGGCTTCGCCAGCACGTCGGTGGTCGACCAACGGATGCGGATCATCCAGCACCCCGCGCCGCCGGCCAGCGCGAGCGACGCCGCGAAGGACAGGGCGTACGCCGGGACCGTCATCGGCGACCTGGCGCTCGACCTCGTCACCAGGGGCGAGGCCGCCGACGCGCCCTACTTCCTCGAGGTCGCGCTCTACGCCCCGCACAACCGCACGCAGCCTGAGGGCCACTACCCCGGTGACCCGCTGTTCCCGCCGATGTTCCGCGACCGCGAGGGCGAGCGCTCCTGCGGCCGGGTGGCGTGCAGCAAGCTCACCCTCGACGACCTCCCCGGCTACGCCGACCGGCGCGCCGACAACCGCCCGCGCACGGCCGGTGGCAGGCGGGCGCGGGCCTGGAACACCGCGCGTACCCTCCCCGCGTCCGTGGCGGTGCGAGACCTGCGCGACCGCGCCCGGATGGCGCGGTCCGCCGACCGGCTGGTCGGCAGGATCCTCCGGTCGGTCGGGCCCGACACCTACGTCGTGCTCACCTCCGACAACGGCTTCCACCTCGGCCAGCTGGGCCTGGGTCGCGGCAAGGGGACGCCCTACGACGCCGACGTGCGGGTGCCGCTGCTGATCACCGGGCCGGGGGTCGTGCCGGGCGTCCGCCGGGAGGTGACCAGCAACATCGACCTCGCGCCGACCTTCGAGGAGCTGGCGGGACTGCTGCCCATGCCCTACCGCAGCGGCACCTCCCTGGTGCCGACGCTCGCGCAGCCCGACGTGGTGCGCCGGTCCTACGCCTTCCTCGAGCACACCCAGCAGACGCTCACGGGTGGCGACCCCGACGCCGCGTTCAGCGGGTCGGAGCTGGACCGGATCCCGTCCTACGTCGCGGTGCGCAGCCGGACCGCGCTGCTGGTGCGCCTCGACCTCGACCCGCGGCCGCGAAAGACGTCGTGGGGCTATGAGTTCTACACCTACCGGCGCCACGCCTGGGAGAAGAGGAACGACGTCGCCAGGCGCCGGCACGGCGCCGAGGTCGCCCTGCTGATGGACCGGCTCGCCGCCTTCGACACGTGCCGGGAGCGGGGCGCCGAGGCGGTCTCGGCGGCGTGCCGGGCCGTGACGCACTAGCCTCCCTGCGTGACGCCAGACGTGATCGTGGTCGACCACCACGACTCCTACACCTGGAACCTGGTGCACGTCGTCGCCCGGGTGACCGGCGTCCTGCCACGGGTGGTGCAGCACGACGAGGTCTCGGTCGACGAGGTGCTGCGGCACTCGCACGTCGTGCTGTCGCCGGGGCCGGGACACCCGGCCGTGCCGGCCGACTTCTCGGTCGGCGCGGCGGTGCTCCTGGCCGCGAAGAGACCGGTGCTCGGCGTGTGCCTGGGCATGCAGGGTCTGGTGACGGCGTACGGCGGCACCGTCTCGCGCGTCGCCCCGGCCCACGGCGACGTGGCCGCCATCAGGCACGACGGCCTGGGCGTGTTCGCCGGGTTGCCCCAGGGCTTCGCGGCCGTCCGCTACCACTCGCTCGCCGCACTCGAGCTGCCACCGGCGCTCGTCGCCACGGCGTGGAGCGACGACGGCGTGGTGATGGGCGCACGACACCGGGTGCTCCCGCTGGAGGGCGTGCAGTTCCACCCCGAGTCGATCCTGTCCGAGCACGGCGAGGCGCTGGTGAGGAACTTCCTGCACGCCCCACGACGTCCGGCTCCCCCTCGTCCTCCTTCCGTCCGCTCCTCCGACGGCCGCGGGGACCCCGCGTGAGCACCGACCCCGTCTCCTTCTTCCGTGACGTCGCCGCCGCGCACCCGCGCTGCTTCTGGCTCGACGGCGGCGGCGCGCGCGAGTGGTCCGGGCGCCGCTCGATCATCGGTTGGCTCGGGGACGACGACGTCTCGCTGACGTGGTCGGCCGCGCGGCGCGAGGTGCGCGCCCACGCCGGCGGCTCGGCCGAGATCGTGGGCGACGACCTCTTCGCCGTGCTCGAGGAGCGCATCGGTGCCGGGGAGCAGTGGTTCGGCTACTTCGGCTATGCGTCGCGGCCCGACCTCCCGGGCACGCCCGACCCGCTCCTGCCCGACGGTGTGTGGATGCGGCCGCGGGAGGTGCGGGTGTTCGAGCACGCCCCCGTGCAGGAGTCACCGCTGGAGCGGGGACTCCTGCACGATTCGGCCGTTGCAACGGCCGACCAGCGCCAAACTCCCCCCACCCCCGGTGCGCACGGGGCCCCCGGGACGTACGCCGACGCGTTCGCGGCCGTCCAGGAGCACCTCCACGCCGGCAACTCCTACGAGGTCAACCTGACCCACCGGCTCACCCGCGATGCGCTCCTCGACCCGGTCACCGCCTACCTCCGGTTGCGCGAGCTCAACCCCGCGCCGTATTCCGGGTTCCTCCAGCACGACGTCTCTGCCGCGCGGGCGTGGCTGCTGTCGAGCTCGCCGGAGAGGTACGCCCTCATCACCCCCGACCGGCAGCTGGAGACCAAGCCGATGAAGGGCACCGCCCCGCGCGGGGTGAGCGCCGCGGAGGACGAGGCCCAGCGCGTGCGCCTGGGCACGGACCCCAAGACCCGCGCCGAGAACCTGATGATCGTCGACCTGCTCCGCAACGACCTGTCCCTGGTCTGCGACGTCGGCTCGGTCGAGGTGCCGACGCTGATGGAGGTCGAGACCTATGCGTCCGTGCACCAGCTGGTCTCCACCGTCCGGGGCCACCTGCGCGACGACGTCACGACCGTCGGTGCGCTGCGCGCGCTCTTCCCGGCGGGCTCGATGACGGGTGCGCCCAAGCGGCGGACCATGCAGATCATCGAGGAGGTCGAGTCCTCGCCCCGGGGCGTGTACGCCGGTGCGTTCGGGTGGATCAGCGGCGACGGCCCGGCCGACCTCGGCGTCGTCATCCGCTCGCTCACGACCGACGGCGGTGGGGTGTGGACCCTCGGGACGGGCGGCGGAATCACCGTGCGGTCCGACGTCGAGGAGGAGTGGGCCGAGTCGGAGTGGAAGGCCGAGCGGCTGCTGCGGGTCTTCGACTGATCCGGCCGGGCCAGCTGTAACGCCGTGTTACAGGGAGTACCGACTCCGATGCATCGGGGTGGGTAGATGCACTAACCCGGCGTTACAGCGGCGCCGACACCCGGCAGCCACAGCGAGAACCGCGCCCCGCCACCCGGCGCCTCGGACACCTCGATCCGGCCGCCGTGGCGGTCGATGACCTGCCGCACGATGGCGAGCCCGAGCCCCGAGCCGGGCATCGCCCGCGACTCCTCGGAGCGGTAGAACCGCTCGAAGATGTGTGGCCGGTCGGCCGGGTCGATGCCGGAGCCCTGGTCGTCGACGACCAGGACGCCCTGGGCCAGGCGCACGGTCACGCTCCCCTGGGTGGGACTCCACTTCGCGGCGTTGTCGAGCAGGTTGGTGACGGCCCGCTCCAGGCCGTTGGCGTCGCCGACCATCGGCCAGGCGTCGAGGTCGACGTCGAAGGAGACCCCGTGGGCGCGGCGGCGTACGCGGGTCACCGCCCGCTCGACCACGTCGGCGAGGTCCACCTGCGAGACCACGCGCGTCATGGGCTCGTCGCGTGCCAGCTCGACCAGGTCGCCGACCAGGGCGCTGAGCTCCTCGATCTGGCCGCGCACGTCGTCGAGCAGCTCGAGCCGCGACTGGGGCGGCAGAGCCGAGTTGCCCTCGGCCTGGCGGAGCAGGTCGAGGTTGGTGCGCAGCGACGTCAGCGGCGTACGCAGCTCGTGGCTGGCATCGGCCACCAGCCGTCGCTGCCGGTCTCGCGAGGCGCCGAGCGCCAGCAGCATCTGGTTGAAGGCCGTGGCGAGGCGGGCGACCTCGTCGTCCCCCTCGATCCGCAGCGGCGTGAGGTCCTCGGTGACGGCGATGCGCTCGACCGCGGAGGTGAGGCGGCGCACGGGTCTCAGTCCGTTGCGGGCCACGAGCCACCCCGCGAGGAGCGCGGTCAGCACGCCCAGCGCGCCGAAGACGAAGAGGACCCCGCCGAGCTTCTCCAGCGTGCGGTCGTTGGGCGCCAGTGGCTGGGCGAGCATCAGGGCCGCGCCCCTGTTGGCCTGGACGGTCGCGACGCGGAAGCGCTCGCCCTCGCTGGTGACGAGGGTGCGGACCGTGGAGCTGCGCTGTCCGGTCGCGACGTCGTACTCCGGCCGACCGAGGGTGAAGTCGGGGACGTCGTCGCCCGTGACCGCCTGGCCCTCGGCGGTGATGAAGATGATCCGGACGTCGGCTGCTCCCAGCATCCACGCAGGGGCGCCGCGCGCCGTGATCTCGGACAGCGTGGTGAAGGCGGTGGCCTTGTGCGCCCGGTTGAGCAGCGACTGGTCGAGCGAGCTCATCAGCTGCTGGCGCATCACGACGTAGGCCGTCAGGGCCAGGATCGCGATCGAGATGCCGAGCGCGATCGTGGTCAGCACCGCCACGCGCGAGGCCAGGGACCTGCGCCAGTGCCAGCGCCGCTCGGGCCAGGGGGCGGCGGACCTCATGATTCCTTCAGCACGTAGCCCACACCGCGCACCGTCTGGATCAGCCGCGTCTCGCCCTCGGCCTCGGTCTTGCGGCGCAGGTAGCCGACGTAGACCTCGAGCGAGTTGGCGCTCGTCGGGAAGTCGTAGCCCCACACCTCCTCGAGGATGAAGGACCGGTCGAGGACGCGGCGCGGACGGCGCAGGAACATCTCGAGCAGGGTGAACTCGGTGCGGGTGAGCTCGATCGCTCGGCCGCCCCGGGACACGTCGCGGCTCCCGACGTCCATGGTGAGGTCGGCGAAGGCCAGCACCTCGCCGTCGGTCTCGTCGTCCGGGACGATCCGGCGCAGGAGCGCGCGCAACCGGGCCAGCAGCTCCTCGAGCGCGAAGGGCTTGGTGAGGTAGTCGTCGGCACCGGCGTCCAGCCCTTCGACGCGGTCGCCGACGGCGTCGCGCGCGGTGAGGACCAGCACGGGTACGTCGTTGCCCGCCGCGCGCAGCGCCCGCGTGGTCTCGATCCCGTCGAGCCGCGGCATCATCACGTCGATCACCACCACATCGGGGTGGTGGGAGCCCACCGCGACCAGGCCCTCGGCGCCGTCGCCCGCCAGCACCACCTCGTAGCCGTTGAACTCGAGCGAGCGGCGCAGCGAGTCACGCACCGCCCGGTCGTCGTCGACGACGAGCACGCGGGGCGTGGAGTCGGTCACCTCGCAAGGATGCCAGCCGCGCCTGAGGTGAGGCTGAAGAACTAGCGGTAGCGCGCGGCGATCGTCCCGGCCCGGGCGCCGTAGCCGCCACCGAACATGCAGGCGTGGACCAGCAGCGGGAAGAGCTGGTGGATGCCGAGCCGGTCCTCCCAGCCGTCGGCGAGGGGATGCGCCTCGTGGTAGGCGGCCATGACCCGCGGCAGGTGGGTCAGGCCGAAGAGGTGCAGCATCGCCAGGTCGACCTCGCGGTGGCCGCCGTGGGCCGCCGGGTCGATGACGTGGATGGCGAGGTCCTGGCCCCACAGGCAGTTGCCGTTCCACAGGTCACCGTGCAGGCGCGAGGGCGTCTCGTCGGGCACCAGCGCGGTGAACCTGCCGACGACCGCCTCGACGGCCGCGGCGTCGGCGTCGGTGATCGCGCCGCGGTCCCGGGCGAGCTTGAGGTAGGGAAGGACCCGGCGCACGGCGTAGAACTCCGCCCAGGAGCCTGCGGTCTTGTTGGGCAGCGGCAGCCGGCCGATGAAGCCGTCGTGGTCGAGGCCCCAGCCGTCGGCGCCGGCGGCGTGGGTGCGGGCCAGCTGCTGGCCGAACGTCACGGCGGCCTCGGCGGGGGTCTTGGAGGTCTGCTCGACCCAGGCCAGGACCAGGCAGTCGCTCGCGGCTCCCAGCACCTCCGGCACCGAGAGGCCGCCGTCGACCTCCGAGAGCCAGCGCAGCCCGGCCGCCTCGGCCTCGAAGAACCCCTCCGGTGCGTGTGGCAACGTCTTCATCAGGGCGGTCTGACCGCTGGAGAGGCGCAGCCGGGTGGCGGTGGCGATGTCGCCCCCGGCGACGGGCGAGGTCGCCACGACGGACGTGCCGAGGAGCTCCTCGGCACGCCTGGCGATCAGCGGCTGGCGAGCCATCAGGCCGGGCCTTCGGGCGCGCCGGAGAGCGCCGCCACGATCGCATCGCTCGTGCGCTCGACCATCGCCAGCACCTCCTCGAACCCGTCGGCCCCACCGTAGTACGGGTCCGGGACCTCCCCACCCGGATCGGTCGGATCGAAGTCGCGGAAGAGCCCGATGCGCTCGGAGCGACCGCCCACGTCGGCGAGGTTGGCCAGGTCCATCACCAGCACCACGTCGTACGACCCGGGCCAGGTGGCGTCGTACTGCTGGGCGCGGTGCCGGGTCGGGTCGTAGTCGGCGGCGGCGAGGGTGGCCGCGGCGCGCGCGTCCATCGGGTCGCCGACGTGCCAGCCGCCGGTGCCGGACGAGGAGACATCCACGCGGTCGGCGAGGCCGGCGTCGGCGAGTCGCTGCTCCAGCACGACGTGCGCCATCGGGGAGCGGCAGATGTTGCCGAGGCAGACCAGCGCGATGCGGTAGCGGCCCGGGGTGCGCGGGCGGGGGAGGGTCGGCACGGCCGCGCTCAGTCCCGGGCGGGCAGCGCCGTCCGGACGCCCCAGCCGACGACGGTGACGATCAGGGCGCCGACCAGCGCGTTCCAGAAGCCGTCGACGTGGAACCCGAGGTCGAAGGCGTCGGCGAGGCGGGCGGTCAGCATCAGCATCAGCGCGTTGATCACCAGCAGGAGGAAGCCGAGCGTGAGGACGATGAAGGGCAGCGAGAGCAGCTTGATCACCGGCTCGATGAAGGTCGAGACGAGTCCGAGGATCAGGGCCACCACGAGCAGCGGGAGGATCTTCTCCTCGAGCTCGGCCTGCCCGGCGTCGGGTCCGTCGAACCAGATCCCGCCGAGCAGCTGGGCGGCCACCGCCAGGCCGGCGGCATAGGTCAGCAACCACGTCACGAAGCGCATTCCCCGACCCTAGCCAAGGCGTGACCACGGGCTACCCTCGCCCGGTGGTCACGATCGGCGGCGCGGGCGTGATGGCGCTCGGTGCCCTCGCCGCGGGAGTCGTCGCCGTCCTGCTCACGCTCCTCACCCGTCGGTGGCTGGGCACGACGTCCGCGGTCGCGGTCAGCGGCCTGCTCTGGTCGCTGGTCTCGATCGCGCTGGTGACCCTGGTGCCGACCCGCGCCGACATCGGGGTCGTGCCCGCGGAGAGTCGCAGCGAGTCCTGCTCCTGGGACTACGGCGGCCCGTCCGGAGCGGCCTTCGAGGTCCTCGGCCTCGACCAGCGCGCCCTCAACGTGCTCCTCTTCGTGCCGGCCGGCGTCTTCCTCGTGCTCGTGGTGGCGCGCTGGTGGGCGGGTCTGCTCCTCGCGCCCCTTGGCCTCGCCGGGCTGGCGGCCTACAGCCTGGGCATCGAGTTCGCCCAGCTCCACCTGGCCCGGCTGGACCGTGCCTGCGACGTGACGGACATGGTCGACAACATCCTCGGCGCCGGGATCGGCTTCGCGATCGGCGTGTTGCTGCTCCCGGTCCTGAGGCCGTGGCGGGGCCGTCGGGCGCACGTTTAGGGTCAGGGCATGCCCGAGACCCCCCAGCCCCGGCCCAACGTGCTCGCCATCCCGACGTACGTCGCCGGCAAGCCGCCCGTGGCCCGCCCCGGGCTCACCTCCTACAAGCTGTCGTCCAACGAGAACCCCTACCCGCCGCTGCCGGGCGTGCTGGAGGCGGCGGCCGAGGCGGCGGCGGCGATGAACCGCTACCCCGACATGGGCAACACCGCGCTCTATGCCGCGCTGGGCGAGGCGATGGGCGTGCCGACCGAGGACCTGGCCGCGGCCACGGGTTCCGTGGCCCTGATCTACCAGCTCGTCAACGCCTTCTGCGAGCCCGGCGACGAGGTCGTCTATGCGTGGCGCTCCTTCGAGGCCTACCCGATCGCGGTGACGGCCGGCGGCGCGACGAGCGTCCAGGTGCCCGTGGCCGCCGACGGGCGCCACGACCTCGACGCCATGGCGGCCGCGATCACGGACCGCACCAAGGTCGTCATCGTCTGCACGCCCAACAACCCGACCGGGCCCGCGGTCACGCAGTCCGACCTCGACGCGTTCATCGCGCGGGTGCCCTCGCACGTGGTGGTCGTCGTCGACGAGGCCTATCTCGAGTTCGTCCGCATGGACGACGCGATCGACGGCATCGCGACCTATCGTCGCCACGACAACGTCGTGCTGACCCGCACCTTCTCCAAGGCCTACGGCCTCGCCGGCTTCCGGGTCGGCTACGCCGTCGCGCCGGCGCCGCTGGCCGGCGCGCTCCGCGCGGTGTCGCTGCCCTTCGGGGTCAGCCACGTGGCGCAGGCCGCCGCGATCGCGTCCCTGGAGGCCCGGGACGAGCTGTTCGAGCGGGTCGAGGACCTGGTCGGGCGCCGCGCCGACCTCCTGGCCCGACTCCGCGAGGTCGGCTGGGAGCTCCCCGACGCGCAGGGCAACTTCGTGTGGCTCCCGCTCGGTGACCGCGCCCTCGCCTTCGCGGCGGCCTGCGGCGAGGTGGGCGTCTCGGTGCGGCCGTTCGCCGGCGACGGCGTACGCATCAGCATCGGCGAGACCGAGGCGTTCGACCGCGTGGTCGAGGTGGCGGCGCGCTTCGCCCCCTGAGGCCCGGCCTCGGGCGGTGATCCAGCCACACTCTGACGGCGCAGGCGGCCGGACGGTCGAGCAGTGTCGGGACCACCCCGGGCCGGGTATGGTTGAAGAATGAACGACACGGCGACCTACACCCAGCAGGGCAAGCCCTTCGAGCGCGACATGACCTACCTCCCCGATCGGATCCTCGCCGGCGAGCGCTCGGCGGACCCGCTCGACGAGGCCGTCCCCGGCGGGTCGAAGGACAGCCCGCGCGAGGTGCCGCGCTGGGACGCCGCGCCGGGCCGCTACCGCCTGGTCGCGGCCCGCGCCTGCCCGTGGGCGCACCGCTCGATCATCGTGCGGAGCCTGCTCGGGCTCGAGGACGCGATCTCGTGGGGCGCGCCCGGACCGATCCATGACGCGCGCAGCTGGACCTTCGACCTCGACCCCGGGGGCAAGGACCCGGTGCTCGGCATCGAGAGGCTGCAGGAGGCCTACTTCGCCCGCGAGGCCGACTACCCGCGCGGCATCACCGTCCCGGCGGTCGTCGACGTCGAGTCGGGCCAGGTCGTGACCAACGACTTCCCGCAGATCACCCACGACCTGTTCTTCGAGTGGCGCCAGCACCAGCGCCCCGACGCCCCCGACCTGTGGCCGGCCGAGGGCCGCGAGGAGATGGAGTCGGTGATGAAGCGGGTCTTCACCGAGGTCAACAACGGCGTCTACCGCTGCGGCTTCGCCGGCTCGCAGGAGACCTACGAGGACGCCTACGAGCGGCTCTGGGCCGCGATGGACTGGCTCGAGGAGCGGCTCGCCGACCGGCGCTACCTGATGGGCGAGGCGATCACCGAGGCCGACGTACGCCTGTTCACCACCCTCGTGCGCTTCGACGCGGTCTATCACGGGCACTTCAAGTGCAACCGCAACAAGCTCACCGAGATGCCGCACCTCTGGGGCTATGCGCGCGACCTCTTCCAGACGCCCGGCTTCGGTGACGAGGTCGACTTCGACCAGATCAAGCAGCACTACTACGTCGTGCACACCGACATCAACCCGACCCAGATCGTGCCCGCGGGGCCCGACGCGTCGGTGTGGTCGACGCCGCACGGTCGGGGCTAGTCGACGACCGGCTCCGTGGGTGCCTGCGAGGGCGGCGTCCAGGCGGGCCCCTGGCCGAAGCGGGCGAGCACCGGGCCGTCGGCCCGCCAGCGGAGCCGGGCGAGGTAGAGCACGCGGTGACCACGCCGTGCGAGGTCGTCGCGCACGTTGTACGACGACTCGCAGGGACCGTTGACCCCGTCGCAGACCCAGCCGTGGAGGAACAGCCGGCCGGGGCTCAGGGCCACGTGGTCCGCACCGCCCGGCCCGCAGATGCCCGTCGTAGGACGGTCGAGGAGGACGCTCTCGGGTGCGGAGTCCCAGCCGCGCCGGACCGACCTCGACCGGCGCCAGACGGTGCGGTAGCCGCAGCCGCCGTAGTCGCCCCGGCTCAGGAGCAGGTGGTGCCATCCGCGGGCGTCGACCATCTCGGGGTTCTCCAGCACTCCGGCGTCGCGCAGCAGCTCGCGGCTGGGACCCGCCGCGCGCCGGCCGCTGGCGGTCAGTCGCACCATCCGGATCGACGACGGCGTGCCCTGGGTGCGGTAGAGCAGGAAGCGACGCCCGTCGGGTGCGACGTAGGACGACGGGTCGATGACGCCCCGGCGCGGCATCCCCCGCTCACGTCGTACGACGTCGCTGGCCGGCGCCGTCGCGGCGTTCTCGGGGCAGGCCAGCGGCTGGCTGTGCAGAGGTGTGAACGGGGTGGCGAGATCGGGCGACGTGGCCACGCCGATGCAGCGGTCCTCGGTGGCGGGGAGCCCGGTGACGGGAACGGAGTAGTAGGCCAGCCAGGTGCCGTCGGCGGCGCGGACGAGCTCGGGTGCCCACACGTCGCCGTTGCGTGCCCACGCGGGTCGCGCGTCGAGCAGGGGAGGGCCGGCCACCCAGCCGGCGTACTCCTGCTCGCTGCTGCTCGTGCCGCCGCGCCAGCCGGTGCCGGCGGCGAACCAGCGCGCACCGTCGAGGACGACGCTCGGGTCGGCCAGTGGCTGCTCCCAGAAGAGCGGTCGTGGCGGGAAGGTGACCGTGTCTTCGGGGGCGGGGGCGGGGATCGGCGCGAGCAGGCTGCCCAGCATCGTGGCGAGGCAGACGGCGGCGAGCATGGGTCGAACGCTACGTCCGCACCGGCCCAGCGGGTGACGACCGTCCCAAACCGGTCGACTGTGGCGAGGTTGGGTCAAGACATCTGGGAGGTACGCCGGGGGATCGGCGCGCCGGTCGGCACGGACATCGAGGAACGCCATGATGCGGCATCACGGTTGTCCACGGGGTGGGCAACCCCCGTTGGCCCCTGGTGGCCGTTCGTCAGGGGATCAACAGTGGGAACGATGCTTCTAGGCGGTGCCGTGCGCGCCGTCATCCTCCTCGTGCTGCCGGCACTCGCCCTCCAGGGGGCGCCCAGCATGTCGGCCGCGGCGACCGGCGCACAGCCCCAGCGCGGAGCCCGACTGGTGGCCGAGATCACCGCCGACGGCACCGTCGACCGCTCCTACGCCTGGTCGATCGAGAAGGCCGTCGACGCGACGACCCGCGCGGCGGACTCCACCGGCAGTGCGACCTTCCGCTACACGGTGACGGCCCGGGCCGGCGCGATGACGGAGTCGGGCTGGGCCGTGGCAGGCACCGTCACGGTCACCAACCCCCACCCCCATGGCGGTGCGGCCACCGCCGACGTGGTCGTCGCCAGCACGCTCGGCGGTGGAGGCGTGTGCACCGTCGCGGGCGGCGAGGGAGACGTCGTCCCGTCGTGGGGTGCGGACGTCACCGTGCCCTACACCTGCGCCTTCACCTCGGCTCCCGAGCAGAGCGGTGCGGTCTCCGCGACCGTCACCTGGGATCCGGCCGGCGGGGCTCCGAGTGCCTCGACCACGGCCTCCGCGCCCGTGGCGTTCGCGGTCACCTCGGAGACCGACCGGACCGTCGCCGTCATCGACGACATGACCGTCTCCGGCCAGCGGGTCGTCCTCGATCCGTCGGTGACCTGGTCACCCGGGCTCGTCACGACCTACCCCTATGACCTGGCGCTCATGGGGGGTGCACCGGGCGCCTGCGCGTTCCGCACCAACACCGCCGCGGTCGACCGGGCCGGCGACACGGACCCCACCGCGAGCGTGACCGTCCGGGCCTGCACCGCGGAGGTGCTGCCGGCGCAGGCCTACGGCACGGCTGTCGGAGCGGTCCACGTGAGCTGTCGGGGCACCGTGCGGACGCGGATGAGCAACCGCACCTCCGGTCCGGTCGCCTACACGCTGCGCGTGGGCTCGCAGGTGCGCCGGATCGTCGTGAAGTCGCTGCGGCAGAAGAAGCTCGTGACCCGGGGCAGGCCCCGGGCCATGGTGACGTTGAAGGTGGGTTCCATCCGGCTCGACCGGATCCGCATCCCACGGCGGTGTGAGGCCCCCCAAGTCCTCCCGGACACCGGCCTTCGGGCCGGGGGCCGCTGATGGCCACCTTCATCACAGGGCGGCGCAGCTAGCCGTCCGGACCTCCACCCCCCATGGAGAGAGCCGGCGTCGACGGGTGCCCACGAGCCCGTCGGCGCCGGCTCGTTTCGGTGCCGCGAGGCGGTCCGCGAGCGATGTGAGCGCCGCCCTCTCACAAGGTCCGGTCCGCTCCTGGGCCCTATTCCCACGAATACGACGAGGAATGGTCAAGGCGGCGTCCAGATCGCCCACCACCTTGGCGCAGGGGGTGTTGACGGGCTTGCGGACGCGTGACCCTTGACGGAGACAGCAGGCCGTCCGTCTTGGGGGCGACGGCCGAAGCGGTCGGGAGCCTTGGGGGCCCCGGTCGCACCGCCAGCGGGATCGACTCGCAGGGGGCGTGGGACGTACGACGTGTGCCCAGAGCAGCGTCGGACGGTCGTCGCGCGCCGGGAGCCGACGATCCCACCCAGGAACTGCAAGCAAAGGATCCACCATGACTGACTTCTCCCGCCGCACCGTGGTCCGTGGGGCCGCATGGACGGCGCCCGTCGTACTGGTCGTCGGCGCGGCGCCGGCTTTCGCGACCTCACTGCGCAAGGACCCCGGCATCAACGGGTGGGTGCAGGTCGGCACGCGAGAGACCAGCAAGAACGGCACCTACGACGTGGAGTTCGACTCGACCCTCAGCGGTTCCGGTCCGGACGGTGCCCCCTACGGCCTCTACATCTACGACGTGAACCTGGCGCCCAACGACAAGTTCCAGAACGCGCGCGTCACCTTGTGGCTCAACGACACGCAGTCCGCGGCGAGCATCTCCACGGGCTCGGGTCACAGCGGCTCGTGGACCAGCCTCGGCTCGATCGGCACCGCCACCAAGCCCGACGGGTTCACCTACACCGGCTATCGGTTCAGCTACAACGCCGCCATCAGCGCCTCGTCCTACGTCACGGACTCCTTCGACGGCCAGAAGCGCCTCTACCTCGGTGACTTCCACGTCACGATCCGGGCCGACCAGGACAGCAACAACGCCTCGGCCAACATGACCTACTGGGTCGAGCGGTCCGTCGACGTCCAGGTGCAGGGTGCTGGTCCCTTCGTCACCCAGTCCTTCCAGCGCCGCAACGGCGCACGGGGGGCCCTGGGCAACGGCTTCCCGGGTGGTGGCTCGTTCCGCCGCGCGGCCGGATCCGGGCTACCGGCCTGATGCGACGCGCGGCGCTGGCGCTGGCGGCTGTGGCCCTCGCACTGGGGGGCCTCAGCGCAGTGCAGCCACGCGCGTCGGCCGCGGACGGCGACGGTCCTGTCCAGATCCGGCCCGGCACCAGCCTGCGCTCGACGAGCACCTGATGCCGAGCACCTACGTCGGGTAGCACAGCCTGCTGCCCGGGCCTCCACCCCATGGAGGCGAGCCGACGCCGACGAGTACCCACGAACCCGTCGGCGTCGGTTCCTCCATGTCCGGGAGGTCGAGGCGCCAGATTGGTGCTGGCTGGGTGCGGCCGATACGTTGAGCACCATCATGTGGTCGGGGTCACACACGCCGACGACCACGCTGCAAGCCGTCGGCGTCCGGCGATCCCGCGACTGCCGCTAGCTGTTGAAGGAGAGTGCGTTGTCCGACCATGAGAGCTTCGGCCCCGACCTTGCGGAGGTCTTCGGGCCCTCCCAGTCCGACGGTGGCCCCGACCTCGTCCAGCTGCTGACCCCCGAGGGTGAGCGCGTCCACCACCCCGAGTTCGACCACGACTTCTCCGCCGAGGAGCTCCGCGGCCTCTACCGCGACATGGTGCTCACGCGCCGCATCGACGTCGAGGCGACCGCGTTGCAGCGCCACGGCGAGCTCGGCATCTGGGCCCAGCTGCTCGGTCAGGAGGCCGCGCAGATCGGCGCCGGCCGCGCGATGCGCCCCCAGGACTACGCCTTCCCGACCTACCGTGAGCACGGCGTCGCCTACTGCAAGGGCGTCGACCCGCTGCGGCTGCTCGGCCTCTTCCGCGGCGTCGACCAGGGCGGCTGGGACCCCAACGAGAACAACTTCGGGCTCTACACGATCGTCATCGGCGCCCAGACCCTGCACGCCACCGGCTACGCCATGGGCATGCAGCGCGACGGCGTCGTCGGCACCGGCGACCCCGAGCGCGACTCGGCGGTGCTCGCCCACTTCGGCGACGGTGCGTCCTCGCAGGGCGACGTCAACGAGGCGTTCATCTTCGCCGCCTCCTACAACGCGCCGGTCGTGTTCTTCTGCCAGAACAACCAGTGGGCCATCTCGGAGCCGATCGAGCGTCAGACCCGCATCCCGCTCTACCAGCGCGCGCTGGGCTTCGGCTTCCCGGGCATCCGCGTCGACGGCAACGACGTGCTGGCGACGTACGCCGTCACCAAGGCCGCGCTGCAGCGTGCGCGGGACGGCAACGGCCCGTCGTTCGTCGAGGCCTACACCTATCGGATGGGTGCGCACACCACCACCGACGACCCGACGCGCTACCGCCTCAACGACGAGCTCGAGCACTGGAAGCTCAAGGACCCGATCGAGCGGCTCCGCGTCTACCTGCGCCGCAACGGCCTGGTCGACCAGCAGTTCTTCGACGACCTCGACGCCGAGGCCAAGGAGCTGGGCCACCACCTGCGTGAGGGATGCAAGGCGCTTCCCGACCCCAAGCCGATGGACCAGTTCGGCTATGTCTTCACCGAGATGACCGAGGAGCTCGCCGCCCAGCGCGACGGCTTCCAGACCTACATGGACAGCTTCGAGTCGGAGGGGGCTCACTGATGGCGACCCAGAAGATCACTCTGGCCAAGGGCCTCAACATGGGCCTGCGCAAGGCCATGGAGGCCGATGACAAGGTCCTGCTCATGGGCGAGGACGTCGGCAAGCTCGGCGGTGTCTTCCGCATCACCGACGGCCTGCAGAAGGACTTCGGCGAGGACCGCGTCATCGACTCGCCCCTCGCGGAGTCCGGCATCGTCGGCACCGCGGTCGGCATGGCGCTGCGCGGCTATCGCCCCGTCGTGGAGATCCAGTTCGACGGTTTCGTCTACCCCGCCTACGACCAGATCGTGTGCCAGGTCGCGAAGTACACCTACCGCTCGCAGGGCAAGGTGAAGATGCCGATCGTCATCCGCATCCCCTTCGGCGGCGGCATCGGTGCGGTCGAGCACCACTCCGAGAGCCCCGAGGCACAGTTCGCGCACACGCCCGGCCTCAAGGTGGTGGCGTGCTCCAACCCGGTCGACGGCTACTGGATGATCCAGCAGGCGATCGCCCACGACGACCCGGTGATCTTCCTCGAGCCCAAGCGGCAGTACCACGCCGACAAGGCCGAGCTCGACGAGTCGGCGACGCCCGAGCCGCTGTTCACCTCGCGCGTGGTCCGACCCGGCACGGACGCGACGGTCCTGGCCTACGGGCCGACCGTCAAGACGGCGCTCAAGTGCGCCGAGGCCGCCGCGACCGAGGGTCGCAGCCTCGAGGTCATCGACCTGCGCACGCTCTCCCCGCTCGACATGGGTCCGGTCTATGAGTCCGTACGCCGCACAGGTCGCTGCGTGATCACCCACGAGGCGCACGTCAACCTCGGTATGGGTGCCGAGGTGTCGGCCCGGATCACGGAGCAGTGCTTCTACTCCCTCGAGGCCCCGGTGCTGCGCGTCGGCGCCTTCGACATGCCCTACTGGCCGTCGCGCATCGAGGAGGAGTACCTCCCCGACCTCGACCGCGTGCTCGATGCCGTCGACCGCACCTTCGCGTACTGAGAGGTTCGTGATGTCTGAATTCCTGTTGCCCGACGTCGGTGAGGGACTCACCGAGGCCGAGATCGTCTCCTGGAAGGTGAAGGTCGGTGACGTCATCGAGATCAACGACGTCATCGTCGAGATCGAGACCGCCAAGTCGCTCGTCGAGCTGCCCTCGCCCTACGAGGGCACGGTCCTCGCACTGCTCGTGTCCGAGGGGGAGACCGTCGAGGTCGGCACGCCGATCATCTCGGTCGGCGACCCGTCGGCGGTTCCTGCTCCGGCCGCGCAGACGGAGTCCGACCCCTACCTCGGGATGGCCCAGAAGGCAGGCGCCGAGGAGGCCGCTGCTCCCGCCCAGGACGACGCGGCCGACATCGACCTGTCCAACCCGGCTGCGTCGGGCTCGATGGAGGGCGCGTCCCTCGTCGGTCGGATCAAGGCTGATCGGGGACCCATGCGCCGGGCTCGCCGCGGCTCGGCCTCGCCGAGCACCGACGCCGGTGCGCAGACCCAGATGCAGGTCCAGGGGGCGTTCTCGCCCGGTGGCGCCCAGTCGCAGGACGTGCTGCCGGCCGATGAGTCGCCGGTGCCGGCCGTCGACCAGCGCCCGGTGCCCGCGGCTGCCCCCGCCGAGGCGCTCGTCCCGGCGTCCGCGCAGGCCGAGCCGGTCGACGTACGAACCCTGGCCAAGCCGCCGGTGCGCAAGCTGGCCCGCGACCTCGGGGTCGACCTGACCACGCTGACCGGGTCGGGCCCGTCGGGCTCCATCACGCGTGGCGACGTCCAGGGCGCGTCCTCTGACGCCGCTCCTGCCGCACGCTCCGCGGCTCCCGCGGCGGTGGGGTCGGTCCCCGGCGAGCGGGAGACCCGCGAGCCGATCAAGGGCGTGCGCAAGATGATGGCGACGGCGATGAGCCAGTCGGCCTTCACCAGTCCGCACGTCACCGAGTGGGTCACCGTCGACGTCTCGGCCACGATGCAGCTCGTCGAGCGGCTCAAGGCGCGTCGCGAGCTCAAGGACATCCGGATCAGCCCGCTGCTGGTGCTGGCCCGCGCGGTCATCCTGGCGATGAAGCGCACGCCGGAGATCAACTCGTTCTGGGACGAGGCGGCCCAGGAGGTCGTCTACAAGCACTACGTCAACCTCGGCATCGCCGCGGCGACGCCGCGCGGTCTGGTCGTGCCCAACGTCAAGGACGCCGACGCGCTCTCGATGACCGAGCTGGCGGCGGCGCTGGGCGAGCTCACCGCGGTGGCGCGCGAGGGCAGGACGCAGCCGGCCGAGATGGCGGGCGGCACCTTCACGATCACCAACGTGGGCGTCTTCGGCGTCGACGCCGGCACGCCGATCATCAACCCCGGCGAGTCCGCGATCCTCTGCTTCGGGGCGATCAACAAGCGGCCCTGGGTGGACGAGTCCGGTGAGCTCGTGGTCCGCGACGTCACCACGCTGGCGTTGTCCTTCGACCACCGTCACGTCGACGGGGAGAAGGGCTCGCGCTTCCTGGCCGACGTCGCCGGGATCCTCCAGGACCCGGGCACCGCGCTGCTCTTCTGACCGGGCACGAAAGTCGCTCCAGAGCTGCTGACCGGGCGCATAGTTCCGCGCCACTGCGGAATATGTGCCCGGTCGGCGCTCGGGAGCGGAAACATGTGCCCGGTCGGCGTTCGGGACCGCAACGACGGTGGACGCCTTTGTCATCGGGGCGGTTGCGCTGCGATGATGCGAATCTCGGAACGCGTGTGAAGGGAACCGGCACATGGCCCTCGATGCCGCCAGGGCTGCACCAGGCGAGTCCACGACCTCTGCACTGCTGGCGCGCGCCCAGCAGGTCGCCGACCAGCTGCAGAGCGAGGCCCGGCAGGAGGCTGAGCGGCTGACCGCCGACCTGGCCGTGCTGCGCGAGGAGGCGCGACGGCTGATGGCCGAGGCCGACGCCGACCGCGCCGAGGCAGCCCGCGCCCGCAAGCGCGCCGAGGAGGTGCTGGCCGGTGCCTCCGAGGAGGCCGCCACCATCGTCGTCGACGCCAACGAGCAGGCCGCCCTGCTGATGAGCTCGGCCGCCGGGGCGCGCGACCAGGAGGTCGACCAGGCGCGCGTCGAGGGCGAGCAGCTCCGCTCCCGGGCGCAGGAGGAGGCCGCTGCTCTCCGCGCCGAGTCGCAGGACCTGCGCGACACTGCGGCCGCCGAGAAGGCCTCTCTCCTCGAGTCGGCCCGGTCCGAGGCCGACGTGGCGGTCGTCGCCGCTCAGGAGAGCGCGGCACGGCTGGTCGAGGAGGCGCGGACCACCGGCCAGCGCCACCTCGAGTCCGCGACGACGGAGGCCGAGTCGCTCCGGGCCAGTGCTTCCGCGGAGGCTGCGCGGATGCTCGACGAGGCCGCGCGCCACTCCGAGGAGCTGCGCCGGACCACCGGTGTCGAGGCCGACCGCGCCCGGCAGGAGGTCGACGACACCCTGGCCGCCGCCCGCGCGGAGAGCGAGGACAAGCTGCGCCAGGCCGCCGAGCAGACGGAGTGGGCGACCGCGACGGTGCGCTCGGTGCTCGATGGTGCGCAGAGCGAGGCCGACTCGATCCGCAGGGCCGGTCACGCGGACGCCGGTGCGCACACCGCCGCCGTACGCCGCCGCCTGCAGGGCGTGATCGCCGCGGTCGCCGGACGGATGGCCCTGGAGCTCGCCGACGCCCGGCAGCGCGCCGATGACCTCGTGCAGGTCGCCGCTCTTGCAGCCGCCGAGACGGAGAGTGACGCGAAGGCCATCCGGGAGCGCGCCGACGCGGAGGCTGCGCGCGTCGTCGCCGAGGCGACCGACGAGTCCGAGCGTGCGGTGGTGCGCCTGGAGCGACGGCGCTCCGAGGCGGAGTCGGGTGCG
>JBBSOR010000063.1:0-22882 GCA_038259535.1 Propionibacteriales bacterium | reverse complement strand
CTGCACCAGCCATTGCGGTGTCCCGTTCTCTCGTCGTGTGTGTCGGTACATCTGCGACGCTAGGACGAGCCACCGACAGTCCCTGATCAGGACCCTCACCTGCTGTGGAGAACCTCGCCCACCGTCGTACCTGTGGACAGACCCTAGCCCGAACAGGTGTTCGATGGCGCGTTCGGGTACGGCGTGTCGCAGCCGGGTCGGCGAACTCTCAGGCGGTCTCTCGGGCCGTGGGTCGCGTCAGCCGACCCGCGACCACGACGGTCCCGGCCAGCAGCGCCGCGAAGGCGGCGAGCGCCGGATAGCCGAGCACCCCCACGATCACTCCGGCCAGCGCTCCGCCGCCCGCCGCGGTGAGCGCCATGGCCATGTCGGAGGTGCCCTGCACGTCGGTGCGGGCCAGGATCGGGGTGCGATCGGCGATCACCGTCGAGGCGGACACTGTGGCGCACGACCAGCCCAGGCCCAGCAGGAAGAGACCCGCGAAGATCTGCCACGACGCCCCCTCCGGTGAGAGCCCGCACAGGGCGAGCGCCACGAGCAGCACCAGTCCCCCGGCCACCAGGACGGCGCTGCGCCCGAACCGGTCGGCGGCCCACCCGACGAGGGGCGAGAAGGCGAACATGCCCAGCACGTGGATCGAGATGACGAACCCGATGATCTCCAGGTGCGCCCCGCCGTGCTCCATGTGCAGCGGCGTCATGATCATGACGGTCACCATCGCCGCATGGGCACACGCCATCGCGACCACCGCGGCCCCGACCGCGGGCACGTCGCGGACGACGGTGACGAAGCGGCCCCACGACCGACCGCGGGGCTCCGGACCGGTGCTCGGCGCGATCCCGGCCGTCTCCTGCGCCAGCAGCAGGGGGTCGGGACGCAGGCGCAGCCAGACCCACCCCGCCGCCACGACGAGCACGACCGCGCCGATCGCGAAGCCGCCGGTGAGCTCGGGGATGCCGAGCGAACGGGCAGCCGCGCCGCCGACACCCGTCAGGTTGGGTCCGGCGACCGCACCGATCGTCGTCGCCCACACCACGACCGACAGTGCCCTCGCCCGGTGCTCCTCGGTGGCGAGGTCGGTCGCGGCATAGCGCGATCCGCTGTTGACCGCGGACGTGGCGCCCAGCAGCACCGCGCCGGTGAGCAGCACGAGCATCGAGTCGACCACGCCGGCGACCACGGCGAGCATCGCTCCCGTGGCACCCACGAGGTAGCCCAGGACGATGCCGACGCGGCGGCCCCTGCGACGCATCACCCGGGCCAGGGCGTACGCCGCCGCGGCCGTGCCGAGCACCTGGAAGGTCTGCGCCAGCCCGGCCAGTGTCTCGCTCCCGGAGATGTCGCGTGCCAGCAGCGAGGCCGTCGCCACGCCGATCGTGACGCCCACGGCGCCGATGGCCTGGGCGACCACCAGGGTGCGGACCGTGTGACGCTGCACC
This sequence comes from Propionibacteriales bacterium, assembly GCA_038259535.1. GTDB lineage: Bacteria > Actinomycetota > Actinomycetes > Propionibacteriales > Nocardioidaceae > Nocardioides. Next base: position 21,443 of record JBBSOR010000063.1, on the reverse strand, counting down.
GCCTCGAGGTCGACGCCTGCGGACGCGCGGAGGCTCACTTCTCGGTGTCCGGGAGCTCGAGCTGCCGCCGGACTGCGGCCCAGACCTGCTTGGGCGGGACACCCGCGTCCAGCGCTTCCCGGGTGGTGCGGCCGTCGAGGTCGCGCACGACCGTGAGATCGGCCCAGCTGCGTGAGTAGGCACCGCCCAGCACGTGGTCCAGGCGTGCCCAGAACTCGGTGTGCCTCACACGGCCCTCACATCGTGCAGGTGGTGGACGACGTCGTGGAGGTGGTAGCTGCCGAGAGACTCGACGGTGAACTCGTCACCGTTGGAGCGCACCCCGCGGCGGTCCTTGGTCGCGTCGGTGACGCTCGCATACACGCCCGCGACGGTGCCGGCCGCCTCGATCAGCTCGACGGCCACCGTCACGGGGTCCTGCGCGGCGTAGTGGCGCTCGATCGCGGTGGCGTCCTGGTCCCAGTTGGCGAAGGTGGGCTCGTCCTCGTCGAGCATCAGCCGCACCCGCTGGGCGAAGAGCTCGTGCACGTCGCGGACGTGGCAGGCGTACTCCAGCGGTGACCACACGCCGGGGAACGGCCGGGCCGAGACCTTGGCCCGCTCGAGCACGTCGGACCACGCCGTGGCGGTGTCGTGGAGGGCGCGCGGGAGGTCCGCCAGCGTCCCGACCGACGGGTCGAAGCCACAGTCCGGGCAGGGGCGGCCCAGGACCCACGTCCAGTCCTTGGTGTCGGGCACGATCCCGTCGGGTGCGGTGCTCATGCCCGCCATCCAACCAGCCCTCCTGCCGTGGACAATGAGGGGAATGGACATCCGACGCGCACATCCCGCCGACCTGCCCGCGATCGCCGGGATCTACGGGCGTGAGGCCCGCGAGGGCCACGCCACCTTCGACCTCGAGCCGCGGCGGATGGACCTGTGGGAGGAGCGCCTGGCCACCTCCGGTCCCGGTCAGCACTTCCTCGTCGCCGAGGACGACAGCGCGGTCATCGGCTATGCCACGTCGGTCCTCTACCGGCCCAAGCCCGCCTACCTCCACACCCGCGAGAGCACGATCTACGTCGCTCCCACCGGGCAGGGGCGCGGCGCCGGCCGGGCGCTGTACGACGACCTGCTGGCATTGCTGGCCGCCGATGGCGTCCGTGCGGTCGTGGCCGGCGTCGCCCTGCCGAACCCGGCGAGCCTCGCCCTGCACCGGGCCTGCGGCTTCGAGGAGGTCGGCACGATGCGCCAGGTGGGACGCAAGTTCGACCGGTGGATCGACCTGACCTGGCTGCAGAAGCTGTTGGCGTGAGTCAGGCCAGTCCGAGGTCGCGCGTGGACACCTCGCGCATCTCGACCTTGCGCACCTTGCCCGTCACTGTCATCGGGAACTCCTCCACCACCACGACGTAGCGCGGGATCTTGTAGTGGGCGAGCTTGCCGCTGGCGAAGGCGCGCACCGCGTCGCTGTCCAGCGGCTGGGCCCCGGAGCGCATCCGTAGCCATGCGCACAGCTCCTCGCCGTACTTCGCGTCGGGGACGCCCACGACCTGCACGTCCTCGATGTCGGGGTGAGTGTGGAGGAACTCCTCGATCTCCCGGGGATAGATGTTCTCCCCGCCACGGATCACCATGTCCTTGATCCGGCCCGTGATGCGGAGGTAGCCCTCGTCGTCCATCACGCCGAGGTCGCCGGTGTGCATCCAGCCGTCACCGTCGACCGCCTCGCGGGTCTTCTCCTCGTCCTGCCAGTAGCCGATCATCACCGAGTAGCCGCGGGTGCAGAACTCGCCCGCCTCGCCGCGCGGCAGCACGTCGCCGGTGACCGGGTCGATGATCTTGACCTCGAGGTGCGGGCTCACCTGCCCGACCGTCGCGACCTTGCGCTCCAGCGAGTCGTCGGTGCGGGTCTGCGTCGACACCGGAGACGTCTCCGTCATGCCGTAGGCGATGGTCATCTCGTCGATGCCCGCGTCGATGAGCTTCCGCATCATCTCCACCGGGCACGGCGAGCCGGCCATGATGCCGGTGCGCACGGACGAGAGGTCGTACGACGCGAGCTCCGGCAGCGCCCACTCGGCGATGAACATCGTCGGCACGCCGTAGAGCGACGTGCACTGCTCGTCGGCGACCGCGCGGAGGGTGAGCGCGGGGTCGAAGCCGGGCGCCGGGATCACCATCGTCGCGCCGTGGGTGGTGCACGCGAGGTTGCCCATCACCATCCCGAAGCAGTGGTAGAAGGGCACCGGGATGCAGACCCGGTCCGCCTCGGTGTAGCGACACACCTCCCCGACGAGGTAGCCGTTGTTGAGGATGTTGCGGTGGCTCAGGGTCGCGCCCTTGGGGAAGCCGGTGGTGCCGGAGGTGTACTGGATGTTGATCGGGTCGCCCGGCTCCAGCGACGCCGACCGCGCCCGCAGATCGCCCTGGGCCACGCCCTCGCCGTCGGCCACGAGCCCGGCCCAGCTCGCCTCGTCGTCCAGGTAGACGACCCGCTCCAGCGTGTCGGTCTGCACTGCGGTCTCCTCGATCATCGCGCGGTAGTCGCTGGTGCGGAACGACGTGGCGCTCACCAGCAACCTCATGCCGCTCTGGTTGACGACGTAGGAGAACTCGTGGGTGCGGTAGGACGGATTGACGTTCACCAGGATCGCGCCGACCTTGGCCGTCGCGAGCTGCACGAGCGTCCACTCGGCACTGTTGGGTCCCCAGATCCCGACGCGGTCCCCCTTGTCGATCCCAGCGCCGATCAGGCCGCATGCGAGCGCGTCGACGTCGCGGCCGAGCGCCGCCCACGTCCACCGGCGCCCGCTGGCGCACTCGACCAGTGCCTCACGGTCGGGGTAGGCCGTCATGGTGCGTTCGAAGCTGGCGCCGATCGTCTCCTCCAGCAGCGCCGGAGTGGTCACGCCCTGGGCGTAGGAGTCCATGCCTCGCAACCTACGCGGCACCCGAGCCGCACCGCCACCGGTGAGGCCAGTGGCACTCGACGGCGGCTCCTGCGTCAGACAGGGCTCAGCGAACGAACACCGTGGTCGTGCGTGGTGGCACGGTGACCCGCTCGGCGCCGGCGGTCGAGGTCCGCACGACGGGGTCCGAGCCCTGCTGCTGGACGGGGTGAAGGCGCCAACCACCACCCGCACCGGTCACAACGGCAGGCTCCACCGAGGCGTTGACCACCACCAGGACACCGTCCAGCCGCCGATCGAGACCACGCCCACGGGTGTCGTCGATGAGCATCGCGACCACTCCCGCAGGTGCGTCCAGGAAGGACACCTTGGCCTGGATCGCCTCGGCCGAGCCCAGTCGGAACAGACGGCTCGACGCCCGCATCCGCAACAGGTCGAGGGCCCCGTCCTGCGCGGCAGCCATGTCGTCCGGCCTCGGCACGAGCGCGGGGTCGGCCAGCAGCGGCCGCTGGTAGTCCCACTTCGCCGCGTTGTCGGGCGCGGGCGGGAGACCCGAGCCGAAGGTGTTCTCCTGACCGGTCCAGTCGATCCGGTTGAACCAGTCGCCGGAGTCGTAGGAGTTGCGGTCGAGCGACTTGGAGCGGAGCAGGTCGGCGCCGGCGTGCCAGAAGGAGATGCCCTGCCCGAGCGTGACCGTCGAGAGCGCGACGGTGTTCATCCGCGCCCGGTCCGCCATCGGGGTGTCCGCGGGCAGCTTGAGCTGCAGGGTGTCGAAGAGCGTCTCGTTGTCGTGGGCGTCGACATAGCTGATCGTCTCGCTGGGGTCGGCGGCATAGCCGGCGGGCTGGCCGTTGTAGTCCACGTCGCGTCCGGTCACGGTCGAGCCGTCCGCGGCCCGGAAGCTGAAGTCGGCGAGGTTGCCTGCCATCCCCAGCTTGACCAGGTCCTCGAGGTGCGCGAGCCGCGCCTGCTGCTCGGCGGGCGTGCCGTTGGCGGGTGAGGCGTTGGGGTCGGTGGCGAGGCCCGTGCCGAAGCCCTGGAGGCGTGGGTCGTCGTCGAAGGGCCCGCCGCCGCGCACGGCGTCGCGCAGCCGGTCGCTGAAGGTGCCGATCCCCGTGCCGGCCAGGTGGGCCTGCGTCGCCTGCACGAAGCGGGCGTCGTCGGCGACCTCGCCGAAGTTCCAGCCCTCGCCGTAGAGGTAGATCCGCTGCCCGTCCACGCCGTCGCGACGGACGGTGAGCCGGTCGAGCGCGGCCCGCACGTCGAGCATGTTCTGCTTGCTGTGGTGGCCCATCAGGTCGAAGCGGAAGCCGTCGACGTGGTAGTCCCGGGCCCAGGTGGCCACCGAGTCCACCATCATCTGGCCCATCATCAGGTGCTCGGTCGCCGTGTTGGAGCAGCACGTCGAGGTGGTCACCGCCCCGTCGGCGTCGAGGCGGTGGTAGTAGCCGGGCACGATCTTGTCGAGCGTCGACAACGGCGCCAGCCCGGCGGCCGTGGTGTGGTTGTAGACCACGTCCATCACCACCTGCAGCCCAGCGCGGTGCAGCGACCGGACCATCGCGCGGAACTCCTGGGTGCGCCGGTCCGGGTCGACCGCGTAGGAGCCCTCGGGTGTGGTCCAGTGATAGGGGTCGTAGCCCCAGTTGAACCCGTCGTCGGCCGCGACCGCGGCCACGCACGCCTGCTGCTGCTCGGAGTCCGGCGGCAGTGACGGCAGGTCGCAGTCCGGGGTGGCCTGGTCGGTGCGCCGCTCGGGGATCGTGGCGATGTCGAAGGTGGGGAGGAGGTGCACGGTGTTGAGACCGGCCCCCGCCAGCTCGGTCAGGTGACGCATCCCGGCGGAGCCGCTCCGGGTGAAGGCCAGGTAGGTGCCGCGCTCGGCGGCCGGCACGGTCTGGTCGCCGATGGAGAAGTCGCGCACGTGCAGCTCGTAGATGGTGCGGTCCTCGGGCCGGGCCACGCGCGGCGCGCGCTCGGAGGACCAGCCCGACGGCTGGGTCGAGGGGTCCGCGAGGTCGACGAGGACCGAGCGTTGCGAGTCGACGGTCAGCGCCACGGCGTAGGGGTCCGTCACGGTGTTGGTGGCGACCTCCTGCGCGTCGGGCGACCACACCCGCACCTCGAAGGCGTACGAGGACCCGCGCCAGGTCCGTGGTCCGGAGACGGTCCAGGAGCCGTCCCGCTCGCGCCGCATCGGCACGCGCGTGGCCGACGCACCGTTGCCGAGGACCAGGGCGACCCGCTGGGCCGTCGGAGCCCACACGGCGACCGAGGGCCGTCCGCCGCGCCAGGTCACCCCGAGGTCGCGCTCCGCCGCGTCGGCGTAGACGCGATCGAGGATGCCGGGCAGCTGGAGTCCGGTGGCGATCCTCAGGCGGCCCAGACCGTCGTAGGCACCGACGGCGAGCTGGCCCCGGAGCCACTCCTCAGCCTGGCGGGACGCCTTGCGTGGCACCCGCAGCACGTCGTACGACGCGAGGTGGGGGTAGGCCGCCGCGAGGTCGGGCGGCAGGCTGTCCGCGACCCGTTCCAGCCTCACCGAGCGGCCCCCGTCGATGCTCTCCGCGTCCGGCACCAGCCCGCCGTCCGGTGCGCCGTGCAGCCGGAAGCGCCACCGGTCGCCGACCGACGCCGGGAGGTCCCAGGCGATCAGCTCGGGCGTCAGCCAGTGCGCCCGCTGCCGGGTGAGGTCCACGGTCGGAGCGGACTCGCCGCCGCCTCCGGACGCAAAGGTCGACACCGTCAGCTCCTTGCTCTGCTCGTCGAAGGTGAGCTGGACACCCTGGCCGGTCTCGACCGCGAAGGCGATGTTGGGACCGTCCGGCACACCGCCGGCGCCCCAGTTGACGGCCCATGACTGGTCCTGGGTCGCCTTCACCTCATAGCTGCCGGCCGGCACCTGCGTCGTGCGGAAGGTCCACACCCCGTCGCCGTCGGGGTCCTGGAGCCAGGAACGCAGGCAGTCGGGAAGCCAGTCCCCCGGGCACCCGAGCTCGGACTGGAAGCTGCCGGCCGCGGTGAAGAGGTGGGGTGTGTCGATGCTGTTGGTGACCCAGTGCGTCTGGTGGCTGTACCAGAACGTGACGGGCACGCCGGTGGCCGTGAGAGCGATGTTGTCGCCACCACTGACGCCTCCGGCCCCGTAGTTCTCGTCCCAGGAGTCGTTGATCGCCGCCTTGTAGGCGAACGTCCCGGCGGGGATCGCCGGAGCGCTGAACGTCCGCGACCACACCAGGTCCTCGGCGTCCAGGGCCAGGTCGACGTCCGGGCACTCCGGCGTCCACTCGGTCGGGCAGCCGACCTCGTCCTGGAAGGTGCCGGGCAGGGAGACCGAGTCGGGCTGGGTCACCGGGCCGTCGGTGCCCGGGTCGCCGTCCTCGGCCGGCGTCCCGACCTTGGCGTAGGTCTGGGCCACGCCGAGGTCGCCGTCGGCGTCGCGGACGATCGCGCGGTATTCCACGAGCGTGTCCTCGGGCAGGCCCCTGACGTCGTGGAAGACGCGGAACGGCGCGTTGTCGTCGGTGCCGAGGACCTGCCAGTCCTGCCCGCCCACCGGCCGCCAGGCCAGCGTGACCTGGTTGAAGTCGTCGCCGGGCACCCCGACCCCGATCTCGGCTCGACCGCCGACGATCCCGCCGGCCGTCGGGCTCTCGAACGCCGGCCGTGGCGCTGTCCGGCTGGAGGGGATCCGGCGGTCGGCGCGCCACACGCGCACGCCCAGACCCGGCACCCGCAGGTCGACGTGGCCCTCGTCGTCACTGCGCACTGCACCACTGGTGCCCGAGGCCTGGCGCTTGCCCCCTCCACCGGGGTAGATCTCCCGGTAGGTCGTGCGCGGAGCGAAGGTGTCGATCGTCGCGGAGCGCGCAGCGGTGTCATTGTTGAGCGCCACGACGTATTCGCGGCCGTCGGCCGACACGCGGCTGAAGGCATAGACCCCCGCCCGGTCGCTGGCGAAGCGGTGCACCTGCGCACCGTCGGCCAGCGCGGGGTAGCGCTCACGCAGCGCGGCCAGCCCACTGATGGAGCGGTAGAGCGCGGTGCTGCGGTCGAAGTTCGAGTCCGCGGTGGTGGCGTCGTTGCCGATCAGGTCGAAGCCGTTGTAGAGCTCGACCTGGCTGGGGAACATGTCCTCGCGCGCCCGCTGGTCGCCGATCCCGTTGGCGACGCCGCGTGGGGCGGAGAAGCCCTGCTCGTCGCCGTAGTAGACGACCGGCTGGCCGCGGCTGAGGTACATCAGGGCGTGGGCGAGCTCGTCGCGCTTGAGCAGCTCGTCCTCGCCGTAGGCGGCGGCGTTGGCGCGTAGGAAGCTGCCGATCCGGCCCATGTCGTGGTTGCCGAGGAAGGTCGGCGCCTCGTAGACGTTGGAGTCGGTGTCGGTGTACCAGTCGTCGGAGGCGAAGAAGTCGCGCAGCTTGGTGGTCGGCGCGCCCTGGGCGAAGCCGGTGCCGGCGGCCTGGAAGCCGAAGTCGACGGTGGCCTGGAGCTTGCCCTCGGTGGTGTAGCGCGACATGAACTCGGGGCTGGCGTCGTAGACCTCACCGAACATGAAGAAGTCGTCGTTGCCCCGGGCGGCCGCGTGGTCGAGCAGCGCCGGGGAGAAGTGCTGCCAGAACTCGGTGTTGACGTGCTTGACGGTGTCGATCCGGAATCCGTCGATCCCGACCTCGTCGACCCACGTCTCGTAGATGTCGGTCATGCCCTCCACGACCTTCGGGTGCTCGGTCCACAGGTCGTCGAGGGCGGAGTAGGCGCCGGAGGGGAAGTCGCCGTAGGTGTTGGACTCGCCGGCGAAGGTCGAGGTGCCGCGGTTGTGGTAGAGCGTGGGGTCGTTGAGCCAGGCGGGCACCTTGGCGTCCTCCTCCCCCGCCGGGACCTCGGGCCGGTAGGGGAAGGAGTCGAGGTCCACCTCGGGGAACCGACGCTGGCCATCGGCGAAGTCACGGTCGTCGAAGGGCTGCCCGGCGGCGTCGACGTAGGGCTGGTCCCCGGTGCTGACGTAGGGCAGGTTGCCGTCCGCGCCGTAGGCCGACCGGTCGTAGCCGATCACGTCCGCCGTGTGGTTGGTGATGATGTCGAAGAACACCTTCAGGCCGCGCTGGTGGGCCAGGCGGACGAGTCGGGCCATGTCTTCGTTGGTGCCGAGGTGGGGGTCGATCCTGGTGAAGTCGGTGATCCAGTAACCGTGGTAGCCGGCCGACTCGCTGCCCGGCGCGCCCTGGACCGGCTTGTTGGTGAAGGACGGCGTCAGCCAGATCGCGGTGGTGCCGAGGCCCTCGATGTAGTCGAGCCGGTCGATGACGCCCTGGAGGTCACCGCCGTGGAAGAAGGCGGTGTCGGTGGGGTCGTAGCCGGAGACCAGGCGGTCCGGGCCGAGGCCGGCGTCGTCGTTGGAGGTGTCGCCGTTGTCGAACCGATCGGCCATCACGAAGTAGAGCCGCTCACGGGTCAGGTCGTTGCGCAGGCTGTCTCCGGCAAGTCGCCGATCGGCGCGCGAGAGCGGCTTCACGGGATCGGCGGGCGCCACGGCGATCTGGTGGCTCGCGTCGTCATAGCTGAAGCGCAGCCGCGCGGGCTCCTGCAGGGCGAAGGTCGCGTTGGACTGCCCACCGTCCGCGCCGTAGCTCTCGTCCCAGCTGCCGTTGAGCCGCACCTTCCACTCATAGCTGCCGGCGGGCACCTCCGCCTCGAGCGCCCACTCGGTCCCCTCGTCGGTCATGTCGGTGGCCGAACAGCCCTCGTCCCACTCGCTCGCACAGCCGAGCTCGTCCATCAGGGTGCCCATCACCGTGACCCGCGCAGGAGCGTCGGCGGCGGCCGCGTACGCCGGCGCCGCGGGTGTCGCGACGACCCCGACGGCGAGCGCCGCGCCGAGCCCGGTGACCAGGGCGGTGGTGAGCGTGACGAGAAACGTGGTGGATCCATGAACGCGCGAATGACGTCGCACGGCAACTCCCAAGGCCCGAGCCGATGTGACGCAGGTCACTCTAGACCCGTCGGTGCCCCGGCGCCACGGCCGCGGAGCGGGCCGCCCCACGTCAGCAGCAGGTCACCGCTACTCAGCGGCGGGACGTCGACCCCACAGCTGCTCGAGGCGGTCGTGGTCCTGACCGTGGTCGGGATCGATCTGGAAGGACGTCGACTCGGGGAAACCCCCGGCCGGCACGACCGCAGTCACGTCGATGAGCGTGATCGGGGCGACCCGGGAGCGCCACACGATCTCGGCGATCGCCTCGCTCACATCCGTGCCGTCGGTGCGGACCGCGACGTCGGCCGAGGCGGCGTTCGTCGGCGACGACGAGACGTAGTGCGCCGCCAGCACGGCCTCGACGCCCGGCAGCGCGGACGCCTCACGCGCAAGATCGCGCATCAGGTCCTCACAGCCGTCGCGTTCGCAGCCTCCCGCCTCGGATCGGTCGGGTGGCACGGGACTCCACTCAGATCCGGTGGGGCGATCGCCCCACCGCGCGGCATAGGTGTCGCGGTCGGCTCCGAACCGGTAGTGGTCCGACTCCTGGTAGCCGTTGGGGAGCTCGAGGTCGAGGCTCAGCACGTCGAGCGGCGTGACGTCGGAGTGCCACGCTGCTTCGGCCACTGCGTCGATGACCGCTCGGATGTCCGTCGACACGACATCCTCGCCTGCGAGCGTCACTCCGATGCTCAGATGAGCCTGGGGCACCGCGCGCGTCGTACGCCTGGTGCTGGTGACCGTCGTGACGCCCGCCACCTCCTCGAGGGTGCGGACCAGATCGGCGAGCTCCGCATCGCAGTTTCCGCACCCCGTGGGGATCGTCGCCGCGCTCGGCGCCTTGTCCACGGGGTGGCTGCAGGCGACCAGCCCCATGGCCAGGCACACGACGAGGACCACGGCGAGGACCACGGCGAGGACCACGGAGCTCCACCTCATGCCAGCGACCCTGCCAGAGCGACCCGTCACCGGGTGATCACGAAGGTCTGCACCGGTCCCGACGGTCCACTTCCGAGGTAGCCGTCGTCGCGCATCCGGTCGATCTCGTCCCTGATCGAGCCGTTGCTCGACGCATCCGCGGCCGCGGCGCCGTTGGCGTAGGGGTCCAGGCCGTGGTTGTCGCCGGTGTCGCTGCTGCCCTCGTCGAACGTCACGGTGGTGCGGTTGGGCTCGGCGGGGTTGTCCTCCCCGTCGAGCAGCGGCACGGCATCGCCCCGGTTCTCGAGGTGCATGGCCTGGGTGCTGTCCGGGAGGTGGGCCACCTGGGCGGTGGGAGAGCCGGCCGTCACCACGTGCTGGATGTTGAACTGCCGGTGGAAGTCGGGGTCGGCGGCCAGGGACGTGGAGACCATCCCGCCCTGGGAGTGACCGACCAGCATGACGTCCTTGCCGCTGAGCCCGGCCGCGACCATGGCCTGCTCGATGCCGCGACCGTAGGCGCTGTCGAGGCCGCCGATGAGCTGGTAGTTGGCCTCCATGTCGCGTGCCAGGTCTCCGGAGCCGGGGATGGGGCTCGTGGCGTCGGTGCCGGGGATGTAGACGATGTAGCGCTCATCTGACTTCTCACCGACCTGCTGGATCTGGACGGCACCGTGCATGTCGGCATCGTCGCTGGAGGCATCGAGGGCGTTGGTGGCCGACAGCTGCCGCATGAGTTGTTCGAGGTTGCCCGGCTGATGGGCACCCGCACCGCCGGTGACGTCGGGAAGGCCGGTCACGTCGACGTCCGTGTCGTTGCCGAGCAGGAGCGCCAGCAGCCGGGCTGCGTCGTTGGTGGTGGCCTGATGGATGGGGCCGTCATCGGGGTCGAGCAGCCCGAGGCCGGGCACGAGGGACTCCAGCAGCCCACCCCCACCGTTGATCAGGTGCTGCGCCACCTCCGGGTGGTCATGGAGGAACTGGCCGAGGTCGTCGGCGAGCTGCGCCTTGAGCTCCGCCTGCTCCTCGGGCGAGAGGGTGGAGTAGTAGGCGTAGCCGATGCCGCTCGCGGTGAGCAGCGCTGGCAGCGCCGCCGGGAGGGAGGCGAACAGCAGCCTGCCGAGCGCGTTGTCGAGCATCTCGATGGCGTGCCTGGAGAGGGAGTCGCTCGCCTCGAAGGCCGCCACCACGGCTCGGACGCCGAGGGCGTCGGCCTCGATGCCGATGGCCCGCACGGCCAGGCCGTGGGTGCCGGCGGTGGCGTCGAGGACCTGCAGCTCGGCGTCACCGAAGGAGACCGGCGACAGGATCGACGACTCCAGCAGGTCGCCGTTGGCCATGATCCGGGCGCCCAGGCCGGCCATCTCGGCGAAGTCGCCGGCCTGGCGCTCGTAGTGCTCGGCGAGGGCGAGCATCTGCTCGTAGCCGGCCTGGACGCCGTGGGAGCCGCCCGAGACCGACTCGATCGGGGGCAGGGTGTCGCTGCTCATGAGGTCACCGCCGCGGCCCGGACGGCCAGCTCCCGGGGCAGGTCGACGGGACTCCTGTGCTCGATGCGGACCATGTTCCAGCGGTCGCGCCTGAACGGCGTCAGGGCGCGCCACCCGTCGTGGAAGAGCACCCACTCGACGATCCCGACACCCGGGCGGCCGCGTTCGCTGCGTCCCATCACGGCGACATGGAGCCGTCCGCGCGACGTGCTCTCGAGCTGCTCGTGCCAGCGGCGCACGTCGGCGTCGGCGGCGGTCTCGAGCGACTCGCCGGTCACCGTCATGCCGGAGTAGTCGGACACCATCTGGTCGAGGAGCTCGAAGCGTCGGCGCTGGACCGCCTCCCCGGTGGCGAGCAGGAGGTCCCACGGCGTCTCGATGACGTCGGGAAGTGCCTCGTCGGTCGGTGCGGCGCCGAGCGTGCGGGTGTCGACGTAGGCCGCCCGGCCGAGCTCGAGCCACCAGTCGGCGGCGGCGAGCCACGACAGCTCGAAGGCGCCGCCGCCTGCGGTGGACAGGCACACGACCCAGTCGTCGAGGTTGCGGTGCCAGCTGCGGACGCGGACCTTGCCGCGGCGCAGCGTGAGGAGCATCTCGAGCTCGATCGCGAGGACCGGTGCGCGCCACACCGTCAGCACGGCACGCCCCTCCTCGCTCGGCGTGCCGTCGTCGACGAGCCCGGCGGCGACGAGCGCCTCGTCGAGGTCGCTCTCCTCGACCTCTGCTGGGGCTTGGTCCTCACGGGCGTTCCGCGCGGGGCCTCGGCCCAGCGTGCCGAGCCGGTCACCGAGAGTGTCGAGGGAGCCCGTCGAGGCGGCCATCTGCGCGGCGGGCGACTCCACCTCGGCCAGCCGGGCGAGCCGGCCGATGGCCGCGTGGGAGAGGCGTGCACGTCGCGGGATGATCGTGCGCTGATCGACCTCGTGGCCCCCGGCGTCGAGCAGGATCGAGGTCATCGTCGGCCTCCCGGCAGCCGGTCGGGCACGTCGAGCCAGTCCTTGTGGCCCTCTGGTGGGGGCTGGAAGCCGGAGAGCATCTCGTCCATGGGGTCCGGGGTGAGGTTCTTGATCAGGTCGAGCGCCGTGTCGGCCAGGTCGGCGAGGCGGGACCTGGCGCCCTCGACGAGGCCCTTCACCCGGTGGGCGATCTCGCGGATCAGGTCCTTCAGGCGGTCGACCTCGTCGGCGTGGTGGCGCAGCGCCCGGGCAGCGTCATCGTGCTCGTCGGCGGTCCGGCGCAGCGCGACCGCCCGCTCGGCCATCCGCTCGCGCATCGCCAGCGCGGCCTGGCCATCCCAGACCACGAGGTGCGACGCCGTGACGAGCTGGTCGACGTCGCCGCGGATCTCGGTGCCCTGGTCACTCATCTGCGTGGCGAGGCGTCGGATGGCTCGGGTGTCTCCATACATCTGCGTCTCCTGGGCCGAGGGTGTCGACGTGGCTACGGCTCAGATGCCCCGCTGGTGGGGTGGCAAACTGAGCGGTCGCCTCCTGTGGAGGGCGGGCCCGGTCGTCTCCGGCGCGGTGGGCTGCGCGAGGATGACGGCGTGCAGATCGAGGACGCGCTGCGAAGCGCGCAGGAGGCCGCCGCGTCGGAGGTTGGTCGGGGCCGCCCCGCGGAGTACATCCCCAGCCTGGCGGCGGTCGATCCGCGCCAGTTCGGCATGGCGATCGCCTCCTGCGACGGCCAGGTTCACGTCGTCGGCGACGCGGACGTGCGCTTCTCGGTGCAGAGCATCAGCAAGGTCTTCACGCTCGCCCTGGTCATCGCGGCCGGAGGCGAGGACATCTGGAAACGGGTGTCTCGCGAACCGTCGGGCAACCCCTTCAACTCCCTCCTCCAGCTCGACCAGGAGGCGGGACGCCCGCGCAACCCCTTCATCAACGCCGGCGCGTTGGTCGTGACCGATGCGCTGCACTCGCTGACCGGCGACGCGTCGGGTGCCCTCCGCGACCTGGTGCGCCGCGAGAGCGGCCGCGCCGACGTCGCCAGCGACCCCGAGGTGGCGCGCTCGGAGCTCGAGGCCGGCCACCGCAACGCGGCACTGGCACACCTGCTGGCCAGCTATGGAAATCTGGAGTGCTCCGTCGACGACGTGATCGCCGAGTACGTCGCCCAGTGCGCCCTCTCCATGACGTGCCGCGAGCTCGCGCTCGCCGGGTTGTTCCTGGCCCGGGACGGCGTGCTCTCCGACGCCACGCGGCTGCTGAGCGCCCGACAGACGAAGCGGGTCAATGCGGTGATGCTGACGTGCGGCACCTACGACTCCGCCGGCGAGTTCGCCTACCGCGTGGGTCTCCCGGCCAAGAGCGGAGTCGGTGGCGGCATCCTCGCGGTGATCCCCGACCGGGGGGTCGCCTGCGTGTGGAGTCCCGCGCTGGGCCCCTCCGGGAGCTCGGCCGCCGGCCTGGCCGCGCTGGACGCGTTCACCACCTATTCCGACTGGACCGTCTTCTGAGCATGCGCGCCCGAGCGGCCCGCCGCGCCTTCGACCGCCCGCCTACGCTGGAGGCGTGAACGACCCCGTCGTCGAGCCCGTCTCAGCCCACGCGCCGGCGCTCACCGGCGCGGTGATGATGAACCAGAGCTGGCGCGACCTGACCTTCCTGCACTGGGCCGTCGACCCGGCAGCGGTCGCGCACCGGATGCCACCAGGGGTTCGACCGGACACCCTCGACGGTGCGACCTACGTCGGACTGATCCCGTTCCGCATGGTCGGCGCCGGAGTCGCCCGAGGCCCGGGCGTCCCCTGGCTCGGGTCGTTCCTCGAGACGAACGTGCGGCTCTACTCCGTCGACGAGACCGGCCGCCGGGGCATCGTGTTCCTCAGCCTCGACGCCGACCGCGCTGCGGTGGTGCTCGGTGCCCGCGCGGTCTTCGGGCTCCCCTACCGCTGGGCACGGATGCGCCACCACCGGAGCAACGACGTGCACACCTACGACGCCCGGCTCCGCACCCCGGGTCCGCAGGCTCGGAGCCACCTCGTCATCCGTGCCGGTGCGCGGCGCGCGAGCACCGAGCTCGACGACTTCCTCAGCGCGCGGTGGGGGCTGCACCAGCGGTGGTGGGGCCGCACGCTCCATGTCCCCAACCACCACGAGGCATGGCCGGTCCACGACGCGGAGGTGCTCGCGCTGGACGACGGCCTGATGGCTTCGGTGGGCCTGCCCGACCTCGCCCGTCGTCCGCCCGACCATGTGGGCTTCAGCCCCGGGGTGTTCACCGAGTTCGGGTTTCCCGGGGATGCCGCGCGGGCTCGCCCTCCGGGGACCTCAGGGTCGGACCGGGGCTGATCCCGATGGTGGAGCCGCGCCGCGCGCAGCAGGCTGGGGGCACCAGCCACACCATCGGAGGAACACCATGGACGACATCCGCGCCGCCTTCGCCCGCCAGGGCCTGATGCGCTCCAGCGACACCGGGATCCTGGGAGGTGTCTGTTCCGGGCTCGGACGCCGCATCGGCCTCACGCCATGGATCGCCCGATTGCTGTTCGTGCTGCTCCTGATGGTCTTGCCGGGCAGCCAGCTGCTGATCTACCCGGTGCTGTGGATCCTGATGCCCGCCGAGGACAGCGTCGTCGCGGCGACCAGCGCGCCCAGAGATCGGTAGAACTGCGGATGCGGCGGCCGCGCAGCCGCTGCACACTCGGAGACATCACCCTGGGGAGGGACACATGATGCACACCATCCTGCGACGCAGTGCGCACGCCGACCAGCTCGAGGCCGAGGTCCGGGACGCCGGCTGCTGCGACGAGCTCACCCGCTGTGCCGGCTGTCGGGCCAAGCTCGCCGAGGTCCGGGCCGCGCGCCGTGACGCGGTGCTCCACTCGATCGCGTCCGTGCGGCCGCGGCGCGCACCCCGCTGACGGGGAAGAAAACTTCTACGGTCGATGTCGAAGAGCCTTCCGCCCGTTCGACGTACGGGCGAGAAGAAGCTCACCGACAACCTCCAGGAGTGATCAGCAATGCCGCGTTTCATGGGTTTCGTCAGGATGGAAGAGAACATCGGCATGCCGCCGCAGTCGCTCTTCGAGGCGATGGACGTCCACATCGGTGAGCGTGCCGCGGACGGCAGGTTCATCGACGGCGGCGGGCTCTACGGCACCGAGGACGCGGTGAACTTCGTGGTCCGTGGTGGCGAGATCAGCCGCGTGGACGGGCCGTACGCCGAGGCCAAGGAGATCGTCGGGGGCTGGTCGATCCTGGAGTACCCCTCGGTGGAGGAGGCCGTGGCCGACATGCAGGTCTTCGCCGAGCTGCACGCGACGCACTGGCCCGAGGTGACCGTGGTTTCGACCCTCCGCCAGATCTCCACGGGCCCTGAGGCGCCCGACGCCTGACCCGGATCACTACGCTGGCCGCGTGCCTGCTGGGACCAGATCGGACGACCCGACCGAGGCCGTCCACTCCGCGTGGCGGGCCGACTCGGCCCGCCTCGTGGGAGCCCTCACCCGGATGACCCGCGACGTGGAGCTCGCCGCCGACCTGGCGCAGGACGCGCTCGTCGCGGCTCTCGAGCAGTGGCCCGTCACAGGCGTGCCGGACAACCCGACCGCGTGGTTGATGACCACGGCCAAGCGGCGCGGCATCGACCACTTCCGGCGCGCCGACACCCTGCGCCGCAAGGTCGCTGAGCTCGACGCCGACCGCAGCTGGGAGGAGGCGCAGATGCCCGACCTCGACGACCAGGTCGACCACATCGAGGACGACGTCCTGCGCCTCGTGTTCTTGTCCTGCCACCCCAGCCTGACCGCCGAGTCCCGGGCCGCACTGACCCTGCGCCTGGTCGGCGGTCTGACCACCGCCGAGATCGCCCGGGGCTTCCTCACCACCGAGTCCACGATGGGCCAGCGCATCTCACGCGCCAAGAAGACGCTGTCCGCGGCCCACGCGGAGTTCGAGCTGCCCTCCGGTCCGGAGCGCACGAAGCGCCTCGACGACGTGATGGCGGTGATCTACCTGATCTTCAACGAGGGCTACACCGCCACCGCCGGAGAGGACTGGATGCGTCCCGACCTGACGGGCGAGGCGACCCGGCTAGCACGGATGCTGTCGGTGCTCGCCCCGGACGAGCCCGAGGTGCTCGGGCTGCAGGCGCTGCTGGAGCTCCAGGGCTCTCGGACGGCAGCCCGACTCGACGACCACGGCTCCCCTGTCCTGCTGGAGGCGCAGGACCGCACCCGCTGGGACCGACTGATGGTGCGGCGCGGGCTGGCGGCCCTCGGCCGGGCGGAGGCGCTCGCCGCGCGCGGTGCTCCTGTCGGCACCTACGTCCTCCAGGCCTCGATCGCCGCCCAGCACGCCCGGGCCGAGCGCGCCGAGGACACCGACTGGCGCCGCATCGCAGCCCTGTACGACGTCCTGGCGCGGGCCGCTCCGGGCGCGGTCGTGGAGGTCAACCGGGCCGTCGCGCACGGGCGGGCGCACGGCCCCGAGGCGGGACTTGCCGTGCTCAGCGCGGTCGACGCAGGCGCACTCGGCGGGTCCCCCCTCGTGGCGAGCGTGCTCGGCGACCTGCTGGAGCGCTCCGGGCGGCACGCGCAGGCGAGCGCGGCGTTCGCCGACGCGGCGACACGCACTCGCAACGCGGGTGAGCGGACGGTCCTGCAGCGTCGCGCAGCGGCGAATCTCGCGCGCGTGGTCGACAACTAACCCGCCGCCGCCCGCGTCACAGCCCGGAACGGCAACCCGCCGTCCCTGGTCGGCGTGCGTCCCTCGCACGTCGGCACGAACCGAAGGCCGCACATGTCTGTCCGACGCCTCCTCGCGAGCTGCACGCTCGCGCTCATGGTGCCCACGTCCCTGCTCGCGCCGGCCGCCGGCTCGGCCACCGACGCCGCCGAGGTACCCGCGGCCAGCGTCTCGGTGGTCGTCCGGCCCACCCAGCGGATCAGGCTGGAGGTGCTCCCCCCGATCGTCCAACCCGGCGGACGGGTCGCCGACGCCGACACGGCCAGGTCCGCCATCACCGCCACGATCCGGCCGGTGCGGGTGGGGCGTCGGGTCCGGCTCCAGGTCCAGCGCGGTGACGTGTGGGAGTCCGTCTCACTGGTCAGGCAGGACCGGCGCGGACGAGCCCAGTTCGCGGCGGCGGCCGCCGTGGACGGCCGGCCCCTGACCTACCGCGTCAAGGCGTTGGGCTCCCGCGGTCTCCGGCCCGTGACGAGCGCGCCGGTGAGCACTGCGCGTTGGCTCGACGCGACGTGGACCGACGAGTTCTCCGGCTCGGACCTGGACCCGGTGTGGAACCACCGCGGCCGCGAGCACTGGAGCACGAGCCGGCGTACGTGCTCCAAGGGCGACCCCAGCGCGGTGCGCGTCGCCGGCGGCGCCGTGCGCCTCAGCGTGATCAAGGACCCTGACGCCACGACGAGGTGCAAGGTGCGCGGACGCGACGCGACGCCGCGGAAGTACGCCTACCGGCTCAGCGGGCACATCGGCACGCAGGGCGCCTTCTCCTTCAGGTACGGCGTCGCGGCGGCGCGCGTGAAGTTCCAGCGGCTTCGCGGTCAGCACGGGGCGTTCTGGCTGCAACCGGTCGACGGGATGTATCCCGGAGGCCTCGGCAACGAGATCGATGTCGCCGAGTACTTCGGCGACCACCACCCGCAAGGTGGTCTGGCGACCTTCATGCACCGCTACGACGGCAAGCGCCGGATCTCGACGGGGGGCTGGATCCCCCGCCAGGCGTCCTACCTCGCGGGCCGGCGCGACGGCTGGTCGAAGAACTACCACGTCTTCTCGGCGCAGTGGACGCCGCGCACCGTGGTCTTCCGCATCGACGGCCAGGAGACCGGGCGCATGGACCGTGCCGTGTCCGACGTCCGGCAGTTCCCCATCCTCAGCCTGATCGCCGCGGACTACGAGATCCCGAAGATCAAGGAGCGCCGGCTCCCGCAGCACATGTACGTCGACTGGGTGCGGGTGTGGGAGACCCCCTCGCCGGCGTCCTGACACCTCAGGACGCCGGTGTGAGCCGCAGGAGGCGTCCCGCCCCCTCGTCCTCCAGCAGCCAGATCGCGCCGTCGGGACCCTCCTCGACCGCCCGGATCCGCTCACCCATGTCGAAGATCTCCGCGTCACCCGCCGTCTCACCCTCCAGGTCGACGCGGACCAGCGCCTCGCCGGAGAGGGCGCCGAGGAACGCGTCGCCCTGCCAGTCCTCGAACAGGTCGCCGCCGTAGACCAGCAGGCTGCCCGGCGAGATGCTCGGGTCCCACGACCTGGCCGGGGCGGCGTACGCGTCACCGTCCGCGTGGTCGGGGATGTCCCCTCCGCCGTAGTCGCTGCCGTTGGACACCTCGGGCCAGCCGTAGTTGGCGCCGGCCTCGATGAGGTTGAGCTCGTCACCGCCCTGGGGCCCCATCTCCGAGGACCAGAGGGTCCCGTCTGGCGCGAACTCGAGACCGAGCGGGTTGCGGTGGCCCCAGCTCCAGATCTCGGCAGCGACCCCACCCCGGCCTGCCAGCGGGTTGCCCGGCGCGGGCTCGCCGTCGAGTCTCAGGCGCACGATCGAGCCGAGGGTGTTGGTGGTGTCCTGGGCCGGGTCGCCGAGCTGCCGCTCCCCGGACGACACGAAGAGGTGCTCCCCGTCGGGAGCGAAGGCGAGCCGATGGCCGAAGTGCCCCTCCCCGCCCGTCTTCGGCGTCTGCCGCCAGATGACCTCGAGCCCCTGCAGGCTCGGCCGGTCGCCGTCGGTGTCCAGCCTGGCCCGGCCCACGGCGGCGCCTGCTCCCCCGTCGCCCGCCTCGACCCAGCTGAGGTAGACGAGTCCGTCGTCGGCGTACGTCGGTCCCGGGAGGACGTCGCCGAGCCCACCCTGACCTGCGTCGACGACCTCCGGCGTGCCCGCGACCTGGACCCGCTCACCTGTGTCCGCGTCGCGCAGGTGCAGGACGCCGGAGCGCTCGGTGACCAGCAGGTCGCCGCTGCCCGGCAGGAACGCCATCGCCCACGGCTCGTCGAACCGGTCGACCTCCTCGACCGCGAACGGCCAGTCAGGGTCGCCGTCGCCCGTCGTGGGGCCCAAGGCTCCGGACGAGGCACTGTCGGCGCAGGCGGTGGTGAGCGCGGCGACGAGGCCGACGAGGATGAGAGCCGCTGACTTCATGGGTCCATCGTGCGTGCCGGCGCCAACCTCGTGCCGCTGGGCGGGCCGCCCTCAGGCGAAGAGCGGACGCAGGTGGTCGTTGAGGAACATCCCCTCCGGGTCGAGCTCGCGACGGAGCGCGATGAAGTCGTGAGCCCTGGGGTACAGCTCGTGGAGCCGCTCGGGGGTCAGGAAGTGCAGCTTGCCCCAGTGGACGCGGGCATCGAAGTCGGCCAGCAGCGCGTCGACCGAGCGCAGGTATCCCCAGTAGTCGGTGCCCGGGGTGCCCGACACCGAGATGACCACCGTGTCGGTCCCGTGCTGCGGCGAGAGGAAGGCATCGTCCGCGCCCACCGTCCGCACCTCCAGCGGGTAGATGGAGTCCGGCAGGCTCGCGAGCATGAGCTTCCGCATGGCCTGCAGCGCCTCGGGAGCACGTTCCAGCGCCACGAAGTACTCGAGCTCGTGGAAGTTGGGGTCGTAGACCATCGGGAAGATCCGGTAGCAGCGGTCGACCCGATGCCCGGGGGTGTCGTCGTCGGGGACGTCCGGGCCCACCTCGTCATACACCTTGACGTAGCACCGGTCGCTGAGCCGCTCGCCGTGCCCGTCGAGGTTGTAGAGGGCACCCGACTCCTCGGTGGGCAGCCAGAAGAAGCCGAAGTGCCGGTGCTGGGAGACGAGCTCGTCCCAGTGCTCCATCACCTCGTCCCACGGCCTCAGGCCGACCTGCTCGCGCAGGCGGTAGGCGTCGGTCACCTCGAGGTCGAGGCGGGTGACGACGCCGAGCATGCCGACCGACACCTGCGCGGCGTGCAGGAGGTGGAGGTCGTCCGGGCCGATGTCTCGCAGCTCGCCCGTCGCGGTCACCAGGCGCATGCCGCGGACCACCCCCGACAGGCTCGTGCAGCGGGTGCCCGAGCCGTGCGTGCCGGTGGCCACGGCCCCGGCGATCTGCTGGGTGTCGATGTCGCCCTGGTTGCGCAGGGCGAGGCCCACCTCCCAGAGGGGCTCGTAGAAGTCGCGGATCCGGGTGGCGGCGAGCGCCGTCGCGCGCCGGTGCGCTGCGTCCGTGTGCACCACGCCGGTCAACGCCGAGAGGTCGAGCAGCAATCCGTCGGTCTGCACCACCGGGGTGAACGAGTGTCCCGCTCCGGCGACGCGTACGCCGATGCCACGCTCGGCGGCACCCCTGACGAGTGCGGCCACCTCCTCCTCGTCGCGAGGTGCGGCAACCGAGGCGGGCGAGAAGGACTGGTTGCCCACCCAGTTCGTCCACGACGGGGCCGACGGGTCGGGAAGCTCGCTCAGCGCCATGGGTCCTCCACCGGGTCGACGACCCTCGGTGCCCACCCTGATCAGCGCCGCGCCCGCCGTCAAGCCTCGCGACACCCCTGGAGGTGGAAGTCGCCCGGCCACCGTCGCGGTAGGAATGACACATGCGCATCTTCTTCACCGGCGGCAGCGGCAAGGCCGGACAGCACGTCGCCCCCCACCTCGCCGAGCAGGGCCACCAGGTCACCAACGCCGACCTCGTCGCGCTGAGGCACCCGGAGGTCGCCGACCTCCGCGTCGACCTCACCGACGCCGGCGAGGTCTACTCGGCGATGGCCGGGCTGGCGACCTTCGACGAGCTCGACCTGCACGAGTTGCCGTCGTATGACGCCGTCGTGCACTTCGCCGCCGTGCCGGCCATCCTCCTCAAGCCGGACTCGGCGACCTACGCCACCAACGTGCTCAGCACCTACAACGTCCTGGAGGCAGCGACCCGGCTGGGCATCCGCAAGGTCATCTTCGCCTCGTCGGAGACGACCTACGGGATCTGCTTCGCCCAGGGTGAGCGGCGCCCGCTCTACGTCCCGGTCGACGAGGAGCACCCGACGGTGCCCGAGGACTCCTACGCGATGTCGAAGGTGGCGGGCGAGGTGACCGCGCGCTCGTTCCAGGCGCGCACGGGGGCGGACATCTACGGACTGCGGATCAACAACGTCATCGAGCCGCACGAGTACGCCGAGATGTTCCCTGCCTTCCTCGCCGACCCGTCGCTGCGGCGGCGCAACGTGTTCGCCTACATCGACGCTCGCG
>JBBSOR010000062.1:0-23511 GCA_038259535.1 Propionibacteriales bacterium | reverse complement strand
GCCCCGGCGACGAACCAGAGTGGGCGACCCATCAGGCGACGTCCTCCCTGGATGAGGAGCTGGATCCGGCCCTGGAACCGGCCTCGCCCTCGACGCGGCGGTCGGCGGCGGCACGCTGGCGCGCGCGGTAGTCGCGCAGCGCCTGCTTGGTCTCGGCACGGCGGTCCCGGCCGGCCCGACGGGTCTCCTGGCGCACCTGGAACCGGATCCGGTTGCGGTTCTCCGCGGACAGGGCCCGGCGCAGGCCGTGGGTCCACGAGGCCGCCTTGACGACCGCCTCACGGGCCACGATGTCGGCGAACAGCCGCCCGTCGATCTCCCGGGCCACGGGGACCGCGGACACGGGGTCAGGGTCCGGACCCATCCCGGTGATCACGAACGTGCTCACGGTGGGGTCCTCGACCACCGCGCGAGGTGCATCGACGGCCGGGGACTCGCGCACCGCGGCGCGCTCGACGAGCGCCGCCAGCAGCGACTCGGCTCGTCGTGCACGCCGGTGGGCGAGCAGGGCCACGACGAGCGCCGCGAGCCCCATCGCGACTGCCCCACCGATCCACACCTGCTCCGTCGTCACCGGGACACCCTATAGAAGGCGCCGGAGTCACGGCACGACGTAGAGGTCCTTGTAGTTCGGAGCTCCCATCGAGCCGTCGCCGCTCGGGTTGCCGACCCTGGTGCCGAAGACGAACAGACGGTTGACATAGGCGATCGGAATGGTCGGGAAGTAGTCCCTCATGATCGCCTCGTCCAGGTCTGCCCAGGCGGCGGCCTGCTCGCCGATGGGGAGGGTGGCGATGTCGTCCATCTCGCCGTCGACGTCGGGCTCGTCGAAGTGGGCGGTGTTGAAGACTGCCCCACCCTTGAGCAGCGGGGGGAGCAGTGCCGAGCCGGCCGGCCAGGCGGGACACAGGTTCGCACCGCGCACGTTGAGGAGCTGGTTGACCGAGTTCTCGGGGTCGAGCCAGATGCTGTAGGGAGACGCCTGGACCGGGATGGCCTTGACCGAGAAGCCACCGGCCTCGAAGCCCTTGGTGATCTGGTCCTGGGCGGCCACGACCTGCGGGTCGACGGCGTAGTAGGCCATCGTGATCGCGTAGGGCTCGTTCGCGTGGCCGGCCTCCGCGAGGAGCTTCCGGGACTTCTCCGGGTCGTAGGTGATCTGCTCACCGTCGACCTGGAACTCCCTGCGGCCAGCCATGCCCGGGGGCATCACCGAGCCCGCGGGGACACGTGTCACACCCGGGACCTCACCACCGGCGAGCCACACCGCCTCGTAGGGGTAGGCGTAGGCCAGAGCCTTGCGGACCCTGACGTCGGTGATCTTGGTGTAGTCGGGCATCAGCGTCGTGACGCACTCGGAGGGCTGCTGCACCAGGCGTCGGCCCAGCTCGGCGCGGGCCTCGTCGTAGCGGCCCGACCCCAGTGCCGTCGCCACGGCGGCCTGACCGGCCGTGCTGTCCGAGAGCATGATCTCGTCCACCGCGTCCTGGTCCTGGTTGAACTTGAAGACCCACCGGTCGGCGTACTGGTGGCGCGCCGGGTCGGAGGCAGCGGACCACTGGTCGTTGCGGACCAGCACCAGCTCCTCGGCCGGCTCCCAGCTCTCGATCCGGTAGGGCCCGTTGGCCAGCGGCTGCTGGCTGTAGTCCACGGGATCTGCGGCGTCGCCCCGCGGGGTGGGGCCCATCGCCATCACGGCGCCCCAGTAGTCCATGTCCGGGAACGGGGTCTCCATCGTGAGGGTGACGTCCTGACCGTCCACGGAGATTGCGTCGTACTCCTCGCAGTCCGGGTCGTGCGAGGTGTAGGGGCCGTCGTAGGACATGGCGCCCGCGAAGTACGTCTTGGAGTACTCGGTGCCGGGCCCCGCCGGGAAGGTCTCGGAGTCGAGCGAGCGACAGATCCCGAACGCGACCTCCTCGGGGGTGACGGGTCGCCCGTCCTCCCACGTGGCGTCCTCGCGGATGGTGAAGGTCCACTCGGTGAAGTCGTCGTTGTGCGAGCCGAGGTCGGTGGCCAGGTCGGGAACCAGGACCGGCTGCCCGTCGTCGTCGCGGGCGTACTGGGTGAGCGAGCGGCTGACGAGCGCCTGCTGGATGGCATTGCCCGTGACCGACCAGCCGCCGGACGGGTCGAGCGTGTCGGGACCGGGCGCGCCCGGAAGGTAGACCGTGATGGTCCCACCGGCGGTGGCACCCTCGATCCCAGCGGCGGGACCGTGGCGCGTGGCGTCCTTGGTCCCCACGCCCTGTGGACCGTAGGTCGGGGTCGTGGCCCCCTGCGCCGGGTCGTCCTCATCCGTCGACCCACCGCTGCACGCGGCGAGGACCAGGAGGGCAGCGCCGGCCACGAAGGCCAGTGGCCTGCTCCCACTCATGCTGTCTCGTCCCTTCTTGGGCTAGCGGCCGCGGACGATGCGTCGCACACGTTCCCAGCGCTCCTTGACCGCGGCCTCGGCACCCAAGCTGGTGGGGGAATAGTAGGTGGTGTCGGCCAGGACATCGGGGAGGTACTGCTGCTCGGCGACGCCGTAGGGCTCGTCGTGGGGATAGGCGTACCCCTTGCCGTGGCCGAGGTCCTTCGCACCGCCGTAGTGGGCGTCGCGCAGGTGAGACGGCACCTGACCGATCGTGCCGGCCCTGACGTCGGCGATCGCCGCGTCGATCGCCATCACCACGGCGTTGGACTTGGGGGCCACGGCGAGGTGGATGGTGGCCTGCGCGAGATTGATCCTGGCCTCCGGCATCCCGATCAGCTGCACGGCCTGAGCCGCCGCGACCGCGCTCTGCAGCGCGCTCGGATCGGCCAGACCGACGTCCTCGCTGGCGTGCACCACCAACCGACGGGCGATGAAGCGCGGGTCCTCGCCGGCCTCGATCATCCGCGCGAGGTAGTGCAGCGCGGCGTCGGGGTCGGAGCCGCGGATCGACTTGATGAAGGCCGAGATGACGTCGTAGTGCTGGTCGCCCTGACGGTCGTAGCGCACCGCGGCCTGGTCGACGGCAGTCTCCGCCGTGGCCAGGTCGATGAGGTCGAGTCCGTTGCTCGCGGCCGCGCCCGCGGCCGCCTCCAGATAGGTCAGCGCGCGTCGCGCATCCCCCCGGCCAGGCGAACGAGGTGCTCGCGAGCGTCGTCGCCCAGCCCGACCTCCCCGGCGAGGCCACGTTCGTCGGCCAGGGCCTGGTCGATCACCTCGGCCACGTCGTCGTCGGTCAACGACTGCAGGCGCAGCAGCAGGCTGCGCGAGAGCAGCGGACTGATCACGGAGAAGAACGGGTTCTCGGTGGTGGCGGCGATCAGGGTCACCCAGCGGTTCTCCACACCGGGCAGCAGCGCGTCCTGCTGGGCCTTGGTGAACCGGTGCACCTCGTCGACGAAGAGCACCGTCTCCTGCCCGCCCCGGGCGAGCTCGGCGCGGGCCCCATCGATGGCCGCGCGGACCTCCTTGACGCCGGCCGCGACGGCCGACACCTCGACGAAGCGCCGCCGGGTCTGCTGGCTCACGATCGCCGCGATGGTGGTCTTGCCGGTGCCGGGAGGTCCCCACAGGAGCAGCGACATCGACTGGTCACCCTCGATCAGGCGACGCAGGGGCGACCCGGCCGCCCGCAGCTGCTGCTGGCCGACGAGCTCCTCGATGGTGCGCGGGCGCATCCGGACCGCGAGCGGCGCCGACGCATGGGTGTTGGCCCCGAGGGAGCCGGCCCCCGGGGCCATCCCTGACGGCAGGGTTCCGGGCGCGGGTTGCCCCGCGCCCGGAATCTCGAACAAGCCATCCACGTCGGTGAGTATCCCCCGCCCACCGCGCGACGCGAGAACCGCCCTCAGGGACCGGTGGTCTGCTTGGACGCGAGGTCGTACCAGGTCTTCTCGAAGCCCGGGACCGTGAGCTGCGTGTTGGTCG
This sequence comes from Propionibacteriales bacterium, assembly GCA_038259535.1. Lineage (GTDB taxonomy): Bacteria > Actinomycetota > Actinomycetes > Propionibacteriales > Nocardioidaceae > Nocardioides. The sequence goes on along the minus strand of JBBSOR010000062.1, from coordinate 19,607 downwards.
GCGTGGCACCGGAGACCGGGCTGCCCTGGTCGTCGACGCCGAGCAACGACGTGGTCACCGGGGTGGCCGGGTGGGCGCCGAGCTCGCCGGCGAAGTGGCAGGCGACCTTGTGGCGCGGGCCGATCTGCAGCAGCGGCGGCTCGACCTTGGCGCAGATCTCCTGGGCGAACTGGCACCGCGTGCGGAAGCGGCAGCCCGAGGGCGGGTTGATCGGGCTCGGCACGTCGCCCTCGAGACGGATGCGCTCGCGGCGCCCACCGATCGCCGCCTGCTTCACGTCGGGAACCGCGGAGAGCAGCGCCTGCGTGTAGGGGTGGTGCGGGCGGCTGTAGATCGTCTCGCGGTCACCGAGCTCCACGATCTTGCCGAGGTACATCACGGCGATCTCGGGGCAGAAGTGACGCACGATCGCCAGGTCGTGGGCGATGAAGAGGAACGCCACGTCGAACTCGGTCTGGATGTCCTGGAGCAGGTTGACCACCTGCGCCTGGATCGACACGTCGAGGGCCGAGACCGGCTCGTCGGCGACCAGCACCTTGGGGTTGAGGGTCAGGGCGCGGGCGATGCCGATGCGCTGGCGCTGACCGCCGGAGAACTCGTTGGGGTAGCGGTTGTAGTGCTCGGGGTTGAGACCCACCACCTCCAGCAGCTCCTTGACCCGCGTGATCACCTGCTTCTTGGGGACGATGTTGTGCACCTCGAGGGGTGCACCCACGATCGCACCGACGGTGTGGCGAGGGTTGAGCGAGGTGTAGGGGTCCTGGAAGATCATCTGCACGTCGCGGCGCAGCGGCTTCATCTGCCGGTTGGACAGCTGGGCCAGGTCGTGACCCTGGAACATCATCGACCCGCCGGTGGGCTTGTAGAGCCGGGTGATGAGGCGACCCGTGGTCGACTTGCCACAGCCCGACTCGCCAACGAGCCCGATCGATCCACCCTTGGGCACCTCGAAGGAGATGCCGTCCACGGCCTGCACGTGGCCGATGGTCCGGCGCACGAGGCCCGACGACTTCACCGGGAAGTACATCTTGAGGTTGTCGACGGTGAGGACCGCGGGAGCGTCGGGGTCGAGCGCGCTGGCGACGTGCCCCGTCCCGGCCACGGACGCGAAGTCGAGGTGCGCGACGCCGACCTCGTTCGTGTCGTCGGCAGCAGCGGCCTCGGGGTCGAACTCATGGCGGAGGCGGCGCTCCCGGGTCTCTGCCGCGTCGGCGCCGAGCTCGGTGGGCTCGATCTGGGCCTCGGCGTTGGGGTCCTGGGTCATCGGGTCTCCTCGACCAGGTCGGGGGCGATCTCGGGCAGCACCTCGGACTGGTAGACCCCGACGGGGTCGGCCAGGTGGCAGCGCTTGAGATGGGCCGTGCCGGAGCTGGCCGGCAGCAGCTCGGGAAGCTCGGTGCGGCACAGGCCGCCGGCGACCTTGTCGGCGTGCACGCATCGCGGGTGGAAGGCGCAACCCGACGGGGGCCGCAGGAGGCTGGGCGGGTTGCCGGGGATCGGGATCAACCGCGCGTCGGTGGAAGCCTTCACGTCGGGGATGCTCGACAGCAGCCCCCACGTGTAGGGCATCTCGGGCGAGACCAGGATCTGCTTGACCGTGCCGTACTCGACGCAACGACCGGCGTACATCACGAGCACGTCGTCGGCCATCTCGGCGATCACGCCGAGGTCGTGGGTGATGATGATGACGGCCGAGTTGAACTCCCGCTGCAGATCCTGGAGCAGGTCGAGGATCTGCGCCTGGACGGTCACGTCGAGGGCCGTGGTCGGCTCGTCGGCGATGAGCAGCGACGGGTCGTTGATCAGGCCCATCGCGATCATGGCGCGCTGTCGCATGCCACCGGAGAACTGGTGCGGGAAGTCGTCCACGCGCCGGTCCGGCTGCGGGATACCCACGCGGTCGAGCATCTCGATCGCCTTGCGCCGCGCGTCACGCTTGGAGGCGCCGGAGTGGTGGACCAGGTAGGCCTCCTCCAGCTGTCCGCCGATCTTGTAGAACGGGTGGAGCGCCGCGAGGGCGTCCTGGAAGATCATCGCCATCGCGTTGCCTCGCAGGCCACGCATCCGCGACTCGCTCAACCCGACGACCTCGGTGCCGCCGACGCGGATGGAGCCGGAGATCTGGGCCGACTTCGCGTCGTGCAGGCCCATCACGGCCATGCTGGAGACAGACTTGCCCGATCCGGACTCCCCCACGATGCCGAGGGTCTTGCCCCTCTCCACGGAGTAGGTCAGCCCACTCACGGCGGTGACGGGCCCGTCCTGGGTCGGGAAGGTGACCTTGAGGTCCTCCACCTGCAGGAAGGGACCTTCGTGCAGGTCCGTCGCTGCGGCGGACGACTGGGTCACGGGAACGCTGGTCACGAAAGCCTCACCCTCGGGTCGAGGACGCTGTAGACAACGTCGACGAGCAGGTTGGAGATGATCAGGACGACGGCGCTGAACAGGGCGGTCGCCATCACGACGGGCAGGTCACGTCCCTGGACGGCCTCCAGGCTCCACCAGCCGATGCCCTGGATCTCGAAGATCCGCTCGGTGAAGATCGTCCCGGCGAGCAGGGTGCCGAAGTCGATGCCGAAGATCGTGACGACGGGCACCAGCGCGGCGCGCAAGCCGTGCTTGTAGACGATCGTGCGTGCCGGCAGGCCCTTGGCCTTGGCCGTGCGGATGTAGTCCTCGCTCAGCGCCTCGACCATGGCACCGCGGGTGAATCGCGTGTACTGGGTGCAGCCGAAGATGCCGAGCGCGACCCAGGCGAGGAACAGCCCGCTGAACCACTTGAACGGTCCGTCCTGGGTGATCGGGAAGTATCCGGTGTCGCTGAAGAGTGGCACCTCGAACGTGATCGTGAGGTAGAGCCACGTCAGCAGGGCGAAGAGGTAGTAGGGGATCGAGCTGATGAAAAGGAAGCTCGAGACCAGGGCCTTGTCGGCCACGGAGCCACGCCGTCGTGCGGCCGCGACCCCGATCGGGACGCCGAAGAGCAGATAGAGGAACGCACCGCCCATGGCCACGGAGAAGGTCGCGGGGATGCGCGAGACCAGCTCCTCCTTGACCGGCTGCTTGGTGCGGAAGCTGACACCCAGGCACGGGGCGGAGCACGGGTAGTCGTTCGAGGCGATGGTGAGCGTACGACCGACGAACACACCCTTGACGAACTTGCCGTACTCCTCGTAGACGGGGTTGTCGTAACCCAGCGTCTTCTCGTAGACCGCCAGCTTCGCCTGCGTGCAGCGGTTGCTGGTCTCGCGGTCACAGATCGGCTGGGCGGGACTCGACGGGCCGTACCAGAACAGCAGGAAGATCGCCATCGAGACCAACGTCACGACGAGGACTCCCGAGATCAGCCGCTTCACGACATACGCGAACATCGCAGGTCACTCTCCGGGGATGGTGGATGAGTCGGACCGGGGCAGAACAGCCTACTCGGGTCCGGGCTGGCGAGTGGGGGCTCCCGGTCAGGGAGCCCCCACCCGTCAGTGGTTGCTACTGGTTACTACGTGGCGCTCTCAGGCGACGTGCACCCGATGAGCACCAGGATCACTGCATGACAAACAGGTCCTTGTAGTTCGGCGCACCGATCGAGCCATCGCCCGAGGGGTTGCCGATCTTCGTGCCGAAGACGAACAGGTCGTTGCGGAACGCGGTCGGGATGATCGGGAAGTAGTCCGTCATGATCGTCTCGTCCAGCGCACCCCAGGCGTCGGCCTGCTCCTCGAGCGGAAGGGTGTTGATCCTGGTCATCTCGTCGTTCACCGAAGCCTCGTCGAAGCCGGCGGTGTTGTAGACAGCGCCACCCTTCAGCAGCGGCGGCAGCATGGTCGAACCGGCCGGCCAGTCCGAGCACCAGTTGACGCCACGGAGGTTCAGCTTCTTGTTGACCTTGTTGTCGGGGTCGAGCCACACGTTGTAGGGCGACTCCTGGACCGGGATGGCCTTGACCGAGAAACCGCCGGCCTCGAAGCCCTTGGTGACCTGGTCCTGGGTGGCCTTGGCCAGCGGGTCGACCTCGTAGAACACCATGGTGATCGGGTACGGCTTGTCGGCGCCGTAGCCGGCCTCCTCGAGGAGAGCCTTCGACTTCTCCGGGTCGTAGGTGATCTGCTCACCGTCGACCTGGAACTCCTGCTTGCCAGCCATGCCGGGGGGCATGACCGAGTTGGCGGGGATGCGGGTCACGCCCGGAACCTCGCCACCGGCGATCCACACGGCCTCGTACGGGTATGCGTAGGCGAGAGCCTTGCGGACGTTGATGTCCGTGATCTTGGTGTAGTCAGGCGTCAGCGTGGACACGCACTGCGACGTCTGCTGCACCAGGCGGTCGCCCAGCTGACCGTTGGCGTCGGAGTACTTGTCCGAGCCGAGGCTGGCGGAGACGGCGGTCTGGCTGTCGGAGTTGTCCGACAGCATGATCTCGTCGACCTTGGCCTGGTCCTGGTTGAACTTGAAGACGAACTCGTCGGCGTACTGGTGACGGCCCGGGTCGGAGTCAGCGGACCACTGGTCGTTCTTGACCAGGACCAGCTCCTCGTTGGGCTTGTAGCTGTCGACCTTGTAGGGGCCGTTGGCCAGCGGCTTGTTGCCGTAGTTCGGCGGCTTGGAGGCGTTGCCGAGCGGAGCCGGGCCCATCGCCATGAAGGCGCCCCAGTAGTCCATGTCGGGGAACGGAACGGCCATCTTGATGGTGACGTCCTGGCCCTCGACCGAGACACCGTCCCAGTTCTCGCACTTGGGGTCCTTGCCGGTGTAGGGACCGGTGTAGTCCTGGCCACCGTCGAAGTAGGGCTTGGAGTATTCCGTGCCCGGACCCGACGGGAACGCCTCGGAGTCGAGCGAGCGGCAGATGCCGAACGCGACCTCGTCGGCGGTGACGGACTGGCCGTCCTCCCACGTGGCGTCGTCACGAATGGTGAAGGTCCACTCGGTGTAGTCGTCGTTGGGCGTGCCCAGGTCGGTGGCGAGGTCGGGGATCAGCAGGGGCTGACCGCTGTCGTCACGCGTGTACTGGGTCAGCGAGCGGCTCGTGAGTGCCTGCTGGATCGAGTTGCCCGTGACGGACCACCCGCCAGTCGGGTCGAGCGAGTCGGGACCCGGGTCGCCCGGGAGGTACACCGTGATGGTGCCTCCGGCGGTCGCGCCCTCGACCTCAACGGCGGGACCCTGACGCTCTGCGTCCTTGCCACCGCCCTCCTGGGCACCGAAGTCTCTGTCCTTGCCACCATCGCCAGTGCCACCATCGTCCGACGACCCGCCGCCGCAGGCGGCGAGGGTCAGGAGAGCGGCACCAGCAACGAGTGCAAGCGGCTTGTTCCGCTTCATGCTGTCCAGCCTTTCGTTTTTGTTCTCACCGAGGACGGCGTCTCCGGTGACGTGCAGTGCGACCTTGGCCGAGATCTGGCTCAGCGTCGGGTCTTGGGGTCGAGGGCGTCGCGGACCGCGTCGCCCAAGAGGTTGAGGGAGAGCACCAGCGCGACGATGCCGAGCAACGGCTGCCACAGGTATTGCGGGTACTCGCGGAAGAAGGTCAGGTTGGTGCCCTTGAGGATCGTCTGCCCCCATGACACGCCGTCGGTGACGCCGATGCCGAGGAAGGCGAGGCCGGCCTCGAGGGCGACGAAGGTCGGCAGCATCAGCGAGATGCTGATGATGATCGGCGCGGCCAGGTTGGGCAGCAGCTCCTTGAACAGGATGCGCGAGGTCGGCATGCCCATCACGCGCGCCGCCTGGACGAACTCGCGCTCGCGCAGGGTGATCACCTCGCCGCGGATCAGGCGGGCCGTGCCCATCCATCCGAAGATCGACAGGACGATCACCAGGCTGACCTTCTGGATCATCGAGTAGTTGTCGCTGGTGTTGAACCGGTCGTTGAGGATCGGCGCCAGCGTCAGCGCGGCCAGCAGGAACGGGATGGTGAGGAACATGTCGATGAAGAACGACAGCACCTTGTCGACCGCGCCGCCGAGGAAGCCCGCCAGCAGCCCCATGACGATGCCGACAAAACTCGCGAAGATCGTCGCGGTGGTCGCGATCAGCAGCGAGACGCGGCAGCCGTAGAGCCAGTAGGCAAGGTTGTCCTCGCCCGTGCGGGGGGCGACACCCATCGGGTGGTCCCAGGTGAACGCACCGTTGGGCGGACCCATCTCCGGCTTGGGGAGGCCCTTGTTGAGGCCGTCGACATACTCGGTCGACAGGCCCGTCTCGAGCGAGACACCGAAGAGCCTGCTGATCGGACCGGCGAAGACCGCGCAGATGATGAAGAAGAGGACGACGAGCGCGCAGACCACGGCGATCTTGTCCTTGGCCAACCGGCCGAGGGCGATCCGCAGCGGCGACTTGCCGGCGATCTCCTTGGCCTCCTGGCCGTTGGGGTTCTGCTGCGGCTCGTCAGTCAACGAGCCCAACGTCTCCGGCCCTGCGGTGTCTGCCGACATTCTCTCCCCATCTGGTTCGGGATGTTGCGGGCACATTCCAGGGGTCCCCCGGGGGCTGTGCCGAAACGGGACTCTATGTGACCCGCACCGCACGCACGATCACTGACGCGTAACGATCTCGTCACGACACGTTCGTGCGGAGCGGGTGTCAAACCTTGCGGAGATCACTCCGCAGGCGGGACGTCCTTCGCAGGAGTTGCGTCCACACCGGCTTCCTTGCGCTGCTCGGGGGTGATCGGCGCGGGCGCCGCCGTGAGCGGGTCGTATCCCCCACCGGACTTCGGGAAGGCGATCACGTCGCGGATGGAGTCGGTGCCGGCCAGCAGCGCGACGATGCGGTCCATCCCCACGGCGATGCCGCCGTGCGGGGGCGCGCCGAACTTGAAGGCGTCGAGCAGGAAGCCGAACTTCTCCTGCGCCTCCGCCTCGCTGAGGCCCATCACCGCGAACACGCGCTTCTGGATGTCGCCGCGGTGGATACGGATCGACCCACCACCGAGCTCGTTGCCGTTGCAGACGATGTCGTAGGCGTAGGCCAGAGCGCCGCCCGGGTCGGTGTCGAAGGTGTCGACGAACTCGGGCTTGGGGCTGGTGAACGCGTGGTGCACGGCCGTCCATGCGCCCGCCCCCACCGCGACGTCTCCGCTGGCGACCGCGTCGGAGCTCGGCTCGAACAGGGGTGCGTCGACGACCCAGGTGAAGGCGAACGTCGAGTCGTCGAGCATCTCGCCGCGGCGACCGATCTCCAGCCGCGCGGCACCGAGCAGCGCGCGGCTGCTCTTGGCGGGTCCGGCGGCGAAGAAGATGCAGTCCCCCGGTCGGGCGCCGACGTGGGCGGCGAGGCCCTCCCGCTCGGCGTCGGTGAGGTTCTTGGCGACCGGGCCGCCCAGCTCACCGTCCTCGGCGAGGGTGACATAGGCCAGACCCTTGGCCCCGCGCTGCTTGGCCCACTCCTGCCACGCGTCGAGCTGGCGGCGCGGTTGGCTGCCGCCGCCCGGCATCACGACGGCACCGACGTAGGGCGCGTTGTCAGGGGAGAACACGCGGAACGTCGTCGCGGCGAAGTAGTCGGTGCACTCGACCAGCTCCAGGCCCATCCGGAGGTCGGGCTTGTCGGAGCCGTAGCGCGCCATCGCGTCGGCGTAGGTCATCCGCGGCAGCGGACGCTCGATCGTGTGGCCGGCCTGGGCCCACATGGCCTCGAGGACGTCCTCCATGAGCGTGATGACGTCCTCCTGGTCCACGAAGCTCATCTCGATGTCGAGCTGGGTGAACTCGGGCTGCCGGTCGGCGCGGAAGTCCTCGTCGCGGTAGCAGCGGGCGATCTGGTAGTAGCGCTCCATGCCGCCGACCATCAGCAGCTGCTTGAACAGCTGCGGGCTCTGGGGCAGGGCGTACCAGCTGCCCGGCGCGAGGCGGGCGGGGACCAGGAAGTCGCGCGCACCCTCGGGCGTCGAGCGGGTGAGGGTGGGCGTCTCGATCTCGACGAAGTCCCGCTCGTCCAGCACGTCGCGGGCTGCCTTGTTGATCCTGCTGCGCAGCCGCAGGGCGGCGTTGGGGCCGGATCGGCGCAGGTCGAGGTAGCGGTGCTTGAGCCGGGCCTCCTCGCCCACCTCGCCGCCCTTGTGGCCCGAGGCGTCGTCGACGGGGAACGGCAGCGGGTCAGAGGTGGAGAGCACCTCGATCCCGGCCTCGCCGGGGAGGGCGACGACCTCGATCTCGCCGGTGGCGAGGTGGGGGTTCTCGTTGCCGGCCTTGCGGGCCACGACCTCGCCGGTCACCTTGAGGCAGTACTCGCTGCGCAGCGAGTGCGCGACCGCCTCGTCGCGGACCACGACCTGGACGACGCCACTGGCCTCACGGAGGTCCAGGAACGCCACCCCGCCGTGATCGCGCCGCCTCGCCACCCACCCGGCGAGCGTGACGGTCTGGCCGACGTGCTCGGCGCGCAGGGCGCCGGCGTCATGGGTGCGGATCACTGGTTCTCCTCGAGTTCACTGGGGGTGCTGGTGGCGGTGCTGGTGATGTGGGGCCGGAGATCGGCCTCGGGTGGGGTCCAGGTGGCGGGATCCGCGTCGACCTGCTGGCCGCTGCGGATGTCCTTGACCTGGTGCCGGATGTCTCCAGGGCCGGCGCCGGCCCCGACGAACCAGACGTAGGGGATGCCGCGTCGCTCGGCGAAGCGGATCTGCTTGCCGAACTTGGCGGGTGACGGGGCCACCTCGCAAGCGATTTCCCGCGCGCGCAGGGCTCCGGCCACTGCGGTGGACGCGGCACGCTCGTCCTCGGTGTTGAGGGCGACCAGCACGGCGCTCGGCACCGGCCGGCTACCTGCGAGCACGCCGTCGGCGATCAGCGGGATCAGCGTGCGGGAGACGCCGAAGGACACGCCGACACCCGGGTAGGTCGTCCGGCCGTCACTGGCCAGGGCGTCGTAGCGCCCTCCGCCGCCGACGGACTTGAGGCGCTCGTAGCCCTCCATGAAGATCTCGACCACCGTGCCGGTGTAGTAGTCCAGGCCGCGGGCGATGCGGAGGTTGGCCTCGACGTCGACGCGGTCACCGGCCACGGCTCGACAGCCCTCGACCACGGCGGCGAGCTCCGCGAGCCCCTGGTCGAGGAGCTCGTCGGCGACACCCAGCGCCCGGACCCGCTCCACGAGGGACGTGTCGGCGACCCGGATGGTGGCCAGCTCGAGGCACCGCTGCGCCTGCTCCGGCGTCGTACCGACCCGCTCGACGAGCATCCGGGCGACCTCGTCGGCCGGGAGCTTGTCGAGCTTGTCGATGACCCGGATCGCGTCGGTGACGTCGTCGATGCCCAGGCCGCGGTAGAAGCCCTGGATGAGCTTGCGGTTGTTGAACTGGAACGACACGCGCGGGATCGGCAGCCGACCGAGGGCGTCGACCATCACCGACATCACCTCCACGTCGTGGTGGAACGGCAGCTCGTCGCGGCCGACGATGTCGACGTCGGCCTGGGTGAACTGCCGGTAGCGGCCCTCCTGGGGGCGCTCGCCACGCCACGCCGGCTGGATCTGGAAGCGCCGGAACGGGAACTCCAGGTGGCCGGCGTGCTCGAGGACGTACCGGGCGAAGGGAACGGTCAGGTCGAAGTGCAGACCGAGGTCGGCCTTGGCGTCGGGCTCGGCGGCGATCCGCTGGAGCACGTAGATCTCCTTGTCGACCTCGCCGCCCTTGGCCAGGCGCTCGATCGGCTCGACGACCCGCGTCTCGATGTTGGCGAAGCCGTGCAGCTCGAAGGTGCGCGAGAGTGACGCCACGACCTCGCGCTCGACGGTGCGCTGGGACGGCAGCAGCTCGGGGAACCCGCTCAGCGGGCTGATCTTGCTCACAGTAGGTCCTGGAGATAGGGGTTGGTGGCACGCTCGTGGCCGATCGAGGTCTGCTCGCCGTGTCCGGGCAGGACGACGATGTCGTCGGCGAGCGGCAGCACCTTGCCGGCCAGGCTGCGCAGCATCGTCGCGTGGTCGCCTCCGGGGAGGTCGGTGCGGCCGATGGAGCCCGCGAAGAGCAGGTCGCCGGAGAACATCACTTCCGACACGTCGCGGGCCTGTCCTGCGCCCGCCGAAGCGTACGGCGTGCGGAACGTCACCGAGCCCTCGGTGTGCCCCGGGGTGTGGTCGACGACGAACCTCAGCCCGGCCAGCTCGAGCTCGGCGAGGTCGGAGAGCTCGCGCACGTCGTCCGGCTCGGCCCACGAGTAGTCGCCGCCCAGCAGCATCCGGGTCGTCTCGGGGCTCATCCCGGCCATCGGGTCGCTGAGCAGGTGACGGTCACCGGGGTGGATCCAGGCGGTGGCGTCGTAGGTGCCCGCCACCGGTGCGACGCACCACATGTGGTCGACGTGCCCGTGGGTGAGGAGGACGCTGACGGGCTTGAGGCGGTGCTCGCGGACCACCTCGTCGACCCCCGAGGCGGCGTCCTTGCCGGGATCGATGACCACGCACTCGGCGCCCGCCCCGGTCGCCACGACGTAGCAGTTGGTCCCCCAGGGGCCGGCGGGAAAGCCAGCGATGAACACAGGCGTCAGTCCTTGCTTGTCTCGCGGGTCGATGGTGGGGGTCGGGCGCGGGGCCGTCTCGTCCCAGGCGGGAAGCCTACCGAGGGCACTCCGGGCCATGACTACGATGGGCGACCATGAGCTCCGACAAGCAGTCCCGAGACGACTCGACCCCGGCCGAGGTGGCATGGGGTCGGGTGGCCGAGGACGGCACCGTCTATGTCCGCACCGGCGACGAAGAGCGATCTGTCGGGTCCTACGAGGCCGGCACTCCGGACGAGGCGCTGGAGTTCTTCACCAAGCGCTTCGACGAGCTGGAGGGCAAGGTCCGCCTGCTCGAGCAGCGCGTGGCCTCGGGACGTCTGGCCCCCGAGGAGGCCACCTCGTCGGTCAAGGCACTGCGCGAACAGGTCGTGGATGCCCATGCGGTCGGCGACCTGATCTCGCTGGCGGCCCGCCTCGATGCCCTCGGCCCCGTCGTCGCGGTGCAGCGCGCCGCCCGCAAGGAGGAGCGCGCCCAGAAGGCAGCGGAGTCCAAGGCCGAGAAGGAGAAGCTGGTCGCCGAGGCCGAGCGCCTCGCGGAGGGCACCGACTGGCGCAATGGCGCCAACCGGCTGCGCGAGCTCCTTGCGACCTGGAAGGAGCTCCCCCGTCTCGACCGCGCCACCGACGACACGCTGTGGCGACGCTTCTCCACCGCGCGGACGACGTACACCCGCCACCGCAAGGCGCACTTCTCCGAGGAGCACGAGCGCCGCGACGGTGCCCGTGTCATCAAGGAGCGCCTGGCCACCGAGGCCGAGGCCCTGGCGACGTCGACCGAGTGGGGTCCGACCGCCGGCCGCTACCGCGACCTGATGCGCGACTGGAAGGCCGCCGGACCCGCGCCGCGCGACGTCGACGACAAGCTCTGGCAGCGCTTCCGAGGCGCGCAGGACGCGTTCTTCGGCGCCCGTGACGCCGCCAACGCAGCCCTCGACGAGGAGTTCGCCGCCAACGCCGACGTCAAGGACCAGATCCTCGTCGAGGCCGAGGCACTCGTCCCGCAGGCCGAGAAGGGTGGGGCCGACTTCGAGACGGCCAAGAAGGCCTTCCGTGACCTGGCCGACCGGTGGGACGCGGCCGGCAAGGTGCCGCGCGACCGGATGAAGGACCTCGAGGCGCGCATGCGCAAGGTCGAGCAGGTCATCCGCTCGGTCGAGGACGACCAGTGGAGCCGCAGCGACCCGGAGAAGTCCGCACGCGCCGACGACATGATCGCCAAGCTCGAGACCGGGATCGCCGAGACGCAGGCCAGGCTCGACAAGGCCACGGCCGCCGGCGACGCACGCAAGGCCAAGGACCTCGAGGGCGAGCTCGCCAACAAGCAGGCGTTCCTCGACATGGCCCGCAAGGCCGCAGCCGACTTCGGCTGACGCCTGCCGACCGGTCACGGATGTCCGCCGTGAGCCACTGACCGGTCACGAATATCGGCGCCGGGCCGGACTTTTGCGCCCGGTCGCAGGACTCACGGGGACTTTCGTGCCCGCTCGGCGTTGCGGCGGGTCAGGACGTGACGCGGTAGGCGTCGAAGACGCCCGGCACGGTGCGTACGGCGCGCAGCACGCCGTCGAGGTGGGCGGCGTCGGCCATCTCGAAGGAGAAGCGGCTCTTGGCCACGCGGTCACGGGTGGTGGAGAGCGTGGCGCTGAGGATGTTCACGTGGGCATCGGAGAGCGCCATGGTGATGTCGGAGAGCAGCCGCGCGCGGTCGAGGGCCTCGACCTGGATGTTGACCAGGAAGGTCGACTGGGACGTCGGCGCCCACTCGACATCGAGGACGCGCTCGGGCTGGCCGAGGAGGCTGGAGGCGTTGGTGCAGTCGCGCCGGTGGACCGACACGCCGCCCCCCTTGGTGACGAACCCGAGGATCGGGTCCGGCGGCACGGGGGTGCAGCACTTGGCGAGCTTGACCCAGAGGTCGTCGACCCCCTTCACGATGACACCCGAGTCGGTCGGGGCGCGCTTGGCGCGTGAGCGCCCCGTGATCGTGACGCCCTCGGACAGGTCCTCGGCAGCCCCGTCGTTGCCGCCGTGGAGGTCGATCACCCGTCGGACGACGGCCTGGGCGCTGAGGTTGCCCTCGCCGACCGCGGCGTAGAGGGCGGAGACGTCGGCGTGGTGGAAGTGCTCGGCCACCAGCGACAGCACGTCGTGGGTCATCAACCGGGTGAGGGGCAGGCCCTCCTTGCGCATCAGCTTGGCGATCTGGTCCTTGCCGCGGTCGATCGCCTCCTCGCGGCGCTCCTTGGTGAACCACTGCCGGATCTTGGAGCGCGCCCGCGGCGACTGGACGAAGTTGAGCCAGTCGCGCGAGGGCCCAGAGCTCGGCGACTTGGAGGTGAAGACCTCCACCACGTCGCCGTTGTCGAGCCTGGACTCCAGCGGCACCAGGCGGCCGTTGACCCGCGAGCCGATCGTGTGGTGACCGACCTCGGTGTGCACGGCGTAGGCGAAGTCGACCGGGGTGGCGCCCATGGGCAGCGGGATGACGTCGCCGCGCGGCGTGAAGACGTAGACCTGCGCCTGGTTCATCTCGAAGCGCAGCGACTCCAGGAACTCGCCCGGGTCGTCCACCTCGCTCTGCCAGTCGAGGAGCTGGCGCAGCCAGGTGAGGTCGTCGCGATCACCCAGGCGGTCGGTGTCCACCCCGTCCTTGGTGTTCTCCTTGTACTTCCAGTGCGCGGCCACGCCGTACTCGGCCCGGCAGTGCTGGGCGAAGGTGCGGATCTGGACCTCGACGGGCTTGCCCATCGGCCCGATGACGGTGGTGTGGAGCGACTGGTACATGTTGAACTTCGGCATCGCGAGGTAGTCCTTGAACCGGCCCAGCACCGGGTTCCACCGCGAGTGGATGACGCCCAGCGCGCTGTAGCAGTCGCGGTCCTCGTCGACGAGGATCCGGATGCCGACCAGGTCGTAGATGTCGGAGAAGTCGCGACCCCCGACGATCATCTTCTGGTAGATCGAGTAGTAGTGCTTGGGGCGACCGGTGACCTTGGCGTTGATCCGCGAGGCCTTGAGGTCCTGCTCGACGTCGGCGACGACCTCGGCGAGGAACTGGTCGCGCGACGGTGAGCGCTCCGCCACCATCCGGACGATCTCGTCGTAGATCTTGGGGTGGAGCGTGGCGAAGGCGAGGTCCTCGAGCTCCCACTTCAGCGTGTTCATGCCGAGGCGGTGGGCCAGCGGTGCGTAGATGTCGAGCGTCTCGCGCGACGAGCGCTCCTGCGACGCGGCGGGGACGTAGCGCAGCGTGCGCATGTTGTGGAGACGGTCGGCCAGCTTGATGACGAGGACCCGGATGTCGCGCGACATCGCCACGATCATCTTGCGGATCGTCTCGGCCTGCGCCGAGTCGCCGTACTGCACCTTGTCGAGCTTGGTCACGCCGTCGACGAGCACCGCGACCTCGTCGCCGAAGTCGGCGCGCAGCTCATCGAGGGTGTAGGCAGTGTCCTCGACCGTGTCGTGGAGCAGCGCGGCCACCAGCGTCGACTCGGTCATGCCGATGTCGGCCAGGATGGTGGTCACCGCGAGCGGGTGGGTGATGTAGGCGTCACCGCTCTTGCGCATCTGGCCGGTGTGCCACTTCTCGGCGACGGCGTAGGCCCGTTCGAGCAGCGCGAGGTCGGCCTTGGCGTGGTTGGCCCGCACAGCGCGGAACAACGGCTCGAGGACCGGGTTGGACGTCGGAGGACGCGTGCCGACGCGGGCGAGGCGGGCGCGCATGCTGCGCGCGGTCAGGGGCGCCTTCGGCTCCTGCGCGGGCACCTGCTCCTCTGCCATCTCCTCAGTCTAGTGAGGACTCCGGCACCGGCGTACGCCGACGTCGGCGCCGCGCGGGCGTCGGCGGTGCCTCAGATGGTCAGCAGCGTCGAGATCGGGAGGTCGCCGGTCATCGAGCGCGGGTCGAGGAAGCCCAGCTCCATCAGGACTGCGACGCCGGTGGCGACGCCGCCGCAGGCTTCGATCAGCTGGCGGGTCGCGGCGACGGTGCCGCCGGTCGCGAGCACGTCGTCGACCAGGAGCACCCGCTCGCCGGCGCCGATGGCGTCCCGGTGGACCTCGAGGGTCGCCTCGCCGTACTCGAGGGAGTAGGAGACCGCATGTGCCTCGCGCGGCAGCTTGCCGGCCTTGCGCACCGGGACGAAGCCGATGCCGAGGGCCAGCGCCACCGGCGCGGCGAGGATGAAGCCCCGCGCCTCCATGCCGACGACCTTGTCGACCACGACGTTGCCGTGGTCGTCGCGACCGGCGCCCGCGAGGGCGGCGATGATCGCCGAGAAGGCGTCGTGATCGGCGAGGACCGGGGTGATGTCCTTGAACGTGACGCCCTGCTCGGGCCAGTCGGGGACGTCGACGGTGAGGCGCTGGAGGGCTTCTTGTGCGGTGCGCCGATCAGGCATCGTCGACCACGGCGGTGGCCGGCCCGTCGACCTTGGCGATCGCGGCCCGCGCGATCTCGATCTCGGTGCCGGGGGCGATCTCGAGCCGCGCCCGGTCGTCGACGATCGCCGTGACGGTGCCGTAGACGCCGGACGACATCATCACGCGCTGCCCGACCTCGATGCTGCTCTGGAGGGAGGCGACCTCCTGCTGCCGGCGCCGCTGGGGGCGGATCACCATGAACCAGAACAGGGCCAGGATGGCGACCAGGGGCAGTAGTGCGGCGAGGTCAGTCACGGTCGGAGCTCTCCTGAGGTGGTGGGGTGCATGAGCGCGTGGAGTCTACGCGGAGCCCCGCGCACCCCTCACAGGTCCTCGAAGAGTGCGGAGTCGACCATCGGCATCGTGGGGGGCGTGAGCCCGAGGTGGTGCCACGCGGCGGGGGTCGCGACGCGGCCGCGGGGGGTGCGTGCGAGCAGGCCCGTGCGGACCAGGAACGGCTCGGCGACCTCCTCGACGGTCTCGCGCTCCTCACCCACCGCCACCGCGAGGGTGGAGATGCCGACCGGTCCCCCGCCGAAGCGGCGACACAGCGCGTCGAGGACGCCTCGGTCGAGGCGGTCCAGCCCGGACTCGTCGACCTCGAACATCTCCAGCGCGGCCCGGGCGACCGGCAGCGTCAAGATGCCGTCGGCGCGCACCTGGGCGTAGTCGCGGACCCGTCGCAGGAGCCGGTTGGCGATGCGCGGCGTCCCGCGGGAGCGGGACGCGATCTCGCTGGACCCCTCGGCCGTGAGGTGCACGTCGAGGAGTCCGGCCGAGCGGTGCACGATCCGGTCGAGCTCGTGGGGTTCGTAGAACTCGAGGTGGGCGGTGAAGCCGAACCGGTCGCGCAGCGGTCCGGGCAGCAGCCCCGCCCGGGTGGTGGCGCCGACGAGCGTGAAGGACGGGATCTCGAGCGGGATCGCGGTGGCCCCCGGCCCCTTGCCGATGACCACGTCGACCCGGAAGTCCTCCATGGCCATGTAGAGCATCTCCTCGGCCGGCCGCGACATCCGGTGGATCTCGTCGACGAAGAGGACGTCGCCCTCGTTGAGGCCGGACAGGATGGCGGCGAGGTCGCCGGCGTGGGTGATCGCCGGACCACTGGTGAGCCGGAGGGGCGTGCTCATCTCGGCGGCGATGATCATCGCCAGCGTGGTCTTGCCGAGCCCGGGCGGACCGGACAGCAGGACGTGGTCGGGCGCGCGACCACGACGGCGAGCGGCCTCGAGGACCAGCCCCAGCTGGTCGCGTACGCGGACCTGGCCGATGACCTCGTCGAGCGTCTTGGGCCGCAGTGCGGCCTCCACGGCACGGTCGTCCCCGTCGGCGTCGGCATCGGTGAGCCGCTGCAGGTGGGTCAGCTCGACCTGCGTGAGGTCGTCGTCCACGTCGTCGTCCCAGTTCATCGCGCGCCCCCGCTCAGGCCTTGCTCAGCGTGCGGAGGGCCGCGCGCAACAGGATGCCGACGTCCGGCACGTCACCGGCCTCGGGCGCGACGGCGTCGACGGCCTGCTCGGACTCCTTGGCCGACCAGCCCAGGCCGACGAGGCCCTGGTGCACCTGGTCGCGCCATGGCGCGGAGGCAGGTCCGGCGGCCGGGGCGTGGTGGGGGCCGACCGGCGGCCCGATGCGGTCCTTGAGCTCCAGGATGATCCGCTGCGCGCCCTTCTGCCCGATGCCCGGCACCCGCGTGAGCGCCTTGACGTCCTCGGTCGTGATGGCGCGGCGGACGTCGTCGGGGCTCATCACCGCGACGATGGCCTGGGCGACCTTCGGGCCGACCCCGGAGGCGGTCTGCACGATCTCGAAGACCTGCTTCTCGTCGTCGTCGAGGAAGCCGAAGACGGTGAGGCTGTCCTCGCGCACCACCATGCTGGTCGGGAGCAGGGCCTGGCGCCCGACGCGCAGGGTGGCGAGCGTGCCGGGCGTGCACATCAGCTCCAGGCCCACACCGCCCACCTCGAGCACGGCACTGTTGAGCGTGACGGCGGCGACCTCGCCGCGGACGAAGGCGATCATCGGGTCCTCATCGGTGTGGGGGGCCGCCGCGGCGCGGCCACTGCCGCGTCGATGCGGGACTGGGCGCCGCCGCGCCACACGTGCGTGATCGCCAGGGCCAGCGCGTCGGCCGCGTCGGCGGGCTTGGGAAGCTCGGTCAGTCGCAGGATGCGCACCACCATGGCACCGACCTGGGCCTTGTCGGCGCGACCGTTGCCGGACACGGCGGCCTTGACCTCGCTCGGGGTGTGCAGCGCGATCGGCAGGCCGCGACGGGCGGCCACGACCAGGGCGATCCCGCTCGCCTGGGCCGTGCCCATGATCGTGCTGGAGTCGGAGCGGGCGAAGACCCGCTCGACCGCGACCGCGTCGGGGCGGTGCTCCTCGATCCAGGCGTCGAGGCCGCGCTCGATCGTGACCAGTCGCTCGGCGATGGGCAGCGACGCGCTGGTGCGGATCACGCCCACGTCGACCATCGTCAGCGGGCGGCCGACGCTGCCGTCGACGACGCCCACGCCGCAGCGCGTCAGGCCGGGATCGATGCCGAGCACCCGCACGTCGTACACCCTCTCGCCAGCCGGTCCGTCCGAACACCTGTTCGTGCGGCCACGCTAACCCGCGACCCCGGCGCGACGACGTACGACACGCGGCGTCGGGGTGGATCCGCGGGGGCACGGCCCGGCCCCGGCGGGCCGCCACCCCCGCTGCCCCGCCGCCCCGCCGCCCCCGCCGCCCCGCCGCCCCCGCCGCTGTAACGCCCGTTTACGGGGTGTACCCACCGTGATGCATCGGGGTGGGTAGTCGAGGTCACACGGCGTTACAGCGGGCGGGGCGGTCAGCGCCGCCGCACCCGGTACTGCGCGAGGTCATCGGTGTTCGTGCCGAAGCGGGCGCAGGTGTCGGCGTACTCCCGCGCGGCCCGAGCGAGCGCGGCCCGGCGTCCACTGAAGATGTCGACGTAGGTCAACCGCGAGCTGCCGAGCTTGAAACCGGTGAGGAAGTCGTGTCGTCGCTTCTCCTCCACGAGGACGGTCATCGGCGCCAGCCCGCTCGGGTTGTCCGGGGCGTACTTCAGGAGCCCGTCGGCCTCGAAGAAGTGCCGCCTCACACAGACGTCGGCGAATGCCGTGGCGTGCCCGTCGGTCAGACCGAACTGCAGCTCGGGCCGACCGATGCCCAGTTCGAGGACGAAGTCGCGGACCAACGACTCGATGTAGGTCTCCGCCATCTCGTCCGCGTGCTCGATGCACCAGCGCATGCAGCGGCTGTGCGGCCACGAGCTCATCGTCGCCAGCACGTCGAGGAGCTGGGCACGGGTGACGCCATGTCGCATCGCCGCGTCGCAGGCAGCCAACCCGTGGGCACGTCCGTGCTCACGCGCCATGTCGAGGGCGGTGCGGGCAGGCCCGAGGACGGGCAACCCGTCGCCCTCAGTCAGGTCCTCGGCGCGGTAGGGCGCCAGGTGGTGCTTGATCCCGGCGCGGTCGGCATCCCCGTGGACCTTCGGCCGGGTGAGGTGGACCGCGGATCGTCGAGGGTCCGGGGCACCCAGGCCGAGGATGATCGAGGAGGAGTCGTGGCTGAACGCATACGCCTGCGAGGTCAGGCACAGTCGGGCTGCGCGGATCCGCAGGAGTGGCTGCTGCCGGAAGGGCTCGAGCGAGTCCCACGCCTCACGGTCGACGTAGACGCTCCGACGCAGACGCAGCAACCGACCGGCCGCCAGCTGGCGGCGTACGTCGCTGGGGTCCAGGCCGGCACGCGTGAGCTGGCGGGTCGTGATGAGTCCGTGCTGCGCCTCGATCAGGGCGGCGGCGGGGAGGTACATGCCGACCGAGCCTGCGGTGGACCGCCGACGGTGTCGGCCGACGAGCACCTCCACCTGTGGACGACGGCGGTGGCGCGGTGCTTGTGGATGGCTGGTGGCTCGCGAGGCGCGCACCACCACCCGGGCTGTAACGCCCGTTTACTGGGTGTACCCACCCCGATGCATCGGGGTGGGTAGTTGCAGTAACAGGGCGTTACAGCGGATGTGGCGGGTGGGCAGGTGGGCGGGGCGCCCCGTCAGGCGTCGGCGGCCTCGAGCTCGGCGAGCACGTCGGCGGGGATGTCCACGTTGGTGAAGACGTCCTGCACGTCGTCGAGGTCCTCGAGGGCGTCGACCAGGTGCATCACCTTGCCGGCGCCGTCGGCGTCGACCGGGATCTCGAGGCTCGCGACGAACTCGACGTCGGCGGAGTCGTAGTCGATGTTGGCGTCCTGGAGGGCCGTGCGTACGGCGACCACGTCGGTGGCCTCGCTCTGCACCTGGAAGGCCTCGTCGAGGTCGTTGACCTCCTCGGCCCCAGCGTCGAGGGTCGCCTCGAGGACGTCGTCCTCGGTGACCTCACGGTCCTCCTGGGACTTCGGCACGACGACGACCCCCTTGCGGGTGAACAGCCGCGACACCGAGCCCGGGTCGGCCATGGTGCCGCCATTGCGGGTGACGGCGGTGCGGACCTCCATGGCGGCGCGGTTCTTGTTGTCGGTGAGGCACTCGACGAGGATCGCGACACCCTGCGGTCCGTAGACCTCGTAGGAGATCGTCTCGTAGTCGACGCCGCCGGACTCCGCCCCGGAGCCGCGCTTGAGTGCGGAGTCGATGTTCTTGTTGGGGACCGAGCTCTTCTTCGCCTTCTGGAT
>JBBSOR010000061.1:0-23574 GCA_038259535.1 Propionibacteriales bacterium | reverse complement strand
AGGACGACGTGTCGGCGGGCCAGCGCACGGCACTCTCGCCCTTCGAGCCCGAACAGGCGGGCAACGAGAACCCGTACACCGTCCAGCAGGACCTGCAGCAGTCGATGAACGACCTGGTCGGCATCATCCGCACCAGGACCGAGCTCGAGGAGTCGTTGAGCGAGATCGAGGCGGTCAAGGTGCGCGCGCGCACGATGGTCGTGGAGGGTCACCGGCAGTACAACCCGGGCTGGCACCTGGCCCTCGACCTGCGCAACATGCTGATCGTCAGCGAGTGCATCGCCAAGGCGGCGCTCGCCCGCGAGGAGTCGCGCGGCGGCCACCCCCGCGACGACTTCCCCGGCCCCGACAGCGAATGGGGCACCAAGAACCTCGTGGTCAACCTCAACGCGGAGGGCACCGGGGTGGACCTGCAGGAGAAGCCGTTGCCGCAGATGCCGGACGAGCTGAAGGGGTACTTCGCATGAGCTACACCTTGAAGTTGAGGATCTGGCGGGGCGACAAGGACGGCGGCGAGGTCCAGGACTTCCCGGTCGAGGTCTCCGAGGGCGAGGTCGTGCTCGACGCGATCCACCGGGTGCAGGCGACGCAGGCGGGCGACCTGGCCGTGCGGTGGAACTGCAAGGCCGGCAAGTGCGGCTCCTGCAGCGCCGAGGTCAACGGCCGGCCACGGCTGATGTGCATGTGCCGGCTCTCGGACTTCGAGGAGGACGAGACGATCACGGTCACGCCGATGCGCACCTTCCCGGTGATCCGCGACCTGGTGACCGACGTGTCGTTCAACTACGAGAAGGCCAAGCAGCTGCCGTCGGCGCAGCTGGGCCCGCGCGACGCCGACGGCAAGCGGCGGATGGCGCAGATCGACGTCGAGCGGGGCCAGGAGTTCCGCAAGTGCATCGAGTGCTTCCTGTGCCAGGACGTCTGCCACGTGGTGCGCGACCACGAGGACAACAAGGAGGCCTTCGCCGGACCGCGCTTCTTCCTGCGCTACGCCGAGCTCGACATGCACCCGCTCGACACCCATGACCGGCGCGAGCTGGCCCAGGGCGCAGCGGGGCTGGGGATGTGCAACATCACCAAGTGCTGCACCGAGGTCTGCCCCGAGGGGATCAAGATCACCGACAACGCGATCATCCCGATGAAGGAGCGGGTGGTGGACAAGAAGTACGACCCGCTGGTGTGGCTGGGCAACAAGATCGGGCTGCGCAACAAGGACGACGAGGGCCGCACCGAGGTCTGAGGTGTGCTGCTAGCGGGTGGCGGTGATGCCGCCGTCCACCGGGATCAGCGCGCCGTGGACGTAGGACGCCTCGTCGGAGACCAGCCACGCGATGGCACTGGCGATCTCCTCGGGTGTGCCGGGTCGCCCTGCGGGGGTCCCGGCAGTCATCTGCGCGATGACGTCGCCGGTGTCGGCGTTGATGGGTGTCCGCGTCGCACCCGGGGCGACCGTGTTGACCCGGATGCCACGCGGTCCGAACTCGGCGGCCCAGCTCCGTGCGAGCTGCGCCTCGGCGGCCTTGGTGGCGGCGTGGAACCCGACGCAGCCGTGCCCCACGCTGGCCATCCACGATCCGACGACCACGATGGCACCCCCGCCCTGCTCCACCAGCCCTCGGTGGACAAGCAGATCGCCCGCCCCGTCGTGGGCCCGCTCGCCTTCGGCATCGAGTCGCTGGTCTCTCCTCACGATGTCGACCAGCGGCTCGTCGTCTACACCGCGCAGCCCGGCTCGGCCACGGCGCGGACGCTCCCGGTGCTGGCGTCGTGGGGGCTCGAGGAGGCCACGGACGGTTCGGCCCGCCGCTGAGTGCGCCGACCGTGAGAGGTATCCCATAGCCGCGGCCGATGACCCTCGCCACGCCGCAGGCCTATCCTGCCGAGCATGACCGACCGTGACGGTGGACTGGCCGAGCCCGAGGAGCTGCAGCCCGAGGAGGGCTCGTTGCGCCTCGTGGGCGACGACGACACGTACGACGCCGGGGCGTGGGAGGCCGCGACCGCCGCCGTCCTGCGCAAGGCCCGACGCCTCACCGACGACGCGCCCGACTCGGACGTCTGGGCCGCGCTCACCCGCACGACGCTCGACGGGATCGAGGTGGCCCCGATCGGGCAGCAGTCCGACCTCGACGGCCTCACCACCGCCGGCCGTCCCGTGCGCACCGGCGCCTGGGACGTGCGTACCTCCTTGGTCGGCGACGACGCAACGGCCCTCAACGAGGACGCCCTCGTCGACCTCGACAACGGCGCGACCTCGCTGCACCTCGACCTCGTGGGCGGGGCAGATCTCGGCGTCGCACTGCGCGGTGTGCTGCTCGACCTGGCCCCGGTCACGCTGGAGCGGCCCAGCACGCACCAGTCCGAAGCGCTCGCGCAGCTCCTCCACGACTCCCCCCGCGACCCGCACCCCGGCCACAACCTCTCCGCCGACCCGGCCACGGCGCTGATGTTCGGGGAGGGGGTCGCCGAGGGGGAGCCTCTGGTCGCGGAGTCCTTCGTCGAGACCGTACGTCGCGCGCAGGCGCTCGGGGTGCTCGGCGCCGTCGTCGACGGCACGGCGCTCCACGACGCGGGTGCGAGCGACGCGCAGGAGCTCGGCTGGACCATGGCCGTGGGCGTGCACTACCTCCGGGTGCTGGCCGAGGCCGGCCTGTCGGTCGACGAGGCGGCCGGGCTGATCGAGTTCCGCTACGCCGCGACCGACGAGCAGTTCCCCACGATCGCCAAGCTCCGGGCGGCCCGCCGGCTCTGGGCCCGTGTGCTCGAGGCGGCCGGTGCGGCCCGCACACCGCAGCGACAGCACGTGATCACCAGCCGCGCCATGATGGGCAAGGTCGACCCCTGGGTCAACATGCTGCGCGGCACCGTCGCGGCGTTCGCTGCCGGGGTCGGCGGTGCCGACGCGATCACCGTCATCCCCTTCGACGAGCGGCTCGGCCGCCCCGACGCCCTGGGTCGCCGCGTCGCGCGCAACACGTCCTCGCTGCTGATCGAGGAGTCCCACGTCGCCGCCGTGACCGACCCGGCTGGCGGCTCCTACGCCATCGAGAAGCTCACCGAGGACCTTGCCGTCGCCGGGTGGGCCGAGCTCGGCCGGATCGAGACCGACGGCGGCTTCGGTGAGCGGGCCGCCGCGGGCGTCAAGCAACGGGTCCGCCAGGTCGGCGAGGCCAGGGCCGCGGGCATCGCGGACCGCTCGCGCCCGCTGACCGGGATCTCGGAGTTCCCGAACCTCGCCGAGACGCTGCCCGAGCGGGAGCCCTGGGGCAGGGCCGGGGTGCACTACGGCTCGGCCTTCGAGGGCATGCGGGCAGAGCCGGCCACCCGGGCGGTCTTCCTGGCCACGATGGGCCCGGTGGCCGCCCACACCGCACGCGCCACCTTTGCCACCAACCTCCTCGCCGCCGGCGGCGTCGCCGTCGATGCGGCCGGAGCCACCGACGGCATCGAGGCGGTGACGGCGGCCTATGCCGGTCAGTCGGTCGTCTGCCTGGCCGGCACCGACGCGGCCTACGCCGAGTGGGGCGCAGACCTGGTCGGCGCCCTGCGCGCGGCAGGAGCGTCGTACGTCGTGCTGGCGGGCAAGCCGGGGGAGCGCACCGTGGCCAGTCGAGGAGATGCGGCCGACACTGTTGATGATGGGGCTGCCGTGGGGGTCGATGCGCTCGACTTCCTCGCGCGGATCCGAGAGGAGCTCGCCCGATGAGCATTCCGAAGAACTTCGCCGAGGTGCCGCTGTCGGAGGATCTCGTGACAGGCGCGAGCGCGCCTTCCTCGACCGCCGGGGGAGCGACGGGTGAGCCCTGGACCAGCCCGGAGGGCATCGACATCCTCCCGGTCTACGGCCCGGAGCACCTCGAGGGCCTCGACGGCCTCGACACCTGGCCCGGCATCGCGCCGTTCCTGCGCGGGCCCTACCCGACGATGTACACCACCCAGCCGTGGACGATCCGGCAGTATGCCGGCTTCTCCACCGCCGAGGAGTCCAACGCGTTCTACCGCCGCAACCTCGCCGCGGGCCAGAAGGGCCTGAGCGTCGCCTTCGACCTCGCCACGCACCGCGGCTACGACTCCGACCACCCGCGGGTGCGCGGCGACGTGGGCATGGCGGGAGTGGCGATCGACTCGATCTACGACACCCGCACCCTCTTCGACGGCATCCCCCTCGACGAGATGTCGGTGTCGATGACGATGAACGGCGCGGTGCTGCCGGTGCTCGCGCTCTACATCGCGGCGGCCGAGGAGCAGGGGGTGCCGCCGGAGAAGCTGGTGGGGACCATCCAGAACGACATCCTCAAGGAGTTCATGGTCCGCAACACCTACATCTACCCGCCGGCGCCGAGCATGCGGATCATCAGCGACATCTTCGCCTACACCTCCCAGAAGATGCCCCGCTTCAACTCCATCTCGATCTCCGGCTACCACATCCAGGAGGCGGGGGCCACGGCCGACCTGGAGCTGGCCTACACGCTGGCTGACGGGGTCGAGTACATCCGTGCCGGTCTCGGCACCGGTATGACGATCGATCAGTTCGCCCCGCGCCTGTCGTTCTTCTGGGCGATCGGGATGAACTTCTTCATGGAGGTCGCCAAGATGCGCGCGGCCAGGGCGCTGTGGGCGCGCCTGGTCGACGACTTCGCCCCGCAGAACCCCAAGTCGCGCTCGCTGCGCACCCACAGCCAGACCTCCGGCTGGTCCCTGACCGCGCAGGACGTCTTCAACAACGTCGGGCGCACCTGCATCGAGGCGATGGCCGCCACGCAGGGACACACCCAGTCACTCCACACCAACGCCCTCGACGAGGCGATCGCGCTGCCCACCGACTTCTCCGCGCGCATCGCCCGCAACACCCAGCTGCTGCTGCAGCAGGAGAGCGGCACCACCGAGATCATCGACCCGTGGGCCGGCTCCTACTACGTCGAGAAGCTCACCCACGACCTCGCCGAGCGCGCGTGGGCGCACATCATGGAGGCCGAGCGCGCCGGCGGCATGGCCGCGGCGATCGAGAAGGGCATCCCCAAGATGCGCATCGAGGAGGCGGCCGCCCGCACCCAGGCGCGGATCGACTCGGGCGCCCAGAAGGTCATCGGCGTCAACACCTTCCGTCTGGCCACCGAGGACAAGCTCGACGTGCTCCGGGTGGACAACGACGACGTCTACCGCCAGCAGATCGCCAAGCTCGAGCGGTTGCGCGCCGAGCGCGACGCCGACGACGTACGCCGCACGCTGGACGCGCTGACCTCCTCGGCCGAGCGCGGCCCCGTCGGGGGCGGCTCGCTGGAGGGCAACCTCCTCGCGCTCGCCGTCGACGCGGCCCGGGCCAAGGCAACGGTCGGTGAGATCTCCGACGCGCTGGAGAAGGTCTACGGCCGCCACCAGGCCGTGATCCGTACGATCAGCGGCGTGTACCGCGACGAGGCAGGCACCGCCGAGGGCGGCAAGATGGCCGAGGTGCTCGCCGCGACCGAGGAGTTCGAGGAGCACGAGGGTCGACGTCCGCGCATCCTCGTCGCCAAGATGGGCCAGGACGGCCACGACCGCGGCCAGAAGGTCGTCGTCACCGCCTTCGCCGATCTCGGCTTCGACGTCGACGTGGGTCCGCTGTTCTCGACGCCCGAGGAGGTCGCCCAGCAGGCGATCGACGCCGACGTGCACATCGTCGGGGTGTCCTCGCTCGCGGCCGGGCACCTCACGCTGCTGCCCGCGCTCAAGCAGGCGCTGGCCGACCAGGGGCGCCCGGACATCATGATCGTGATCGGTGGCGTCATCCCGCCCGACGACGTCGAGAGGCTCAAGGAGATGGGCGCCGCCGCGGTGTTCCTGCCTGGCACCGTGATCGCGGAGTCCGCGCTCGACCTGCTGGCCCGACTGCGCAGCGCGTGAGGGCCTGATGCCTCGTCCGGTCGACGTCGCCGCGCTGACCGAGGGGGTGGTGGCAGGTCGGCGGGCCGACGTCTCGCGCGCCATCACCCTGGTCGAGTCGTCGCGGGCCGAGCACCGTGCCGCCGCCCGGCAGCTGCTGACCGGCCTCGCCGCCATCGAGCGACCACCCGCGACACGCGTCGGCATCAGTGGCGTGCCCGGCGTCGGGAAGTCGACCTTCATCGAGACCCTCGGCACCCGGCTGACCGCGGCCGGCCACCGCGTCGGGGTGCTCGCCGTGGACCCGTCCTCGGTGCGCACCGGCGGCTCCGTGCTCGGTGACAAGACCCGGATGGCGGCGCTGGCGGTCGACCCGCGCGCCTTCATCCGGCCCTCGCCGTCGGCCGGCACGCTCGGCGGGGTCGCGCGGGCCACCGTGCAGGCGATGCTGGTGCTCGAGGCCGCCGGCCACGACGTCGTGCTGGTCGAGACGGTGGGCGTCGGGCAGTCGGAGGTGACGGTGGCCGGGATGGTCGACACCTTCTGCTTCCTCACCCTCGCCCGCACCGGCGACCAGCTCCAGGGCATCAAGAAGGGCATCCTCGAGATCGCCGACGTGGTCGCGGTCAACAAGGCCGACGCCCACGGGGGAGAGAGCCACGAGGCCGACGCCCGGGTCGCCGCCCGTGAGCTCGCGGGGGCGCTGCGGCTCGTGCGCGGGAACGCCGAGTGGTCTCCTCCGGTCGTGACCTGCTCGGCCCTGACCGGCGCCGGCGTCGACGACGTCTGGCAGCGCATCGCCGACCACCGCGAGCATCTCGGTGCCGACGGGCTCGCCCACAAGCGTGCCGAGCAGCAGCTGGACTTCATGTGGGCGCTGGTGCGCGACGAGCTCGCCCAGCGACTGCGCTCCTCGGCCGGCGTCGCCGCGGTGCGCGAGGGGATACGACGCGCGGTGCTGGCGGGCGACCTCCCGGCGCCGCTGGCCGCGGACCGGTTGCTCGCGGCCTACGACGCCCGGGCGGACGAGGGCGGCTCGGCACCCTAGGATGGCCGGGTCATGCCTGCACCCACCCTCCCCGCCACGTCCGTCATCACCGAGGTCGTCGACAAGTACGCCGACGACCTGGTCGCACTCCGACGCGACCTCCACGCCCACCCCGAGCTGAGCTGGGCCGAGCACCGCACCTCCGACGCGGTCGTGTCCGCGCTGGAGGGAGCCGGGTGGGCGGTCACCCGGCCCGAGGGCGGGGGAGTGCTGGCCGAGATCGGCACCGGCGGCCCGCTCGTGGCGCTGCGTGCCGACCTCGACGCGCTGCCGGTCGACGACCTGATCTCCGACCCGTGGCGCAGCACCACCCCCGGCGTCGCGCACGCCTGCGGTCATGACGTGCACACGGCCGGGCTCGTCGGCGCCGGGCTGGCTCTGGCCGAGGTCTCCGCGCGCGGCCTGCTGCCGGGCCGGGTGCGGCTGCTCTTCCAGCCCGCCGAGGAGGTCATGCCCGGTGGTGCCCTGCACCTGATCTCCGCCGGAGCGCTGGACGGGGTGGGTCACGTCTTCGGGCTCCACTGCGACCCGAGCCTCGACGTCGGCCAGATCGGCCTGCGCGAGGGCCCGCTCACCGGCGCTGCCGACTCCTTGACCGTCCGCCTCATCGGCAAGGGCGGCCACACCTCACGTCCCCACCTGACCGAGGACCTCACCTTCGCGCTCGGCAAGGTGATCACCGAGCTTCCGGCGATCCTCAGCCGACGCCTCGACCCGCGCGCGGGGGTCAGCGTGGTGTGGGGGATGGTGCGCGCCGGCTCGGCGCCCAACGTGATCCCGCACGGGGGTGTCGTCGCCGGCACTGTCCGGATGCTCGACGCGGTCGCGTGGGCCGACGCCGAGCACCTGATCCGCCAGCTGATCGCCGCGATCGTCGCGCCCTACAGCGTCTCCGCCGAGGTGACCTACCAGCGCGGTGTGCCGCCCGTGGTCAACCATGTGGTGTCCACGGCCCTCCTGGGCCGGGCGCTGGACAGCGTCGTCGGACCGCAGGGGCACGTCTCCACCACCCAGAGCCTCGGCGGCGAGGACTTCGGCTGGTACCTGGACTCCGTCCCGGGCGCGATGGCCCGGCTCGGCACGCGGACCCCCGGCGGGGCGACGTACGACCTCCACCAGGGCAACCTCCGCATCGACGAGGCAGCGACCTGCATCGCCGCCCGCGTGCTCGCGGAGGCGGCGGTGACGGCGCTCAGCGCCTGACCGGAGCCAGGGGGAAGCCGAAGGTGAAGGTGCTCCCCACGCCGAGCTCCGAGGTGACGTCGAGCCGCCCGTCCATCAGGTCGGCGAGGGCACGGCAGATGGCCAGGCCCAGCCCGATGCCCCGCTGCCCGCGAGGCGCGAAGCGGTCCGCCTGCGTGAAGGGCTCGAAGAGCCCGTCGACCTCCTCCTCGGAGATGCCGACGCCGGTGTCGGTCACCGCGAGCTCGACCCAGGAACCGGCGTGCCTCACGCGGACGTCGACGGAGCCGCACGAGGTGAAGGTGATCGCGTTCTGCACCAGGTTGGTCACCACCTGGGTGACTCGCCGCACGTCGCCGACCGCCGTGTGGGGGAGGGACTCCTCGACCACGAACGAGATGGCCAGGTCGCGGCTCTCGGCGAAGGGCACTGCCCACTCGCTGATGCCGGCCACGACGGCCCGCACCTCGAACGGCTGAGGATCCAGCACGGTCTGGTGTGCCTCCAACCCGGAGAACTCGAGCAGGTCGTCGACCAGGTGGATCAGTCGTTGGCCGGAGCGGTGGATCAGCTGCGCGTAGTGCGCAGGCTCGGGAGCCATGGGCGACTCCAGGAGGAGGTCGGTGGCGCCGATGAGCGCGGCCAGCGGGGTGCGGACCTCGTGGCTCACGGTGGCCAGGAAGAGCGTCTTGGCGACGTTGGCCTCCTCCAGTTCGCGCAGGAGGCGCTTGGCGTCGGTGATGTCCTCGCTGACCCCGTGCACGCCCACGACCTCGCCGGCGACCACCACCGGGATCATGGTGCACCGGATGTCGGTGACCTCGCCTTCCGAGCTGACGACGCGAGCCTCCTCGAGCTGGGGGACCCCGGACAGCGCGCGCTCGAAGCCCCCCTGGATGATCGGCAGGTCCTCGGGGTGGACGACCTGGCCGAAGTGCGCCTCCCGGATCTGCTCCAGGGTGAGGCCCGTCATCTGGAGCGCGTGGGCGTTGGCGTCGGTGAAGTAGCCCTGCGGGTCCACCGAGTAGGCGGCGTGGGGGTGGTAGGTGAACATCGAGGCGTAGCGCTCGGTGCTCTGGACGCGGGCGCTGTGCCCCAGAGGGGTGCTCGCCGACAGGTCGGGATCGAGCTGATCGCCATGCATCGGGATCCTCCGAAGGTCGTCACTGCCTCACGATCACTGTTTCTGGTAGGGCACACCGTCCGCAGCCGGCGGACGGGACCGGCCGACCAGGCCCGCCACGGCGAGGATGGTCACCAGGTAGGGGAGCATCAGCATGAACTGGCTCGGCACCGGTGAGCCGATCGCGGAGAGCACGCCCTGGAGGTTGGACGCGAAGCCGAAGAGCAGCGCGGCTAGCGTGGCCCGGATCGGGTCCCACTTGCCGAAGATGACCGCGGCCAGGGCGATGTAGCCGGCACCGCCGGTCATCTCGCGGTTGAAGCCGGCCACGGAGACGAGGCTGAAGTAGGCGCCCCCCATGCCGGCGATCGCGCCCGCGAGCAGGACCGTGCGGTAGCGGGTGAGGTTGACCTTGATGCCGACCGTGTCGGCCGCCATCGGGTGCTCGCCGACCGCGCGCACCCGCAGGCCCCAACGGGTGCGGTAGAGGCCGAACGCCACGAGCGCCACGACGGCGTAGAGCACGTAGACGAGCGCGGTCTGGCGGAACAGGACCGGGCCGATCAGCGGGATGTCGCCCAGGATCGGGATCGGCACCGCCCGGAAGCGGTCGGGGGAGTTGAGCGTGTCGGCGTTGGGGGTCAGCACCTGGCGGAACAAGAAGTTGGTCAGGCCGACCACCAGAACGTTGAGCACCACACCGACGATGACCTGGTCCACGAGATAGGTGATGGCGAACAGCCCCAGGATCAGCGCGATGAGGGCGCCCGCCACCATCGCCGCGACCAGCCCTGCCCACGGGGATCCCGTGAGCGAGGCGGTGATGGCTGCGGCGAAGGCCCCGAAGAGGAGCTGGCCCTCGATCGCGATGTTGACGACCCCCGCCCGTTCGCCCAGCACGCCGCCCAGCGCGCCGAACACGAGCGGGATGGCGAGGGCGACGGCGCCGCCCAGCAGGCTGACCACGCGGATCCGCTCGTCGGCGGCCGCCCAGCTGAGGAATCCGACCATCCACGCGAAGGCGAAGACGATCGGGAGCCACACCGACTGGCGCACGTGCATGAGCATCCGGCGCAGGGACTCGGCCGCTCCCACGGCACAGACCAGCACCATGGCCCACCCCGTCGTGGTCGAGGGCACGGTGATGTCCGGGAGCTTCACGAAGTCGGTGCCCGCGGAGAGCTGGAACGTGGTCTCGCCCGAGTGCCCGGCCCGGATCAGGATCACCGCGAGCACGGCCGTCAGCACGCCGAAGATGATCGGCAGCTTCTTGGGGCCGTGGCCCTTCGCGGCCGGGGTGTCCGCGTCGGGGGCCAGGCCTCCGCCCTCGGTGGGGGTCGGGGTGGTCACGGTGCTCACTTGGCCTCCTTGGCGGGGAGCCGGAAGATCGCGCGCACCAGAGGAGGTGCGGCGAGGAAGAGGACGATCAGCGACTGGACCACGAGCACCAGGTCGACGGAGATGTTCTCCGAGGCCTGCATGGTGAAGCCACCGGCCTTGAGCGCTCCGAACAGGAGCCCGGCGGCCAGGATCCCGAGCGGTCGCGAGCGGCCGAGGAGCGCGACGGTGATGGCATCGAAACCGATCGAGGCGTCCAGGTCGAGCGAGACGCCGCTGGTCACCGTGCCGAGCGCCTGGTTGACGCCGGCCAGTCCCAGCAGCGAGCCGGCGATCATCATCACGACCGTGTAGGTGCGTCCGACGTTGATGCCGGACGCGCGGGCCGCGTGCGGGT
Organism: Propionibacteriales bacterium; assembly: GCA_038259535.1. Lineage (GTDB taxonomy): Bacteria > Actinomycetota > Actinomycetes > Propionibacteriales > Nocardioidaceae > Nocardioides. Next base: position 12,624 of record JBBSOR010000061.1, on the reverse strand, counting down.
TCTCTCCCACCGCTCGGATCCGGTAGCCCAGGGTGGAGCGGTTGAGCAGCCACCACACGATGCCCACGGCGACGAGGGCGAGGACGAACCCCAGGTGGAGGTTGAACCTGTCACCGAGCACCTTGGGCAGGATCGCGGTGTCCTTCATGGGCAGTGACTTGGGGTTGCCCGACCCGGGCGCCTTGAGGAGGGAGTCCTTGGTGAGGGCGTAGAAGAGGAGGTAGTAGCCGACGTAGTTGAGCATGATCGTCACGATCACCTCGTGCGCCCCGGTGCGGGCCTTGAGGAGACCGGCGATGCCGCCCCACAGGGCGCCGGCCAGCATGCCGACGAGCAGCGCCAGCGGCAGGTGCACGATCATCGGCAGGTCGAACTTGAAGCCGACGTAGCCCGCGGCGCCCCCGGCGATCAGCATCTGGCCCTTGCCGCCGATGTTGAAGAGGGAGGCACGGAAGGCGATGCCGACGCCGAGACCACCCGCGATGAGCGGGCCGGAGAACTTGAGCGTCTCGGTCAGCGGGCGCCACTGCTGGACCGGCTCGTCGAGCTTGTAGTTGAAGATCGCGCCCTGGAAGATCGCGCTGTAGGCGCCGGAGATGGCTTGCCACACGGCGGAGACGAAGTCGGAGGGACGAGCCGTGATGTAGCTCGCGGCGTTGCGTACGCCATCGTCCGTCGCGGCGATCATCACCGAGCCGACGAACACGGCGAGGAAGACGGCCAGCACGCCGGCCAGCGCGTCGCCGGAGGCGATCTGCCGCAACATGGAGGGGGACGGCCGGCGGTCGGCGGCAGCATCCTCGACCGGGGCGCCCTCGTCGGTCCGCAGGTCCGAGTCGGGCACGGTGCCGGGCTTCTCGTCGGGTTCGGGCAGGTCCTTGTCGTTCATGCGACCACGTCCTTCAGGTCCTTCGGGCGTTCGCCGGTCATCATGAGGCCGAGGGTCTGGCGCGGGGTGTCGGCCGGCACGATCCCCACGATCTTGCCGCGGTAGAGCACCATGATCCGATCGGCCAGGGCGACCACCTCGTCGAGCTCGGTGGAGACCACGAGGACGGGGATGCCGCTGTCGCGGGTCGCGACGATCTGCTTGTGGATGAACTCGATCGATCCCACGTCGACACCGCGGGTGGGCTGGGCGGCCACCAGCAGTCGCAGGTCGCGCGAGAGCTCGCGGGCCACGACGACCTTCTGCTGGTTGCCACCGGAGAGGTTGCCGGCGAGCGAGTCGATGTCGCGGGCGCGCACGTCGTACTCCGTGAGCTTCTTGGCCGCGAACTCGCGCAGCGCGCCGATGCGGAGGCTGCCGTTCTTGACGAACGGCGACCTGAAGCTGCGGTTGAGCATCAGGTTCTCGGCGATCGTGAAGGTCGGCACGAGACCCTCGACCTGCCGGTCCTCGGGGATGAAGCCCACACCGGAGTCGAGGATCCTGCGCACCGACTTGCCGACCAGCTCGACGCCGTCGAGGGTGATCGAGCCGCTGATGTCGTCCTGGAGGCCGACGAGGGCCTCGGTGAGCTCGGTCTGACCGTTGCCCTGGACCCCGGCGACCGCCAGCACCTCGCCGGCGCGGACGGTGAAGCTGATGCCGTCGACCTGTCGGTGACCGGCGGCGTCGGTGACCCGGAGGTTCGTGACCACCAGGGCCTTCTCGCCGAGCTGCGGGGCGTCCTTGTGGACGGTGAGCTCGACGGGGCGACCCACCATCATCGAGGCGAGCTCGGCGTTGCTGGCCTTGGGGTCGGCCTCGCCGACGACCTTGCCGAGGCGGATGACGGTGATCCGGTCGGCCACCTCGCGGACCTCACGGAGCTTGTGGGTGATGAAGACGATGGCCTTCCCGGCCTCGCGGAGCTGGCGCATGATGTCCATCAGCTCGTCGGTCTCCTGGGGCGTGAGCACCGCGGTCGGCTCGTCGAAGACGAGGAGCTCGGCGTCGCGCGAGAGTGCCTTGATGATCTCGACGCGTTGCTGGACACCGACCGGGAGGTCCTCGACGAGGGCGTCCGGGGTGACGTGGAAGCCGAAGCGCTCGGAGATCTCGGTGACCCGCGCGCGGGACGCCTCGAGGTCGAGGGTGCCGGCGAAGCCGGTGGTCTCGTTGCCGAGCATGACGTTCTCGGCGACGGTGAAGACCGGGATGAGCATGAAGTGCTGGTGGACCATCCCGATGCCGGCCGCCATCGCGTCGCCGGGACCGGTGAAGTGCTGGACCACACCGTCGAGCTCGATCTCGCCCTCGTCAGCCTTGTAGAGGCCGTAGAGGACGTTCATCAGGGTCGACTTGCCCGCACCGTTCTCGCCGAGGAGGCAGTGGATCTCGCCGGGCTCGACCGTGAGGGACATCGAATCGTTGGCCACCACGCTGCCGAAGCGTTTGGTGATGCCTCGCAGGACGAGTCTCATGGGATCGCATCCTAGGGGTCGGTGCGGATGGGGGCCGAGAGTGGCCGCGGGGAAGGTTAACCGCCGTCGGGCCGGAAGTGCGGGCAAAGATCTGCCAAAGATGGGACCGACTCTCTGGCACAAGAAGAGGGAGGCCGACGAACCCGTCGGCCTCCCTCCCCGTGGAGCGTGCGGTGATCAGCCCAGGTAGGACGTGACCTTGATCGAGCCGTCGATGATGCCGGCCTTGACCGTCTCGAGCTCGGCGGCGAGGTCGGGGTTGACCTCGCTCTCGAAGTTGTGGAACGGCGCGATGCCGACTCCGTCGTTCTCGAGCGTGCCGACGTAGGGCGCGAAGTCGAACGTGTCGTTGCCAGCGGCCATGATGGCCTCGTAGGTCGAGACCTTCATGCCCTTGAGGATCGAGGTCATGACGTAGTCCTGGGTGGACGGGTCGGTCTCGTAGAGGTCGGCGTCGACGCCCACCATCGCGACGTCCTTGCCGGAGTCCTCGATCGCGGTGATCGCGCCCTGGTAGATCGGGCCGCCGACCGGCAGGATCACGTCGACGTCCTGGTCGAGGATCTGCTTGGCGGTGCTGGTCGCGGCCTCGTTGGCCTCGAAGCCACCGGTGAAGGAACCGTTCTTGCCGTCCCATCCGACGACCTTGACGTCCTTCTTCTTCTCCTTGGCGTAGTACTCAGCACCCTGCTTGAAGCCGTCCATGAAGATCGTCACGGTCGGGAACGGCAGGCCACCGTAGGTGCCGACCTTGCCGGTCTTGGTGTAGTCGGCAGCGGCGTAGCCGGCCAGGAACGCGGCCTGGGCGGTGTTGTAGAGCAGCGGCTTGATGTTGGCCACGTCGGCCTTGCCGTCGAAGGTCCCACCGTCGTCGCCGCCGTCGGCCGAGTCGTCGATGAGGACGTACTCGATGTCGGGGTTGGCCGTGGCCGACTCCTTCGTGGCCGAGGCCAGCGCGAAGCCGACGGTCACGATGACGTTGCAGCCCTGGCCGACCAGGCTCTCCAGGTTGGGGGCGAAGTCGTTCTCGCTGTTGGACTCGACGGACTTGAGCTCGACGCCGAGCTCCTCGGCGGCCCTGGTGGCACCCTCGAAGCCGAGCTGGTTGAACGACTTGTCGTCGAACCCACCCGCGTCGGAGACGATGCACGGCAGGAAGTTCTCGACAACGGGACTCACGCTCGAGCTCGGGCTCGAGCCGTCGGTCCCAGTGGTGGTGTCTTCCTCGGGTGCGTCACCGCATGCAGCCAGGGTCGCGGCCGCAAGCAGCGACACGAGGCCGCTCGCAACGACCTTCCTCGTCTTCAACACAAATGCCTCCAAATTCATGAACCCCGGGGTGGGGTCAGCGTTCGTGAGCATGATGCCCCGCCCGGAAGGCCCCGTCATCAGGATCGGCACTCCTGATATGCGTTTGAGACATAGAAGTCGCCCCGGATCTTTCGGCGGAACCTGCCAAAGACGGCGGCTTCGCGGTATGCGCCATAGTTGCCGCGTGGATCCGAAGGACTGGGACGACCTCAAGTCAGCCGCCGTCGAGGTGATGGGGCGCGCCTACGCGCCCTACTCGCGCTACCCGGTGGGGGCTGCCGCGCTGGTGGACGACGGCCGGCTGGTGGTGGGTTGCAACGTGGAGAACGCGGCCTACGGCGTGACGCTGTGCGCCGAGTGCGGACTGGTGTCCCAGCTGCACGCCTCCGGTGGCGGCCGACTGACCCACTTCGTGTGCGTGAACGGCAACGCCGAGGTGATCATGCCGTGCGGACGGTGCCGCCAGTTGCTGTTCGAGCACGGCGGACGAGACCTGCTGGTCTGGACCGTTGCCGGGATCAAGCCCATGTCCGAGGTGCTGCCCGACGCCTTCGGGCCCGATGACCTGGCCCACGTGGCCGCCGCCGCACCCGCGGCCGAGGAAGGACTCTCCTGATGCCCACCCACGACGCCGTCGAGGTCATCCTCGCCAAGCGCGACCGACACGAGCTCAGCGACAGCCAGATCGACTGGGTGATCGACGCCTACACCCGCGGCGAGGTCGCCGACGAGCAGATGTCCGCTCTGGCGATGGCGATCCTGCTCAACGGCATGAACCGCACCGAGATCGCCCGCTGGACCGCGGCGATGATCGCCTCGGGGGAGCGGATGGACTTCTCGGCACTCTCGCGCCCGACGGCCGACAAGCACTCGACCGGGGGCGTCGGTGACAAGATCACCCTCCCGCTGGCCCCGCTCGTCGCGGCCTGCGGCGTCGCCGTGCCGCAGCTGTCGGGTCGCGGCCTCGGTCACACCGGCGGCACGCTCGACAAGCTCGAGTCGATCCCCGGCTGGCGCGCGGCGCTCAGCAACGAGGAGATGTTCTCCATCCTCGAGGACGTCGGCGCCGTGATCTGTGCGGCAGGCGACGGCCTCGCGCCGGCCGACAAGAAGCTCTATGCCCTGCGTGACGTGACAGGCACGGTCGAGGCGATCCCGCTGATCGCCAGCTCGATCATGAGCAAGAAGATCGCCGAGGGCACCGGCGCGCTCGTGCTCGACGTCAAGGTCGGCAGCGGCGCGTTCATGAAGGACCTCGCCACCGCCCGCGAGCTCGCCGAGACGATGGGCGCGCTCGGCACGGACGCCGGCGTGCACACCGTGGCGCTGCTCACCGACATGGCGACCCCGCTCGGGCTCACCGCGGGCAACGCGATCGAGGTCGCCGAGTCGGTCGAGGTGCTGGCCGGCGGTGGCCCCCCCGACGTGGTCGAGCTGACGCTCGCCCTGGCCCGCGAGATGCTCGCCGGCGCCGGCATCACCGACGTCGATCCCGCGGACAAGCTGGCCGACGGCTCGGCGATGGATGCCTGGAAGTCGATGATCCGGGCTCAGGGCGGCGAGCCCGACGCCGCGCTCCCGGTGGCCCGGGAGTCGCACGTCATCGCCGCCCCGTCGAGCGGCACGCTCACCCGCCTCGACGCGATGGCGGTCGGGCTGGCCGCCTGGCGCCTGGGTGCCGGGCGGGCGCGCAAGGAGGACCCGGTGCAGGCCGGGGCCGGCGTCCTCTGGCACGCCCGCCCCGGCGACGAGGTCACCGAGGGACAGCCGCTCTTCACGCTGCTCACCGACGAGCCCGAGCGCTTCGAGCGGGCGCTGGCCTCGCTCGAGGGCGGCTACACGGTGTCGTCGGACGCGAGCGACTTCTCCGCGACCCCCTTGATCCTCGACCGGATCACCTGACGGGAACGATGTGCCCGGTCAGGGGCCCTGAGGGGAACGATGTGCCCGGTCAGCGGCCCTGAGGGGAACGATGTGCCCGGTCGGCGGTCAGGCCAGAAGCAGCACGACATGCGCGGCCACGCAGGCCGGCTTGTCGCGTCCCTCGATCTCGATCGTGTGCTCGACGATGAGCTGCTTGCCGGCCGGCAGGTCGCGGACCTCGCCGAACCTCACGTGCGAGCGCAGTCGGCTGTCCACGGGCACCGGGTTGGGGAAGCGGACCTTCTCCAGCCCGTAGTTGAGCCGCGCCCCCGGGGTCTCGAGGCGGAAGACCTGCGAGGCGAAGTGGGGGAGCAGGCTGAGGGTCAAGAAGCCGTGGGCGATCGTGGTGCCGAACGGTCCCGTGGCAGCGGCCTCGACGTCGACGTGGATCCACTGGTGGTCCAGCGTGGCATCCGCGAAGGCGTCGATGCGAGCCTGGTCGACCGTGAGCCACTCGCTGGTGCCGATCTCGGACCCGGCGGCTGAGGCGACGTCGTCGAGCGTGGTGAAGGTGCGCATGGGACCCCACCCTAGGGACTGGTTGGATGGGTGCGTGACCGACGTGACCCAGACCGCGCCCCAGACCCTCGCCCCGCCCACCCGCGAGCAGGTGCACGCGGCCCCCAAGGTGCTGCTGCACGACCACCTCGACGGAGGCCTGCGGCCCGGGACGATCGTCGAGCTGGCGGCCGAGATCGGCCACCAGCTTCCCGCCGACGACGCCGACGCTCTGGGCCGCTGGTTCGCCGAGTCGGCCGACTCCGGGTCGCTGGTGCGCTACCTGGAGACCTTCGACCACACGGTGGCGGTGATGCAGAACGGACCGGCGATCGCCCGCGTGGCCCGCGAGTGCGTCGAGGACCTGGCCGCCGACGGAGTCGTCTACGCCGAGGTGCGCTATGCCCCCGAGCAGCACGTGAGTGGCCAGATGTCGCTCGACGAGGTCGTCGCGGCCGTGCAGGAGGGCTTCGAGGCGGGCATGGCCGCCAGCGGCGGCAGGATCGTCGTACGACAGCTGCTGACCGCGATGCGCCACCAGGCCCGGTCGATGGAGATCGCCGAGCTGGCCATCGCGTGGCGTGATCGCGGCGTGGCGGGCTTCGACATCGCGGGCGCCGAGGCCGGCTTCCCTCCCACCCGTCACCTCGATGCCTTCGAGTACCTCCAGCGCGAGAACGCCCACTTCACCATCCACGCGGGGGAGGCCTTCGGGCTGCCGTCGATCTGGGAGGCCCTGCAGTGGTGCGGCGCCGACCGCCTGGGCCACGGCGTGCGGATCATCGACGACATCACCGTCCTCGACGACGGCTCGGTCGAGCTGGGCGGACTGGCCGCCTACGTCCGCGACAAGCGGATCCCGCTCGAGATGTGCCCGAGCTCCAACATCCAGACCGGGGCCGCGGAGTCCTTCGCCCAGCACCCCATCGGGCTGCTGACCGAGCTCCGGTTCCGGGTCACGGTCAACACCGACAACCGACTGATGAGCGGCACGTCGATGACCCAGGAGATGTTCGGCCTGGTGGAGGCCTTCGACTACACGCTGGCGGACCTGCGCTGGTTCACCATCAACGCGATGAAGTCGGCGTTCCTGCCCTTCGACGAGCGCCTCGAGATCATCGAGAAGGTCGTCAAGCCGGGATATGCCGCCCTCATCGAGCAGGGCTAGTCATCGGGGGCTGACCACCAGCCACGGCCGGTCCCAGCCGGCCAGGTCGAGGTCGCTCCTCTCCCAGCGCTCCCGGCCGACCTGGAGCAAGCGACCCGAGGTGGGCTCGTAGGTCGTGGCGCGGGCGTCGTCGACCTCGGTCACCAGCACGACGTGGCGGGGCAGGAACCGGTCCCCGACGAACACCGCGGCGGGTCGCTGCGGGCCGACGTCGCGCAGGTGGGCCCAGACGTGGCGGTGCCCGCGCACACCATGGACGGCATAGGGCACCCCGGCGAGCAGGCGCAGCTCGCGCGCCACCGCCCAGGGTGGGGTGCCGACCACCCGCAGCCACGGCACCTGCCAGCCCCCGGCGGTGTCCGAGACCGAGGTGAGCCGGCGGTGGAGCGTGCTCGCCTCGTGGGCGAAGGTCGCCTGGTCCCGCACCTGGCCGGCATAGCGGGGGTGGACCAGCCGGCGGGCCATCACCAGCGACGCGGCGCCGCAGGAGCGGCGGTCGGGCTGCCGGAGCATCATCGGAGGTCCGTCGACCCCTGCGGCTGGCGGGTCAGCTCGGCGTAGGCCTGGTCCCCGGTGGCCCGACGGCACCCCTGGCGCAGGGCCCGGTCGACGACCTCCCGCTGGTCGTGCGCGAGGGCCACGCCGCGACGCAGGAGCATCAGCGGGGGCTTGCGGTGCTCGCGCAGGTCGCGCGTGAGCCGCCGCCAGAACGTCACGACCGGGTGCTGGGTGATGCAGTAGGCCTCGGCGAGCAGGCCCTCGTCGCGGCAGGCCGCCACGACCTCCGGGGCGAAGATCCCCTCGGCCACGAACCTGGCGCTGCCGGCGAGGTCGACCATGCGCGAGCCGCAGCGGCCGTTCTGCGCGATCGCATAGACCGGCACCTCGCTGCGGCCCGTGGCGCAGAGCTCCCGCAGCGCCGCCAGGGCGTCCTCGCCGTGCCAGGACGACGGGGCGTCCCAGTCGACCAGACCTGCGTTGGCGCCGTGGGTGATCCGCGGGAGCGTCGCGTCGTCGCCGTCCTTGTAGAAGTCGTCGAGGCGGAGGATCGGAAGGCCGAGTCGCTCGGCCAGCCGGGACTTTCCGGCGCCGCTGGGGCCCGCCAGGACGATCACCTGCGCGCACTGCATGGTTGCGGACTCTTTCCTCGATCGACCACGGACGGTAGGGCCACAGACTACTGTCGCCCAGACCCCTGTTTTTGACGTTCTTGTGGAGGACTTCATGAGTCTCGACGACTCGACCGCGCCCGGAAGCGCGGACAGCTCCGGAGGAGCACACCGCTCCGGACCGCATGGCAAGGTGGCCCTGGTGGTGGGGCTCGTGCTTCTCGTGGTGGGCGGGGTTGCCTTCTTCGCCCTGGGCGACGACGACTCGCAGGCCGCCGACTGCGTCTCCGAGCAGGTGACGCTCACGACCGCCCCCGTGATGGAGGCCCTCGTCAAGGAGGCCGTCAAGGACGTCAACGCCGACGAGCCCTGCATCGACATCCAGGTCACCAGCGGCAGCGTCAAGGACGTCGTCGCGCTCCTGGCCGACCCCAACGCCGAGCTCCCCGAGATCTGGATCCCCGACAGCCCGACCTGGAAGGGTCAGCTGACGGCTGCCGGCTGGACCGGCACGCCGATCGCCGAGGTCCTCGCGCAGACGCCCGTCGGCCTCATCGGCGGACCCGCGGCCAAGGCCCCTGCTTCGTGGACGGGAGCACTCGGCAGCGGCGCGCTGGCGATGGCCGACCCGAGCGCCGAGGGTGCGTCCGCGCTCGCGCTGCTGGCCCCGCACTCCGAGATGAAGCAGACCGGCGAGACCACCCTGTCCATCGAGGAGAAGACCGTTCCGGTCGCGCAGACCTATGGTGAGCGCGTGGTGGCCGGTGCCGCCACCGAGACCGACCTCAGCACGATCACGGCCTCGAGCACGCAGCTGGTGCCGGCGACCGAGCAGGCCTATCTCGCTGCGCGCCGCACCAACGACCAGATCAACCTGGTCGTCCCCGGCACCGGTGCACCGATGCTGCAGTACCCGATGGTCGACGTGAACCGCGGGAGCAAGGACATCCTGGCCTCCGGCGGGGACCTCTCGGCGCGCGTGGGCCGTGCGCTGACCCGGTGGTTCACCTCCAGCGCCGGTGTCGAGGCGATCGCCGCCGCCGAGCTGCGCGGCCCCGACGGTGCCCCGCTCGCCAACGACATCGGACTCGGTGACACCAAGGTGTTGGCCAAGGTGCCGCAGAAGGTCACCGACGACACCCTGCGCCAGTGGCGCGTGCTTGCGGTTCCCTCGAGCATCCTCGCCGTGGTGGACCTGTCCGGATCGATGAAGACCGCGATCGGAGACACCACGCGCATCCAGCTGGCCGTCACCGCCTCGCAGGTCGCGCTCGACGCGTTCCCGGCACAGGCCCGCATCGGCATCTGGGGCTTCTCCAAGAACCGTGGGGAGGGCGGCGTGTCCTACGAGCAGTACGCCACCATCGATCAGCTGAACGCCCCGGCGGGCGACGGCCGCACCCATGGCGACCTGGTGCGTGCCGAGGCCGCCAAGCTTGTCAGCCGGGTCAGGGGCGGCACCGGCGTCATGGACACCACGCTGGCGGCCTACAAGTACGCCCAGGAGAAGTGGGACCCGGCATGGTTCAACTCCGTGGTGATCATGACCGACGGTGCCAGCGACGACACCAGCGCGCTGTCGCTCGAGTCGCTGGTCAACCAGCTCAAGTCGCTGCGCGACCCCGCCAAGCCGGTGAAGGTCATCATCATCGGCATCTCGGACGACGCCGACACCGGTGAGCTCGACCAGATCGCGGCGGCGACGGGCGGTCAGAACTACTTGGTGAAGGACCCCAACGAGATCCTCGGAGTGCTGGCCTCGGCCCTGCTCAACCGCTGATCACAGACCGACGACGAAGGCCCCCGGAGATCCTCCGGGGGCCTTCGACGATCTGTGTGCTGGTGCGGTGTCTCAGACCCCGATCGGGTGCCAGACCGTCTTGGTCTCCATGAACCGGGTCATCCGGTCCAGGGAGGGCTCGAGGAGCCAGTCGGTGTCGGGGGCGGGACGGCGGACGCGCTTGAGGTTGTCGGCCGCGGCCACCTCGAGTCCGATCGCCAGCTCGGCGTCGGTGACACCGGTCAGGTCGAGGCCGTTGACGTCCATGTGCGAGGCGAGCCACGGGGCGATCTCGGCCACCGAGCCGGTGAGCACGTTGACCACCCCGCCGGGCAGGTCGCTGGTCGCCATGACCTCACCGAGGGTGATGGCCGTGAGGGGGTTCTCCTCGCTGGCGATCACGACGACGGTGTTGCCGGTGATGATGGCCGGCGCCACGACGCTGATCAGGCCCAGGAGCGCGCCCCTCGGGGCGACGACGGCGATGACGCCGCTGGGCTCCGGTGTGGAGAGGTTGAAGTAGGGGCCGGCGACCGGGTTGGCGTTGCCGACGACCTGGGTGATCTTGTCGGCCCAGCCGGCGTACCAGACGAGGCGGTCGACGGCGGCGTCGACGTAGGTCCGCGCCTTGGCGGGGCTGATCCCTTCCGTGGCGCGGAGCTCGGCCTCGAACTGCTCGCGGCGGCCCTCCAGCACCTCGGCGATGCGGTAGACGACCTGCGCGCGGTTGTAGGCGGTCCTGCCCGACCAGCCGCCGAAGGCGGCACGGGCGGCCACGACGGCGTCGCGGGCGTCCTTGCGGGAGGCCTGGGCGGCGTTGGCGAGCAGGCGGCCCTTGGCGTCGTTGACGACGTAGGAGCGGCCCGACTCCGAGCGCGGGAACTGCCCGCCGATGTAGAGCTTGTACGTCTTGCGCACGTCGATGCGGCTCACGCGTCCGCTCCCTTCAGGCTGGGTTCTCTGAGATAGGCCTCGAGACCGTGGCGGCCGCCCTCGCGGCCGTACCCGGACTCCTTGTAGCCGCCGAACGGCGAGGTGGGGTCGAACTTGTTGAACGTGTTGGCCCAGACCACACCGGCCCGCAGGCGGTTGGCCACGGACAGGATGCGCGAGCCCTTGTCGGTCCACACGCCGGCGGAGAGGCCGAACGGTGTGTTGTTGGCCTTCTCGACCGCCTCGGACGGCGTGCGGAAGGTCAGCACCGAGAGCACCGGGCCGAAGATCTCCTCGCGGGCGATCCGGTGGGCCTGGGTGACCCCGGTGAAGAGGGTGGGCGGGAACCAGAAGCCCTTCGTGGGCAGGTCGCACGCGACTTCCCAGCGCTCGGCACCCTCGGCGTCGCCGACTCCGGCCAGCTCCCGGATGCGGTTGAGCTGCTCACCGGAGTTGATGGCTCCCACGTCGGTGTTCTTGTCCAACGGGTCACCCATGCGCAGGGTCGACATCCGGCGCTTGAGGCGCTCGAGCACCTCGTCGGCCACCGACTCCTGCACCAGCAGGCGCGAGCCCGCGCAGCACACGTGGCCCTGGTTGAAGAAGATGCCGTTGACGATGCCCTCGATGGCCTGGTCGAGCGGCGCGTCGTCGAAGACGATGTTGGCGGCCTTGCCGCCCAGCTCGAGGGTGACCTTCTTGTCGGTCCCGGCCACGGAGCGGGCGATCGCCTTGCCGACCTCGGTGGAGCCGGTGAAGGCGACCTTGTCGACGTCGGGGTGCGACACGATCGCGCGACCGGTGTCGCCGGCGCCGGTGACGATGTTGACCACGCCAGGCGGGAGGTCGGCCTGCTGGCAGATCTCGGCGAACAGCAGCGCGGTCAGGGGCGTGGTCTCGGCCGGCTTGAGCACGACCGTGTTGCCGCACGCCAGCGCGGGGGCGATCTTCCACGCCAGCATGAGCAGCGGGAAGTTCCACGGGATGATCTGGCCCGCGACGCCGAGCGGGGTCGAGCCGTAGCCGGAGTGCTCCAGCTTGTCGGCCCAGCCGGCGTAGTAGAAGAAGTGGGCGGCCACGACCGGGATGTCGACGTCGCGCGACTCCTTGATCGGCTTGCCGTTGTCGATGGACTCCAGGACGGCGAGCTCGCGGCCGCGTTCCTGGATGATCCGGGCGATCCGGTAGAGGTACTTGGCGCGTTCGGCACCGGACATCCGCGACCAGACACGGGTGTAGGCACGGCGGGCGGCCTTCACGGCCTCGTCGACGTCGGCGTCGCTGGCCTCGGCGACCTCGGCGAGGACCTCCTCGGTCGCGGGGTTGATCGTCTTGAAGGACGAGCCGCGGCCGTCGACGAACTCACCGTTGATGAACAGGCCGTAGGACGCCTTGATGTCGACGATCGCGCGCGACTCGGGTGCGGGGGCGTACTCGAAACTCATGTTGCCTCAGTCCAGCGTGAAGTAGTCGGGACCGGAGTAGCGACCGGT
>JBBSOR010000060.1:0-23829 GCA_038259535.1 Propionibacteriales bacterium | reverse complement strand
GAAGGTGGCGTCGGTGACCGCGGTGACGGTGGCCGAGCGCGGGCCCGGGTCGAAGAGGGACAGCTCGCCGAACATCTGGCCGGGGCCCATGATCGCGAGCAGGTTCTCCCGACCGTCGGAGGCGGACCGGCCGAGCTTCACCTTGCCCTCGGTGACGACGTAGAGCTTGTCGCCGGAGTCGCCCTCGTGGAACAGGACGTCGCCGCGGCGCAGGGTGGTCTCCGCCATGGAGCCGCCCAGCGCGGTGGCCGCCTCGTCGTCGAGCGAGCTGAACAGCGGTGCCTCTCGAAGCACGTCGTTGTCCACGTCAATCCTCCATGTCGGTGACTCCCGGGCCATGCCTTGTCACGGGGCCCTCGGGATCGGCACGATCCTAGCCGTGCTGTGGGTCACAAAGGCCACTCCGGCCCGCAGCAGAGGCTTTTGTGCCGCCTGCGGGGTGTCGGAGGCGGACCGTAGGCTGAGCCCGTGCCCGCTCCGACCCAGATCACCAAGCCCGACACGACGCTGGTCCGCCGGGCGCGCCGGATGGACCGGATCCTGGCCGAGACCTATCCCGACGCGGCGGCCGAGCTCGACTTCACCAACGCCTTCGAGTGCCTCGTCGTCACCGTGATCTCGGCGCAGACCACCGACCGACGGGTCAACGCCGCGAGCCCTGCGCTGTTCGCCGCCTACCCGACGCCCGAGGCCATGGCCGCCGCCCCGCGCGAGCACATGGAGCAGCTGCTCGGCCCCCTTGGCTTCTTCCGCGCCAAGACCGACTCGCTGCTCAGGCTGAGCCAGGCGCTCGTCGAGACCTACGACGGTCAGGTGCCGGCGCGTCTCGAGGACCTCGTCACCCTCCCCGGGGTCGGCCGCAAGACCGCCAACGTCGTGCTGGGCAACGCCTTCGACAAGCCCGGCATCACGGTCGACACCCACTTCGGCCGGCTGGCCCGTCGCTTCGGCTGGACCGAGGAGACCGACCCGGTCAAGGTCGAGCACGCCGTCGGTGCGCTCTTCCCCAAGCGCGACTGGACGATGCTGTCGCACCACCTCATCTGGCACGGCCGCCGCCGCTGCCACGCCAAGAAGCCGGCCTGCGGTGCCTGCCCGCTGGCCAAGCTCTGCCCCTCCTTCGGGGCCGGTCCGACCGACCCGGTGGAGGCCGAGAAGCTGGTCACCACGCAAGGCCCCGCGTGAGGCCCGCATGAGGAAGGCCCTCGTGGCGCTGGCGTCCGCCCTGGCGCTGGCCGCGTGCTCCTCCGACGGCGGCCTCGACGTACGCCCTCCCGACGTCCGGGTCGACACCCCGGCGCTGCGCGAGGCCAAGGACCGCATCGGCATGCAGGACTGCGAGCCCGGCTCCGGACAGCCCGTGGCCGGCGGACTGCCCGAGGTGACGTTGCCCTGCCTCGCCGGCGGTCCTGACGTCGACCTCGCCTCGCTCCGCGGGCCGATGGTGATCAACCTCTGGCAGGCCAACTGCGGTCCGTGCCGCGAGGAGATGCCCGCGCTGCAGGCCTTCCACCAGCGGTACGCCGACCGGGTGGCGGTCGTCGGCATCGACTTCAACGACGTCCACCCCGACGGCGCCATGGCGCTGGCGGAGGAGACGGGCGCGACCTACCCCTCGATCGCGGACCCCGGCGGCGACCTGATGGCGGAGGATGCCTTCGCCATCGCACGCCGCGGCCTCCCGGTCTTCCTCTTCATCGACGAGACCGGTCGCGTCGTCGGCGAGGACTCGGGCGGCGTCACCTCCGTCGCTCAGGTCAGGGACCTCGTCGCCGAGCACCTCGGGATCGACCTGTGATCGAGGGGACCGCACTGCCCGGCTGGCTGGCTCCCGTGGTCGAGGCGGCGTCCTCGATCACCGTCCACGAGCTGACCCGCTTCATGCCCCCGGAGGGCGCCGACGCCCGCCGGGGCGCGGTCCTGATGGTCTTCGCCGACCGGGGGGTCTCGACGGTGCTCGACCAGCACGGTGCGCCGGGTCCCGACGACCTCGCCCACCGCGGCGAGCTGCTGCTGACCGAGCGCGCCCACCACATGCGCTCCCACCCCGGCCAGGTCTCCTTCCCGGGCGGCTCGCTCGAGGAGGGTGAGACCCCGCGCGACGGGGCGCTGCGCGAGGCGCAGGAGGAGATCGGTCTCGACCCGGCCGAGATCGAGGTGTTCGGCGAGCTGCCCGAGCTGTGGCTGCCGCCGAGCAACTTCGCGGTGACGCCGGTCCTGGGCTACTGGCGCGACCCGGGTGAGGTCCGCATCGAGAGCCCCGACGAGGTGCACGCCATCCACCACGTCGCGATCGCCGACCTGCTCGACCCGCAGCACCGGATCAACGTGCGCCACCCGAGCGGCTGGACGGGTCCGGGCTTCCTGATCGGCCCCGGCAACGACGTGATCCTGTGGGGCTTCACCGCTGGCATCATCGCCCGGCTCTTCGGCTACCTCGACTGGGACGAGGACTGGGACCGCGCGCGCGTGCGTGACCTGCCGGACCACATGCTGCAGGGTGTCCCTCACAACACCGACCTGGCTCCCAACACCAAGCTCGAGGAGTAGCCGCATGAACGTCCTCGACTGGGGCCTCGTCGTGCTCATGGGGATCTACGCGCTCTCCGGCTACTGGCAGGGCTTCATCACCGGTGCCTTCGCCACGGCGGGACTCCTGATGGGCGGCCTGCTCGGCATCTGGGCGGCCCCGATGGCGCTGGGGGACGCGGCACCGTCGCTGTGGGTCTCGCTGGGCGCGCTCTTCATCGTCATCATCTCCGCGTCGCTGGGGCAGGCGTTGTTCCAGTACGCCGGGTCCCGGATCCGCGAGGGCATCACCTGGCAGCCGATCCGTGCCGTGGACGCCATCGGCGGCTCGGCGCTCAGCGCTGTCGCCGTACTCCTGGTGGCGTGGGCCCTCGGCGTCGCCGTCTCGGGCACCCGCATCGGTGCGATCACCCCGCTGGTGCGCGGCTCGGCGATCCTGGCCAAGGTCGACCAGACCCTCCCGGCCGACTCCAGCAGGGTGCTGCAGACCTTCAACAACGTCGTCGGCACGACGTTCTTCCCCCGCTACCTCGAGCCGTTCGCGCCGGAGCGGATCGTCGCGGTCAAGCCCGGTGACCCGCGGATGCTGAGCGACCCCGACGTGATCGCCGCCCAGGCCAGCGTGGTGAAGGTCCGCGGCGCCAACGGCTGCGGCGGCGGCGTCGAGGGCACCGGCTGGTTCTATGCGCCCGGTCGGCTGATGACCAACGCCCACGTGGTCGCCGGGGTCACCCGGCCCGAGGTCGAGGTGGACGGCTCGTCGGTCGTCGCGTCGGTCGTGCTCTACGACGCCGATCTCGACATCGCGATCCTCGCCCTGCCCGACGTCGGCATCCCGCACCTCTCCCTCGACCTGACGGCCCAGCCCGGCGACGACGTCGCGGTGCTCGGCTATCCCGAGGACGGCCCCTACGACGTGGAGGCGGGGCGGATCCGCTCGCAGCAGCGGCTGCGCTCCCCCGACATCTACGGGGAGGGCACTGTGATCCGGCAGGTCTTCTCCCTGCGCGCGCTGATCCGTCCGGGCAACTCCGGCGGCCCGATCCTCACCTCCGCCGGCGACGTGGCCGGCCTGGTGTTCGCGGCCTCGGTCAGCGACCGGGACACCGGCTATGCGCTGACCGCAGAGCAGGTCGCGGAGTCTGCCGCGCTGGGCGTGACGCGTGAGTCGCCGGTCGACACCGGCACCTGCGTGCGCTGAGCGGCGTACGTCCCGAGCGCGCATGGTCGGGCGGTGTGTGAGGCGGGTTCTGGGCGCGCGGAATCCCCCTCACGCACCGCTCGAGCGGGTGCGAAAAGCGGGCGGTGGGTCAGCTCTTGCCCTTGAGTGCCGAGGGGATCTGCTTGCCCTGCTTGATCGCCTTCTCGGGCGCCTTGACCTGCTTGACCTGCCTGAGGCCGATGAAGGCGAGCAGGCCGGCGATGAGGAGATAGAGGCCGAAGACGATCAGGAAGGCCCAGTGGAGGGCGAGGCCGTCGCCGTTCCAGTTGATGAAGTAGGCGATCGAGACCGACAGCATGATGACTGCCAGCAGGGCGAGGAACGCAGCGCCGGCGAACAGGCCGATGCCGAGGCCGCCGTGCTTGACACTGACCTTGATCTCGCTCTTGGCCAGCGCGATCTCCTGCGAGATCAGGCTCGAGATGTCTCGCTGCGCGTCCATGACGAGCTTGCCGAGCGTCGGATCGCCATCCTGGATCTCGTGGCGGGCCTGGATCGGTTCGTTCGCCATCAGGAGCGGTCCTTCGTTGTACGACGGTGGGCTGACGGCTGCGACCCTACCAACGGCACCGTCTAGACTGGTGGCTCAGGTGAGCCGGGAAGACTGGTCGGCCCGTGGACCGAGTCTGCGGTGAAGGTGTTCATGACCACCCCGAAAGGTGCGCCACCGCATGGCTTCACGATCTACCAACCCCCACGACGACCCGAGCAGCTCCGACGACCTGTGGGAGTCCGGGCCGTCCTACATGGCCAGCAACAAGCCGCTGGCCCGCTACGTCGCGCGGCCCGTCCGGGAGTTCCTGCGGGTCGAGGCGGCGGGCTCGCTGCTGCTGCTCCTCGCCGCCCTGATCGCCCTCGTGTGGGCCAACAGCCCGTTCGCGTCGTCCTACGACGCCCTGTGGCACACCCACCTGATCCTCGACGTCGGACCGCTGCACCTCGACGAGTCGCTGCAGCACTGGGTCAACGACGCCCTGATGGTGATCTTCTTCTTCGTCGTCGGCCTCGAGATCAAGTACGAGCTGGTCAACGGCGACCTGCGTGACCCGAAGACCGCGGCCCTGCCGATCGTCGCCGCGATCGGCGGGATGGTCGTGCCGGCCGGTCTCTACCTCGCGCTCAACCCGCCCGGCAGCGACGGCGGGGCGGGCTGGGGGATCCCGATGGCCACCGACATCGCCTTCGCGGTCGGCGTGCTGGGCATCCTCGGGCGGCGGATCCCGTCGGCGGCGCGGCTGTTCCTGCTGACGCTGGCGATCGTCGACGACATCGGCGCCATCCTCGTGATCGCGATCTTCTACACCGCCGACCTCTCGCTGACCTGGCTGGCGATCGCCATCGGGCTGCTCGGGGCGATGGTCGTGGCCCGGCTTCTCCGGATCTGGAGCCTCGTCGTCTACGTCGTCCTCGGTGTCGGCGTCTGGTTCGCGCTGCTCGAGTCCGGGGTGCACGCCACCCTGGCCGGCGTCGCGATCGGCCTGCTCGCACCGGCCGGACCGCTGCTCAAGGAGGAGGTCGCCCGCGGCCACGCCCAGCGGGCGCTGCGCGACAACATGCTCGACACCGACGAGCTGAGCAGGCTCCGCTTCCTCCTGCGTGAGTCGGTCTCGGTGGTCGACCGGCTGCAGAGCACACTGCACCCGGTGTCGGCCTACGTCGTCCTCCCGGTCTTCGCCCTCGCCAACGCAGGCGTCGAGCTCGGCGCGATCGGCAAGGTCTTCACCGAGCCGGTGGGGCTCGGCATCATGCTGGGTCTCGTCGTCGGCAAGCCCGTCGGCATCCTGCTGGCCTCCTACATCGCCGTACGCCTCGGGCTGGGCCGGCTGCCCGACCGGACCACCTGGCCGATGATCGTCGGCCTCGGTGCGGTCGGCGGCATCGGATTCACGGTGTCGATCTTCATCGCCGGGCTGTCGTTCCCGGGTGCCGACCTGCTCACCGAGGAGGCCAAGATCGCGATCCTGCTCGCGTCGTTGTCCGCCGCGGTCGTGGGCGTGGTGCTGCTGGTCCTCGCCACGCGCGGGCAGTCGGACTCAGATGACGACGGGGAGCAGCACGCGGAAGCGGCAGCCCACAGCGGGTGACGCGTCCGTGCCGACGTTCTCCACCGCGACGTGGCCGTGGTGGGCCTCCACGATGCCCTTGACGATGGCGAGCCCGAGGCCTGCGCGGGCGGTGTGCACGTCCTGCAGGGGGCTGTCCGGCGTCCGGGCGCTGGTGCCGCGGTAGCCCACGTCGAAGAGGCGGTCTCGGGCTTCCTCGGGGATGCCCGCGCAGCCGTCGGTCACCGACAGCTCGACGCCGCCGTCCACCGGCCGGGCGCTGACGTGCACGGAGCCGTCGGCCGGCGTGTGCCGGATGCCGTTGACGATGAGGTTGGCCAGGACCCGGGAGAGCCCGGCGGGATCGGCGGCGACCTGCAGGCCGTGGGGGACCTCGCCCCCGAGGGTGACGCGTCGGGCGCGAGCGACCGGGTCGGCGGCGGCGATGGCCTCGCTGACGAGGTCGCCGACCGCGATCGGCTGCGGCTCGACGACGAGCTGGCCGGCGTGGATCCGGGAGAGCTCGAAGAGGTCGTCGACCATGTGGACCATCCGCTCGACCTCGCCGCGGATCTGGCGGTGGTAGCGCGGGGGGTCGCTGGCGATCTGGTCCTCCAGCGCCTCGGCCATCGCCCGGATGCCGGCGAGCGGGGTGCGCAGGTCGTGGGAGACCCACGAGACGAGCTCACGGCGCGACTCCTCCAGCCGCTGCTCGCGCTCGCGCGCCTCGGCCAGTCGCTCGTGGGCGGTGGCCAGCTCGGCGGACAGCTCCTGGAACTCCGCCGGACCGCGCCTGCCGGGGACGACGGCGCCGCCCACGCCCACGCGGCGTACGTCCTCGCGCAGGGACCGCGACCACCGCACCAGGGCGGTGGACAGCGCCATCGCCACCGACAGGGAGACGATGGCCGCCGCACTCGTCACGATCAGGACGACCGAACGGTCATGGTCGGAGATCAGCATCCGCCGCGAGATGGCCTGCACCCCCAGCAACAGCGTGAGGGTGGTGACGACGGCGACGACGGCCAGCTGCCAGTGCAGGGACCGGTGGCGCAGGATCCAGCCGGCGACGAGGCCGAGCAGTCCGACGACTGCCCCGCTGCCGAGGGCGACCAGCCAGATCTCGGTGAGGTCGCTCATCTCGTCTCCTGCCGGTCGGTCGGGTCGGGGTCGCGGGACTCCCAGCGGTAGCCGACGCCCCAGACGGTGAGCAGGCGGGTCGGGGTGGTGGGGTCGTGCTCGATCTTCTCGCGCAGTCGGCGGACGTGCACCGTGACCGTCGACTGGTCACCGAAGGACCATCCCCACACCTGCTGGAGGAGATCGTCGCGGGAGAACGCGACCCCCGGTCGGGACAGGAAGAACGTCAGCAGGTCGAACTCCCGCGCGGTCAGCGCCGTCTCGGTGCCGGCGAGGGTCACCCGCCGGCGGTCCCGGTCGACCTCGAGGTCGCCGTCGATGATGACCGACGGCACGTCGCCCACCGTGGCGCCGGAGCTGCGCCGCAGGATGGAGTCGACCCGCAGCACCAGCTCGCGCGGGCTGAAGGGCTTGGTGACGTAGTCGTCCGCCCCGATCTCCAGGCCGACGACACGGTCCTGCTCGCTGCCCAGTGCCGTGAGCAGCACGATGGGCACGTCGGAGTGGCGGCGCAGTCGTCGGCAGACCTCCAGCCCGTCGATGCCCGGCATCATCACGTCCAGGACGACCAGGTCGGTGCCGGAGGCCCGCACCGACTCCAGGGCCCCGGCGCCGTCCACGGCCTGGCGGACCTCGTGACCGGCCGCGCGCAGGTAGTCGACCACCACCTCGCGGACGGTGGTGTCGTCGTCGACCACCAGCACCTTGGCCATCGGGCTCACCCCTCGGTGCGTGACCGGCGGGATCGGACGAACCCGGTGACGGCCACGAGCAGCACCACGATGGCACTGATCACCCACCACGTCGCCACGTAGGGCCGGTCGAGCAGGGTCGGGTTGTCCGCACGGACGCCGAGGCCGCTCAGCACCGGGATGGACGCGATCGTCAGGCCGCCCCACACGACGAGGGCGACCACGGCGGGCGCCTGCCACGCGGGGGCGAGCAGGCGCGATCCCACCAGGCAGACGCCGATGACGACCGCGGAGATCACGGCGTCGTGCGCCACGATGCCCCCGCCGAGCCACAGGACGACCTCCAGCCACTGGCCGGGGTCCTGGCGCGAGAGCACCAGCCACGCGCCGTAGAGCATCAGCAGGCCGCCCAGGGCCACCAGGGCCGCGCGCGTCCTCACGCCGACACCTCCAGCCGCGTGACCCACTTCGTCTGGAGGACACCGGGTCGGTTGGGAGCGATCAGGCGACAGGGATAGCCGTGGTCCAGGGACAGGGTCTCGCCGGACAGGTCGAGGGCGAGCAGGGTGCGGTCGTCGCCGGCGAAGTTCGCCGGCAGGATGGTGGTGCGGTAGGGGCCCGACGGCTGGAGCGACGTCACGGTGACGTCGCCGCCGTCCAGCAGGTCGCTGATCCGCACCCCGGACCAGGTGCCCTGGGCGCTCCAGCCCTCGACGCAGGCGATGGGCAGGTCGACCGTGTGCTGGGGCATCGCGCGCAGGTCGGCGTAGGTCATCGTGCGGGCGACGACACCGCCGACGACGATCTCGAGTCGCCAGTCCGAGGACGTCGCCGACTCCTCGACGCGGGCGGCCTTCGCCGACTTGTTGATCGGCACGCCGCCGGGACCCTCGCCGGTGCGGACCGCGAAGACCGAGACCGTCCGCAGCCACGGCACGGTGTTGCCGGCGGTGGCCAGCACGGCGACGCCCGCGGCAGCGAACGTCGTGCGCACCAGGGCGCGGCGCGACAGGGCACCGGCCTCGGTGGCGGTGGCGCGGTCGTGCGTGGTGGCGTCGATGTCGCTGGTCAGGACGTCGCGGATCACGGGCAGCTTGACGGCGATGTGGACCAGGAGGGCGCCGATCGCGACCCAGGCCAGCGCGTAGTGGACGGTGCGGAAGGAGAAGGTGAACCAGGGATACCACTGGGCGGCGTTGGCCACGCCGGTCGCGAGCTGGAAGACCGAGGACGCCACGAGGACGGCGATCGAGCCGCGCTCGAGGGCGGCGAGCAGCAGCCGGCGCGGCTCGCCGAGGGCGGGCAGTGCCTGGAAGAGGTTGGGCAGGACGGCCCAGAGCTTGACCAGCAGGAGGGGGATCGCGGCGAGACCGGTGGTGACGTGCAGGCCCTGGGTGAGGCGGTAGCCCCAGCTCGGGCTGGTCGGAAACGGGATCGGCCGCGACGGCAGCTGGGCGTAGTGGCTGATCAGGCCGGTGAGGAAGCAGATGCCGAAGGAGATGCCCAACCAGAGGCCGACGCGTGCCGCGACGGCCGGGCTGCGGAGTCGTGAGGTGAACGTGTCCGGCGTCGGCGGCCGCATCACACGACCTCGGTGAGGACCGCGGCCCAGCGTGGGCCGCAGGGCTGCACGGAGATGACCATCAGGCCCGCCTCGGCCGCGACCTGCCCGACGTGGTCAGTGCCGAGGGTGGCCCAGCGGAAGGGCCTGCTGCGCCCGATCGAGCCCTCCAGCACTGCCCATCCCTCGGAGGAGCCGGCACCGGGTCCGGCCAGCTCGACGACGATCCGTCCCCCCGGGGTCAGCAGGTTGCGGACCCGACGCAGCAGGGTGGCGGGGTCGCCGCCGATGCCGATGTTGCCGTCGGCGAGCAGGGCCGTGTGCCACCGGCCCTCGCCGGGCACCCGGTCGAAGACGTCACGGCGCAGTGCCGAGACCCCGCGCATCAGGGTGAGGTCGACCGCGGCGTCGACGACGTCGATCCCGAGTGCCACGTGGCCGCGCGCGACCAGGGCCTCGGTCATCCGGCCGGGTCCGCACCCGATGTCCAGGGTCGCGCCGTCGCACAGGTCGACGAACCGCAGGTCGGCGTCGTCCGCCGGGCGGCTCCACAGGTCCACCGGCAGGGCGGTGGGCTCGTCGCCGAGGCCGACCACCACGGTCGGGGCACCGTTGAGCGCACTCGCGAACACCTCGCTGAAGGATTGGTCGGTCATCGCCTCGCCCCTTCCCGGACAGTGCGCCACACGCCGGCGAACCGGGTGTGCGGGGCCAGCGCGGCGACGTGGTCGGCGTCGGCCACGGTGTCCACGTCGGTCATCGACTCGCCGTGCGCGACCAGGCCTCCGGCGCGCTCGAGGGCGCGCTGGGTGTCGACGAAGGTGGTGTCGGTCGACATAGCGACGTCCAGCAGGTGGCGTACGACGTCGGGGTCGCGGCGCGCGAGCGCCCACCAGCCGCCGTCGGTGGCCGGTGCAAGCGCCGCGTCGTGGCCCTCCAGCCGGTCGGCGACGGCGGCGAGGTCGGCCCCGGTGACCTGGGGGGTGTCCATGCCGATCTGCACCACGCCGCCTGGGCCGGCGTCGGTGTGGGCGTTGAGAAGCCGCTCGGCGAAGCCGTCGCCGCGCTGGGTGGTGACGGCCCAACCGCTCAGGGCGGCGCGGACGTCGTCGCCGCGGACGGCCGCATCGAGGTCACCGGTGAGGCTGAGGTGGCCGTCGGCGCCGGCCCGCGCGACCGCCTCGATGGTGTCGAGGAGGGAGGCGGCTGCCAGCTCGGCGGCCCGGTCGGCACCGATGACCGCACCGAGCCGGGTCTTCACCTGTCCGGCGACGGGCGCCTTGGCGACCAGGAGAACCTTCATGTCATGGTCTTCGTGGCGGGATCGTTCTTGGATTTGGGCGCGGGCGCCGACCGCAGCACGCGGGCGAAGTCGCGTGCCGTGCGCAGCGTGCCCCGCACCGACCCCGACACCTTGGAACGGGTGCCGGCGGCCCGCGGGTGGTAGTCGACGTCGTGCTCCGAGACGCGCCAGCCCTGGCGGGTGATCGCCTGCAGGAGCTCGACGGGATAGCCGAAGCGCCGGTCCTGCAGCCCGAGGTCGAGCAGCGCCTGACGCCGGCACACCCGCATCGGGGCGATGTCGTGGGCGTCCATCTGGATCCGATGGCGCAGCCAGGCGGCGATGAGGGCGTTGCCGGCGCGCGCGTGCCAGGGCCAGACGCCCCGGGAGACCGGGCGTCGGCGCCCGACCGCGATGTCTGCGGTGCCCGCCTGCACCTCGGCCAGCATCGGCAGGAGCTGGCGCGGGTCGAAGGACCCGTCACCGTCCATCACCGCGACGAAGTCCGCGGTCGCGGCCTCCACCCCGGCATGCACCGCCGCGCCGTAGCCGGGCCGGGACTCCTCGACCACCCGGGCCCCGAGCTCGCGGGCCACGGCCGCGGTGTCGTCACGCGAGCCGTTGTCGACGACGATCACCGAGAACGAGGCCGGCACCTGCGGCAGCAGCGCGCGAAGGGCGGGGGCCTCGTCGCGGCACGGGAGGATGAGATCGCAGAGGGCCACGCACCAACGCTAGTCAGGCCACCTGTCCCGGGCGACATCTTCCATCCTTACGAGGGTGTGACATGTCCGGGTCGATCCGTGCATCTGGGGCGGCATCCCTAGGCTGAGCGACATGACCGCTGCGACCCCGGACCGCGCGGTGAGCCGTCGCGCCGCCCTCGGCCTGGTCCTCGCGCTGGTGCTGGTGGTCGCCTCCTTCGTCGTGCCGCCGCTCCTCGGCTGGGACGTCGACGCCCGCAGTGACCAGCTCGGCCTCCCGCCGACCCACGGCTATGTCGACGCCAAGATCGCTCCCGCCAGCCTGCTGGCCGTCCTGATCGCCCTGGCCGGGGTGCGGTGGGGCGAGGCGCTCGCCCGTCGGCTGTCGTGGCCAGCCCTCCTGCTGACGTCGTACGTCGTGGGGCTGGGCTGGCTGCTGGCCCTGGCGCTGGTCGACGGCGAGTCGGGGCTCACGCGGGTGATGACCAACGACGACGAGTACCTCGTCTCCGCCCGATCGATCACCGACGTGTCGGCGATGCTGCACGACTATGTCGATCGCATCCCGAAGACCCACCCGGACAACTGGCCGATCCACCTGGCCGGACACCCGCCCGGGGCGGTGCTGTTCCACATCGGGCTCGTCCGGATCGGGCTCGGCTCACCCCTGCTCGCCGCGCTCGTGATCGTGGCGATCGCGGCGAGCATCCCGCTCGCGACCCTGGTCACGGCGCGGCTGATGGGGTCCGATGCGCTCGCCCGGCTCGCGGCCCCGTTCCTGGTGCTCACTCCGTCGGCGGTCTTCCTCGCCGTCTCCGGTGACGCGCTCTTCGCCGCCTGGGCCGCCTGGGGGCTGGCGGCGCTGGCCGCTGCCGCGACGGCGAGGAGTCGCCGCGGTCTGGTCGGCTGGGGGGTGGTGGCCGGACTGGTGCTCGGCTGGTGCGTGATGAGCTCCTACGGCCTGCCGCTGCTGGGCATCCTGGCCGTCGCCGTGCTCTGGCTGGCCCGCTCCTGGTGGCCGCTGCCGATCGCAGCCGCGGCCGCCCTGTCGGTGGTCCTGGCGTTCGCGGTGCTCGGCTTCTCCTGGTGGGAGGCCTATCCGGTGCTGGTCGACCGCTACTGGGACGGCATCGCGGCGACCCGCCCCGCGACGTACTGGATGTGGGGCAATCTGGGCGCCCTGCTCGTCTCCGGCGGTCCGCTGCTGGGGGCCGGGCTGGTCGTGGCCGCGCGCCGCCACAGCGGCGAGGCGCGCGTCGTCGCGGTGCTGGCCGGGGCCGCCGCGCTCACGGTCGTCGTGGCCGACCTGACCCGGATGTCGAAGGCCGAGGTGGAGCGGATCTGGCTGCCGTTCGTGCCGTGGCTGACCCTGTCGCTGGCCCTGCTGCCGGGCGGCTGGCGGCGGTGGGGACTGGGACTCCAGGTGCTCACGGCGCTGCTGGTGCAGCACCTCGTCTACACGAGCTGGTGAGTCAGGCCCGCAGTGGCGCGGTCGCGAAGTCGGCCAGCCCGGTGTCGGGGTCGATCGCCGCGGTGAAGCCCAGCTCGCTGGTCGCGATGGCCGGCGAGGCCACCACGTGGCGCACGTCGCCGGAGCGGAACCCGCCGGTGACCTCGGGCTCGAGGTCACGACCCGTCCCGGCGGCGACCCGCCGGGCGACGTCGAGGATGGTCACCGGCTGCCCGGAGCACACGTTGTAGGCCACGAACCGCGGGACCGGCTCGGCCACGACCTGCTCGAGGGCCAGCACGTTGGCGCGGGCGACGTCGGCGACGTGGACGAAGTCGCGCACCTGGCCGCCGTCCTCGAAGACCTGCGGCCGCTCGCCGCGCTCCAGCGACGAGCGGAACATCGCGGCGACGCCGGAGTAGGGGGTGTCGCGCGGCATCCCCGGTCCGTAGACGTTGTGGTAGCGCAGCGCCACCGCACCGGCACCGGCCTGACGCACCCACGACGAGGCGTAGTGCTCCTGGGCCAGCTTGCTCGCGGCATAGCTGCTGCGCGGATCGAGCCGCGCGTCCTCGGGCACCAGGCTCCAGTCGAGGGGCCGCGCGCACCGTGGGCAGTGGTTCTCGAAGTCGCCGGACTCGAGCACCGCGACGTCGCGCGGCGGCGGCAGCTGGTCGCCGTGCTCGGGGCAGGTGTAGCGCCCCTCGCCGTAGACGACCATGGACGAGGCGAGCACCAGCCGGTCGAGGCCCGACTCGTGCATCGCGGCCAGCAGGGCCGCCGTGCCGACATCGTTGTGGGAGGCGTACGCCGGCAGGTCGCCGACGCGCACGCCAGCCCCGACCAGTGCCGCCTGGTGGCAGACCACGTCGATGCCCCGCATCAGGTCGGCCCACGCGGGTGAGGCGGCGTCCCGGACGTCGAGCTGGTGGACGCCCTCGGGAGGGGTGGTGCTGCCGTCGGCGCCGGCCCCATGTGCGTTGGCGAGCATCAGGTCCACCCCGACGACCTCGTGGCCCGCCTCGTCGAGCTGGGCGGCGATGGCCGAGCCGATGAAGCCGGCGGCACCGGTGAGCAGGACCCTCATCGGCGCGCCTCGATCCCGGGCACCGCGTAGGTCAGGTCCATGCCGTCCCACCACGACCCGCAGGAGCATCCGTCCGGGTCGGGCAGGGCCTCGATCGCCGAGCCGAGGAGTCCGGTCAGGCGCTGGAGGTTGTCGCGGAAGAGGGCGAACACCTCGTCCTGGCCGACCCCGTCGCCGGACTCGGCGCCGGCGTCCATGTCGGTGACCAGCGCGAGCGGCGCGTAGCACTGGCCCATCTCGCGGGCGAGCGCCGCCTCGGGGGCGCCGGTCATGTTGATCAGGTCCCAGCCCTGGTCGGCGTAGTGGCGCGACTCGGCGCGCGTGGAGAAGCGCGGCCCCTCGATCACGACCATGGTGCCGCCGACCCGCACGTCGTCGTCGGCACTGGCCAGCGCCCGCGAGACGCCGCGGCAGTAGGGGTCGGCGAAGGGCAGGTGGATCGCCCCGGACTCGACGAAGGAGCCGTTGCGGCGGAAGGTGCGGTCGACCAGCTGGTCGGGCACGACGAGGTCGCCGGGCGCGACGCTGTCGCGGAGCCCGCCGACCGCGCAGGGCGCCAGCACCTGGCGTACGCCGAGGGAGCGCAGCGCCCACGCATTGGCCCGGTAGGGGATGCCGTGCGGCGGGTGGTCGTGGTGGCGCCCGTGGCGGGGGAGGAAGGCGACCCGGCGTCCGGCCACCTCCCCGATCGCGATGGGCGCGGACGGGTCGCCGTAGGGCGTCGTCACGACGTGCTCGGTCGCGTCGGTCAGGAACGTGTAGAAGCCGGAGCCGCCGATGACGGCGATGTCGGCCCGGGGGGAGTCGCTCACCCGCTCACCCTAGTGAGCCCCGCCCTGTCGCCCCCGAGCCCGGGTATCTAGGGACGAAATGGTGGGCCGAAGGGCTGCCGGACCTACCATCTCGTCCCTAGATATCGCCGTCGCGGGGGCGTCCTCGGATCAGTCCTCGGAGGCCGCCGAGCCTTCCTTGCCCTTGATCAGGTCCATCACCGTCGAGTCGGCGAGGGTGGTCACGTCGCCGACCTCGCGGTGCTCGGCGACATCCTTGAGCAGACGGCGCATGATCTTGCCGGAGCGGGTCTTGGGCAGCTCGGGCACGACCATGATCTGGCGTGGCTTGGCGATCGCGCCGATCTCCTTGGCGACGTGGCGGCGCAGCTCCTCGACGATGTCGTCCCCGCCGTCGCCCGCCGAGTCGCGGAGGATCACGAAGGCGCACACGGCCTGGCCGGTCATCTCGTCGGCGGCACCCACCACGGCCGCCTCGGCGACCTTGGGGTGGGACACGAGAGCCGACTCGATCTCGGTCGTGGACAGGCGGTGGCCCGACACGTTCATCACGTCGTCGACGCGGCCGAGCAGCCAGATGTCGCCGTCCTCGTCGAGCTTGGCGCCGTCCCCGGCGAAGTAGAGGCCCTCCCAGCGTGACCAGTAGGTGTCCTTGAACCGCTGGTCGTCGCCCCAGATCGTGCGGAGCATGGCGGGCCACGGCTCGCGGATCACGAGGTAGCCGCCGTTGCCGTTGCCGACCGACTCCGCCTCGTCGTTGACGATGTCGATCGCGACCCCCGGCAGCGCCTTCATCGCCGAGCCCGGCTTGCCCGCGGTGACCCCCGGAAGCGGGCTGATCAGGATCTGGCCGGTCTCGGTCTGCCACCAGGTGTCGACGATCGGGCAGCGCTCGCCGCCGATGACCTCGCGGTACCACATGTAGGCCTCGGGGTTGATCGACTCACCCACCGAGCCGAGCAGCCGCAGCGAGGAGAGGTCGTAGGCGTCGGGGATCTCGCGGCCCTGCTTCATGAAGGTGCGGATCGCGGTCGGGGCGGTGTAGAAGATCGAGACCTTGTAGTCCTGGATGATCTGCCACCAGCGGCCCTTCTCGGGCGTGCCCTCATACATCACCTGGGTCGCGCCGTTGGCCAGCGGTCCGTAGGTCATGTAGGAGTGGCCGGTCACCCAGCCGACGTCGGCGGTGCACCAGTAGACGTCGTCGTCCTTGAGGTCGAAGACCGACCAGTGCGTGTAGGACGTCCCGGTCAGGTAGCCGCCGGTGGTGTGCAGGATGCCCTTCGGCTGGCCGGTCGTGCCGGAGGTGTACATGACGTAGAGCGGGTGCTCGGAGTCGTGCATCTCGGGCTCGTGGTCGGCCGAGGCGCCGTCGACGACGTCGTGCCACCACACGTCCCGCTCAGCGTCCCACCCTCCCTCACCCAGGTCCTGGCCCGTACGACGTACGACGAGGACGCGGCGCACGAGGTCGCCCGTCTTCTTGACCGCCTCGTCGACGGCCGGCTTGAGCGCGCTGGCCGCGCCGCGGCGGTAGCCCCCGTCGGACGTGATCACGACGTGGGCCTCGCAGTCGGTGATCCGTGAGGCGAGGGCGTCGGCGGAGAAGCCGCCGAACACGACGGTGTGCGGGGCGCCGAGGCGGGCGCAGGCGAGCATCGCGACGACGACCTCGGGGATCATCGGCATGTAGATCGCGACGCGGTCGCCCTTCCTCACGCCGAGATCGGTCAGCGCGTTGGCGGCCTTCGACACCAGGTCCTTGAGGTCGGCGTAGGTGATGTCACGGCTGTCGGCCACCCCGTCCTGGACGGGCTCACCGACCCAGTGGATCGCCACCTTGTCGCCGTTGCCGGCCGCGACGTGCCGGTCCACGCAGTTGACCGAGGCGTTGAGGGTGCCGCCGACGAACCACTTGGCGAACGGCGGGTTGGACCAGTCGAGGACCTGGTCCCACTTCTGGCCCCAGTCCAGCCGTTCGGCGGCCGCGGCCCAGAAGGCCTCACGGTCGGAGTCGGCTCGGGCGTAGGCCTCCTCCGTGACGTTGGCGTCTGCGGCCAGGTCGGCCGGCGGCTCGAACCGCCGGTCCTCGCGGGACAGGTTGGAGAGGGTTTCACTGCTCATGTGGTCGCTCCCATCGCGGACGTGATGATCGTCACCGAACCTACTGGCCCGGGGCTGGTCCGCGGCAGGTGGGCGACGACGGCGAGCGCCGGGCGGTCAGTCGGCTGCGACGGACGGGCTCACAGGTCCGAGGAGAGCACCGTGTGCCCGCTGGCGTCGGTGACGACGACCTGCGTGACGTCCTCGCGCAGGCTCGCCGACTGGAGGAAGCAGGTCATCGGCGCGGAGCCGACGCCGCGGAACTCTCCGGCCGGCACCAGCTCCCCGTCCTCGGTGCGGAAGGCCGCGCGGAAGGTCTCGCCGCGGGCGAAGCCGACGGCGACCATGCGCAGCTCGACCCCCCACGTGTGGGCCACGAGGTCGGCGCTCTCCACCGACACGGCGCCCCCCGGGCCGACCTGCATCGAGATCGCCTCGAGCGGTGGCCGAGGGGGCTCGGGCGCGGTCGCGCGTCCGATGGTGCCGCCCACTCCCAGTGCCACCACGACGGCGGCGGCCGCGGCGAGCCCGCGGACCAGCCCCCGGCGCCGGTGGGCGAGCGTCACGACCCGGCGGCGGGCGAGCTGGTCGGCGTCGCGCTCGGTGCGCGCCTGCTCGACGGCCCGGCGCAGGTCCTCGCCCAGGCCGGGCGGGGGAGTGGCGGGGTCGGTGAACGCGACGGCGTCGACGGCGTCGAGGCGTCGGGCGAGAGGCAGGAAGGCATCGAGCTCGGCGCGGCACTCGGCACAGCCGTCCAGGTGGGCCCGCAGCCGGTCGGCCTCGGGCCCGGTGAGGTGACCCAGGGCGTAGGAGCCCAGCAGCTCGCGCAGCCCTCGGTGCTCGGCGTCGTCGTGGGTGGTCACAGGCTCACTCCCATCTCATCCATGGCGGCCCGGAGGGCACGCATCGCGTAGAAGACCCGACTGCGGAGGGTGCCGACGGGGATCGACATCTCCGCGGCGACCTGGTCGTAGGGGCGACCCTGCAGGTGGGTCTGCACCAGGGCCTCGCGGTGGTGGGGTGCCAGTCGCCGCAGGCCCTCCTCCACCAGCCAGCCGTCGAGGACGGCGTCGGCGTGGTCGCTCACCGACCCGGCGGCCGCCTCCACGGTCGGCGGATCGACGAGGTTGGCCTGCCACGGCCGGGCGCGGCCGGCCCGGACGTGGTCGATCATCGTGTTGCGCGCGATCCCGAAGAGCCACACGCGCAACGAGCCCACCTCCGGGTCATAGCGATCGGCATGGCGCCACGCCTTGACGAAGATCTCCTGCGTGACGTCCTGGGCGGCCATCGGGTCGCCGAGGCCGCGCAGCGCGAACCGGTAGACCTCGGTCCCGTGCAGGCGGTAGGCCGCCATCACACCGTCCTCGTCGTCGAGTGACGGGACGCTGCCGTCGGGGTCGCTCACGTCTCGCAGTCTGCCGGTCACGACCGTGTGTACGGCGCCGGACGCGGCCGCGTTCATCCCACTGATCGGGGAAGGTGCCGAGAAGTCGGGTGAACGCACCCGTCACCAGCCCCGTATCCACCTGTGTCGCCCCGCTCGACGGGCGTGACGCCAGGCGGTGACCCAACCCGGCCGCCGGACGACGACCAGACGACCAGAAGGGCAGACAGTGATGTCAGCACTCAGGACAACGGGGCTGCGGGCGACCACCGGCGTGGCCGCCTCCGCACTCGCACTCGCCGCATTCGCGGTAGCACCGGCCAGCGCGGCAGAGACCACGACCGCTCCGACGCAGTCCCAGGCCGCGAAGGCCCAGGCGCCGCAGAAGGCCTCCCAGAAGGCCGCCCAGAAGGCCGCCCAGAAGACGGGGCGCGTCTACAAGGTCCGCACCGAGAAGCAGCTGCGCGTCGCGGTGCGCAAGGCCAACAAGCTCAAGGGCAAGGACCGTATCGTCCTGCTGCGCTCGATCTCGTTCGCCAAGACGAGCAAGACCGCGGGCGGCGCCGGTCGCGGCGACCTCGACGTGCGTGGCGGCCTGGTCGTCATGGGTCGGGGCAAGTCGATCAACGCCAACGGGGTCGACCGGGTCTTCGACGTGCGTGGGGGGAGCCGCCTGGTCATCAAGCGGCTGCGCCTGCGCAACGGGGCGCCCGCCGAGACCGAGAGCGGCGGCCTGATCCGCAGCCGCGGCGACGTCGAGGTCCGCAAGTCCAGCCTCCTCAACTCCACCGTCACCGGTGCCGGCGCCTCGGGCGGCGCGATCATGAACGACGGTGGCACGCTCCGCATCGTCGAGAGCCGCGTGAAGGGCAACACGTCCGAGCGCGCAGGTGGCGGCATCGAGGCCAACGGTGGCACCACCGTCATCGCCCGCGGCCGGTTGACCGGCAACACGACCGGAGCGGTTCCCGGCAACGGCGGTGCCCTGCACCTGACCGGCGCCGGTGACGTCAAGGTCTCGGGCAGCCTGGTGGCCAACAACACGGCCGGCGCCGAGGGCGGCGGCCTGTGGAACTCCTCCACCGGCACGTTCACCATCGAGCGCACCACGATCCGCGACAACTCCGCGGCCGGAGCAGCTGCCGACCAGGGTGGTGGCGGCCTCTACAACGACGGCGGCACCATGACCGTGCGCGCCAGCAACATCGAGACCAACTCCGCCACCGGTGCCGCCGGTTCGGGCGGCGGCGTGCTCAACAACCTGGGCACGCTCACCTTGGCGACCACCCAGGTGCAGGGCAACACGGCGCCCCGCGCCGGCGGTGGCATCGAGGCCAACGTCGGCACGACCACCGTGGTCGCGTCCACGCTCGAGGGCAACAGCACCGGCTCGGCGCCCGGCAACGGCGGGGGCCTGCACCTCACCGGCGCCGGCACGGTCGTCGTCGACACCACGAAGGTGCTCGACAACAGCGCCGTCGAGGGCGGCGGCCTGTGGAACGCTGCTCCCGGCACGATGACGGTCACCGGCTCCACCATCACCGGCAACACCGCGTCCGGCGTGGCCGCCGACCAGGGCGGTGGCGGCGTCTACTCCGACGGCACCACGTCGATCGACGCCACCACGATCGAGGCCAACAGAGCCACCGGCACCGCCGGTTCGGGCGGCGGTGTCCTCAACAACGCCGGCACCCTGACGGTGGACGGCAGCACCGTGCGCAACAACTCGGCCAACCGCGCCGGAGGCGGCATCGAGGCCAACATCGGCACCACCGACGTGACGCGCACGGTGCTCTCGGGCAACAGCGCGGGCACCGCGCCGGGCAACGGCGGCGGCCTGCACCTCACCGGTGCCGGCACCGTCACGGTCGGCCAGAGCAAGGTCTTCGAGAACGTCGCCGTCGAGGGTGGCGGGCTCTGGAACTCGGGCACCGGGACCATGACCGTCAGCGACACCCACCTGCGCGGCAACTCCGCCAGCGGGGCCGCGGCCGACCAGGGCGGCGGCGCGATCTACAGCGACGGCGGCGACCTCACCGTCTCGGGCTCGATGATCGAGGCCAACAAGGCCACCGGCGCCTCGGGCTCGGGCGGCGGCGTGCTGTCGCTCAACGGGTCCCTGGAGATGAGCTGGACCAACCTCAACGGCAACTCCGCGCCCCGGGCCGGTGGAGCCGTCGAGATCAACGGTGGCTCGGCCGACCTGTCCAACGTCAACGCCGTCGACAACGCCACGGGCGCGATGCCCGGCAACGGCGGTGCGCTGCACATCACCGGCGCTGGGGTCGTCACGTGGGCCGCCGGCTCGGTGAGCGGCAACTCGGCCACCAACGAGGGGGGCGGGCTGTGGAACTCCGCGACCGGCACCCTCACGGCGACGGGGATCAGCTTCTCGGGCAACACCGCGCCCGAGGGTCCCGACGCCTACAACGACGGCGGCACCATGAGCGTCAACGGCGCGATGGTTCCCCCGATGACCGGGATCTGATCCCGGTCACCACCCGCGGGAGCTGAGACCCGCACCGCACGACGACGCCCCGGAGGCCAGGCCTCCGGGGCGTCGTACGTCTGCGCGTGCTGCGGGTCAGTGCTGGACGGCCTGCTCGGCTCCCGCGCCGGTGAGGGCGCGCACCTCGAGCTCGGTGTAGCGGTCCAGGGCCGACTGCTCCTTGGAGGTGATGGAGCCGAGGTAGCCCAGCAGGAAGCCGATCGGGATCGACACGATGCCGGGGTTCTCCAACGGGAACCAGGAGATGTCGATGCTGGTCGGCAGCAGCGACAGGTTCTTGCCGCTGATCGGGTCGAGCCCCTTGCCCGAGACGACGGGGCTGAAGATCACCAGGCCGACGGACGAGATCAGGCCGCCGTAGATGCTCCACAGTGCGCCGCGGGTGTTGAAGCCCCGCCAGAACATGTTGTAGATGATCGCCGGCAGGTTGGCCGACGCCGCGACCGCGAAGGCCAGGGCCACCAGGAACGCGATGTTGAGCTTCTGCGCCGGGATGGCGAGCACGATCGCGATCAGGCCGATGACGCCCGCGGCGATGCGGGAGACCCTGATCTCCTGCTCCTCCGAGGCGGTGCCGTCCTTGAGCACCGAGTTGTAGATGTCGTGTGCCACCGACACCGACGACGTCAGCGTGAGGCCGGCGACGACCGCGAGGATGGTCGCGAAGGCGACTGCCGCGATGAGGGCCAGCAGCACCGCGCCCCCGGTCGAGCCCGGCCCACCTCCCGCAGCCTCTGCGAGCAGCGGCGAGGCCAGGTTGCCCCCCGACGCGGCCACCTTGGCGTACGCGTCCTTGTCGAGCAGGGCGGCCGCACCGAAGCCGAGCACCAGCGTGAAGAGGTAGAACGCGCCGATGAGGCCGATCGCCCAGAGCACCGACTTGCGTGCGTCGCGCGAGGTGGGCGTGGTGTAGAAGCGGATCAGGATGTGCGGCAGGCCCGCGGTGCCGAGCACGAGGGCGAGGGCCAGGGAGATGAAGTCGATCTTCTTGTGCAGCTCCGGCCCGTACTTCAGGCCCGGCTCGAGGAATGCCTGGCCCTTGCCGCTGTTGGTCGCGGCGGTGCCGAGCAGGTCGGAGATGTTGAAGTTGAACTTCGCCAGCACGATGACCACGATCAGCGCCGAGCCGGCCATCAGCAGCACGGCCTTGACGATCTGCACCCACGTGGTGCCCTTCATGCCGCCGACAGTGACGTAGAAGATCATCAGCGCGCCGACGAAGAAGATGGTGATGTTCTTCAGGGCCTCGCTCTGCACGCCGAGGAGCAGTGCGACGAGGGCGCCCGCGCCGACCATCTGGGCGAGCAGGTAGAAGATCGACACCACCACGGTCGAGGTGGCCGCGGCCATCCGCACGGGCTTCTGGCGCATCCGGTAGGCCAGCTGGTCGGCCATCGTGTAGCGACCGGAGTTGCGCAGCACCTCCGCGACGAGCAGCAGCGCCACCAGCCAGGCGACGAGGAAGCCGATCGAGTAGAGGAAGCCGTCATAGCCCGAGAGGGCGATGGCGCCGGAGATGCCGAGGAACGACGCCGCCGACATGTAGTCGCCGCCGATGGCGAGACCGTTCTGGAAGCCGGAGAAGTTGCGACCGCCGGCGTAGTGGTCGGCCGCGCCTGAGGAGTTGCGACTCGCCCAGATGGTGATGCCGATCGTGAGGGCGACGACGCTGAGGAAGAGCCCGGTGGTGAGCAGCTGGTTGGTGTCCATGCTCAGTGACCTCCCTTGTCGGTGCGCGCGTCGAGGGTGCGGTGGTAGTCCTCGGTGAGCTGGCGGGCCAGCGGGTCGAGGTTGGCGTTGGAGTAGCGGCTGTAGACGGCGGCGAGGGCGAAGGTCGTCACGAACTGGAGCAGACCGAAGACGAGGGCGACGTTGATGTTGCCGACGACCTGCGTGCTCATGAAGTCGTGGGCGAAGATCGACATCAGGACGTAGAGCGCGTACCACGCCAGGAAGGCGGCCGTGGCGGGGATGACGAAGCGGCGGTAGCGATGACGCAGCTCCGCGAACTCGGGCCGGGCCGACAACTCGTCGTAGACGGGGTCGTGGCGCGCGGCCTGCCCGTGAGAGTCAGGTGTCACGTCAGGGTCCTTCCGTGCGGGGGCCACCGAGGTGTGACCGCCGTCACCGTGGCACCGGTCGCCGGGGGTGCGGGAGGGGGCAGCGTGGGCCCATCGACCGGTGGGCGCGGTCGCGCGCTCAGCGGTCGATGACGTACGACGAGCGGTCGAGGTGCAAGGCTGCGCCGGTGGACGAGAACACCTCGTGGCGCGACGGCGCCCGCACCCTGGGGGTCGCCTGGGCGCTCCTGCTGCTCGGCGTGCTGGCGGTGGGGTGGTTGATCACCCACCCGCTGCAGTCCTCGATCGACCCGTGGGACAACGGGTTCGAGACCTGGCTCGAGGACCGTCGCACCCCCGTCCTGGACGTCGCGGCCGCCTGGGGCAGCCACATCGCCGACACGATCGTCGGTGTGCCGCTGGCCGCGGTCCTCGCCGTGGTCCTGTGGCGGTGGCAGCGCTCGAGACGGCCGCTCGCCTACTACTCCCTGCTCGTCGGCGGCACGCTGGAGCTCTACCTCGTCGTCACGCACCTCATCACCCGCGACCGCCCGCCGGTGGAGATCCTCGACCCCGGCCTCGTCCCCGACCACAGCTTCCCGTCGGGGCACGTGGCCACCTCGATCGTGGTCTACGTCGCCACGGCGGTCTACCTCGCCCGCACCGTGCCGGGCGCGCGGCGCTGGGTCTGGCCGCTCTACCTGGTGCCGCTCGTCGTCGTGGCGTCCCGGCTCTACGAGGGCGCGCACCACCCGACCGACGTGCTGGCCAGCCTCGTCCTCGCGCCCCTCTGGGTGGCGGTCGTCGCCCGCGTCGTGCTTTCGGGCAGTGACAAGGTGGAGCCATGACTTCTTCCATCGCCGTCGTGACCGGAGCCAACGGACTCGTGGGCAGCCACGTGGTGTCCGCGCTGAGCGCGCGCGGTGCGACGGTGCACGCCGTCGTACGACGTGTCGGCACCGCGCCGTCCGCACCGGGCGTCGAGGAGCACGTCGGCGACTTCGGTGACCCTGCCTTCGCCGACACCGTCGTGGCCGGCGCCGACGCCCTCGTGACCACCGTCCACCCGCTCGGCAGCGACCGCGACAGCCAGCGCCGGGTCGGGCTCGACAGCACCCTCGTCATCGCGGAGGCCGCCGTCGCCGCCGCGGTCCCGCTGCTCGTCCACGTCTCCACGGCCGCGGTCTACGACCGCGCTCGCGGCGCCGGTGACGTCACCGAGGACTCCGCGCTGGTGGGCGACGACGGCAACGACTACGCGGTGGTCAAG
>JBBSOR010000059.1:0-23840 GCA_038259535.1 Propionibacteriales bacterium | reverse complement strand
GGCTCCGGCCCCGGCGGTCGCGTGGTCGCAAAAGATTTGGAATCCGCCTCGGCCCAAGCGCCGCGCGGCACCGCACCCGCACGGTGCCGGCCGTCGCCGCCGTCGCCGCGACGGTGGCCGGGGTGGTCGCACTCGGCATCGCCAACGCCAGCGACGAGCTCGAGAACCAGCAGACCTACCAGCCCCAGGGGCAGCTCGGCACGGGCTTCCTCACGTGGGGGCCTGACGTCCTGCCGGGCGAGGTCGCGCCGGACAACGCGGACGGGTGGGCGCGGATCGAGGACGCCGTACGCCGCGGCGCTCCCGACGTCGACGTGGCCGTGATCCACGGCCCGGACGACACCTACGACCCCAACGGCTACACCTCGACCTTCCTGAAGCTGCCTCGTGACGCGGAGATGTCCACCTGGGACGTCCAGTGGTACGGCCAGCAGATGGTCGTCGCCGACGACTCCTCCGCGCTCGGGTTGACCGGTGAGGTGGCGGCCGAGGTCGACGGCACCCTGGCGCGCGGTGAGGTGGTGGTCTTCGCCTCCGACGCCGCGACGGCTGAGTCCACCCTGCGGCAGGAGTCCTGGCGCGACGGCGTCGACGCGGCGCAGGTGACGGCCACGCGTGGACTCGCGACCCGGCTGGTGGCGTGGGACGGCGACGAGCTGGGCGTGGCCCCCGCCTCATGGATCCTCCCGACCTCGGTCGCCGAGGGTGCCGGGATCGTGGTGGCCACGACGGGCCTGCGGCTCACCGGTGATCTCGACAAGGCCACCGAGGCGCGGATCAACGAGGTGGTCGAGGGTGCCGAGGACGGCACGTTCCTCTACGTCGAACGCGGCTACGAGCGCCCGCCAGAGGCAGTCGTGATCCTGCTCGTGCTCGGCGCACTCGGGGGAGTGCTGATGCTCGGCGGCACCCTCACCGCGACCTTCCTGGCGCTGTCCGACGCGCGGCCCGACCTGGCGACGCTGTCGGCCGTCGGCGCGGCACCACGCACCCGACGACGGGTCGCCGCGGCGTACGCCCTCGTCATCGGGTTCGTCGGCGCCATCCTGGGCGCAGTGGTGGGCTTCATCCCCGGCGTGGCGATCTCCCGACCGCTCACGTCCTTCACCGGGAGCGGTCCCTACCTGTCCATCCCGTGGCTGCTGATCGCAGTCATCGTCGTCGCGCTCCCGCTCCTCACCGCCGCGGTCGTCGGGTTGACCGCGCGCTCGCGGCTGCCGCTGGTGGCCCGCCTCGACTGAGTCGCACCTCCCCGCCGACCGGGCACGAAAGTTCGCCTGAGCGCCTCGACCGGGCACATGTGCGCGACCCGACTGGACATTCGTGCCCGGTGAGCACCCTACTCGGGACATTCGTGCCCGGTCAGCGCCGCTCGGCGGACATTCGTGCCCGGTCAGCGGGTGACTTGCACGCGCGCCGCGAGGGTGCGGCCGTCCAGTCCGCCGACCACGGTCCGGCGCAGGCGGAGGAGGGACCGGTTCGCCGACCGCCGTGCGCTCCGCGGCGAGGGGGCGACGCCGGGCGTGCGGAGGGCCGCAGCCTCGGCGTCGAACCAGGTGCGGATCTCGGCGAGGAGCGCATCGGGCAGCCGTGCGACCTCCTCCACCTGGACCACGACCTGGAAGGCTGCGCTCGCCGTCAGGCAGGACGCGCACGCCTGACCGGCGGCCAGCGACCGGTTGGTGGGCCGGGTCCGGGTGCGGCTGCCGACCACCACCACCTGCACCGACAGGGCGGTGGCCGTGCAGTCCCAGCAGTCCTGCGTCCACGCCGAGGCGACGTTGTCGAAGCGGGCAGCGGCCGGGCCCGGCACGTAGATCACGTGCAGGGCCGTGCTCTGCCCGTCGCACCCGTGGCACTGGGTCGTGGTCGTCGCCACGGTGTCGGCCTTCACCCCCCGTCCGCGCACCATCACCTCGGAGAACGCGGCGTCGTGGTCGGCCCGGCGCTGGTCCGAGGGCTGTGCGCTCGCGACGAGGTCGACCTGGCGGCGCGACGTCGGAGCACTGCGGGAGGTCGCGTCCGCGGTGCCGGCGACCAGCACCGAGAGCAGCACGACGTACAGGGTGAGGGCCCGGGTGCTCATGGGTCCTCCTGGGCGCAGAAGTTGTCGGCGACCGCCGCCGCGATGTCCACCAGGCTGTCGCGGGTGTGCCGTCCGAGTGACGACATGTCGGTCAGGGCGCCGGGCTCGAGGGCGTCGTCCCACGGCACGGTCACCACCCGGGCGCAGCGCTTCTCGAAGTGCCGTCGCATCGGTTCGGGCGGCGCGCCGCCCCGACGCTCGGCGTTGACCACCACCACCGTCTGCGCGACCAGGTCCTCGAAGCCGTGCTCGTCCATCCAGTCGAGGGTGAGCGCGCCCGCGCGCCCTCCGTCGAGACCGGCCCGCACCACCAGCACCACCTGGTCGGCCTCGGTCAGCAGCCCCTGGTTGGCGCTGTCGAGGATGCCCGTGCCGGTGTCGAGCAGGATGAGGTTGTAGAAGCGGTCGAGCAGGCCGATCAGCCGGTGGTAGTCGTCACGGGCGAGGGCCATCTGGATGCGGGGGTCGTCATCCGAGCCGAGCACCTCCAGGCGCGACTCGGTGGCCTGCGAGGTGTAGCGCCGCAGGGCGGCGTACGTCGTGATCTGCTCGAGGTCGCGGAGCACGTCGGTGACCGTCCGGTCGTGCGGTGGCGCCACCCGGTGGGCCAGGTTGCCGGCGTCGGGGTTGGCGTCGACGGCGATCACGCGGTCGCCGCGGAGCATGGCGAAGGTGCTGCCGAGGGCGAGCGTGATCGTGGTCTTGCCGACGCCGCCCTTGCGGCTCATCACCACGACCCGGCGAGATCCCTCGATCGGGGAGCGCAGCCGGCTCTCCAGGTCGTGCCGACGTTGCTCGGCCAGGCTCTGGCCGGGATTGACCAGTCGACCACTGCCTCGGTAGACCGCGCGGCGCCAGCCGAGCGTCGGCACCGGCGCGGGCGGGGCGAACATCACCGCGTCGGTGAAGTCGGCGGCCGAGACCGCCGTGGGCGGATCCGGCCTGACCTCCACGACCTCGTCGTCGTACGCCGGCGTCGCAGCGCGCGCCGAGAGCCGGGTGCGCACGAGCGCCACCAGCGAGTCCGCCACCCGCCACAGGGCCAGCGTGACTCCGAGGATCGGCAGCAGGAGCAAGGCGATCGAGACCACGGCCAGTGCCATGGCCGCCCAGTCCTTGCGCTCCCACGCCACGTCGAAGACGAGCTGTTGCAGCTGGACCCCCTCACGCCCCCGGGCGACGAACTCCGGCAGGTGCCAGGCCGCCCAGCCGAACGCCACGGTCAGCAGGGGGACCACCACGACCACCCAGGCGGTGACGAAGCGACGCGACCCGGGCCGCAGCTCGCTCACGCGCGGGTCGACGGGGCGTCCGGGTCGCAGGCTGCGCAGGACCGGGCCGACGCGCGCGAACAGGTCCGGCACGCCGGCCAGGTCGGAGAGGACGTAGTAGCCGTCGAAGCGCACCACGGGGAGGAGCTGCTGCAGCATCTGGAACTGCAGAAGCACCGCGGTCAGCAGCAGCACCCCGCTGCCGGTGGCCAGCGCGGCCGCCGCCAGGACCAGCACGGTCAGCACGTTGAAGTGGAGTCCGCCGAGGTCGGTGCGCACCCGGGCGGCCCGACTGCTCCGGTAGGAGTCGGTCACGTCGGTGTAGAAGGCCGGGAAGACGAGGTAGAGACCGAAGCCGATCTCGCCCGGTCGGGCCCCGCCGTAGCGACAGGCCGCGGCATGACCCATTTCGTGGACGACGGCAGCGGAGATGAGGAGGAGGTAGATCAGCAGCGCCGTGGTCGGCGTCGTGAACAGGCCGCTGATGGCTGCCCAGAAGTCGCCGCGGGTCAGCAGGGCGACGTCCGCGAACACCAGGGCGGCGATCGCGAGGACGACCACCGGCGGCCAGAACAACGCAGACAGCACCCCGGCCAGGCGTTGGGTCGCGCCTGCCGGGATGAGAGTGCCCTTGGCGGTGAGCGCGAGCATCGGACGCGCGCGGAGGGCGTGCGCCGGGTCGGGCGCCTCGTCGGGGACGACCAGCCCGAGCGGCTCCAACCGGGTCGTGACGAGGTGGGCCAAGCCGTCCACCGTGAGGGTCCGCCCGTATGCCGCACTGACGTCGTCGGCGACCTCGGCCGGGGGTCGGGGTGGCTCCACGGAGCGGACGATGAGGTGCAGCAGCTCGGACAGCTGCACCACCTGGTCGTCGACTCGACGCACGAGGAACGCCGGATCCTTCAGGCCCGACCCCTGGACCGGGCCCAGGAACTCGACGCCGCGCGCCCGTCGCCACCGCGGCTCGGTGGCACGCGGTGGGACGGTCATCTGGTCTGCAGTCATCTGGTCCATCGCTCTGGTGTGCTCTGGAGGTCGATCGGGTCGGAGGACGGCGGGTGTGCCAGAGCAACACACCCGCCGCCTGGCGCGTGAGTCACATGTGCACCTGCGTTGCGGCGAGGTACTGCATCGCGAGCGCCTCGGCCTGTGAGTTGATCGTGGCCGCGTTGACGGCAAGGGCGAGATTGACGCCCACGACGTTGGTGACGTTGATGCACGCGAACTGACAGCTCAGCGTCTCCCGACGAGGCAACAAGCTGGCCGCCTCGGCGTCGAGGTCGGCCAGGGCGATCTCCGGTCGTCGGACCATGCCGGTACACCTCCTCTCGTGCTGGTCGGGATGTTCGGGCCGACGGATCCGCAGGGCCCCCCGGCACACGGGAGGCCCCACGGAGTCGTCAGCTCTGGGTCACGACGATCGTCTGACCGGCGGCGCTGTTGGCCACGGACCACAGCGACGCGGCGTTGAGCGCCATCGACGAGTTGGTCGCGGCGATGTTCGCCCAGTTGGTGTTGCCCCAGCTGAGGGTCTCCCTGGTCGGAAGAAGCTCGGTGCGCTCGGTGTCGAGCTCGGCAAAAGACAGTTCCCGCATGATGTTCACCTCCCCCCGGTGCGGTGGATCTGGCGCCCTCAGGGGACCGGACGGTGCGTGACTCCTGCGTGACCGCATCCGCGCTAGCAGCCGGCGCGCCGACCGACCACCCCAATGTTGGGGACATCCGCGTCCCCGACTACCCGAAAG
Organism: Propionibacteriales bacterium; assembly: GCA_038259535.1. Lineage (GTDB taxonomy): Bacteria > Actinomycetota > Actinomycetes > Propionibacteriales > Nocardioidaceae > Nocardioides. The sequence continues at coordinate 18,738 of JBBSOR010000059.1, read as the reverse complement.
GGTGCCGCTCCGGCAGTGTGGACGCGACGAAGTGCCGTCCAGGAGGAGGGTTTCGGGGGGTGGAAGAGCCATGTCGGAGTCCAGCGCTGCCCCCACTCGCCATCTCGTCCTTCTCGGACGGTGGGACCTCGTCGTCGACGGCGAGAGCATCCGGCTCGGGGGCCGCGAGCAGCGGCTCAGCGCGCTGCTCGCCCTGACCGGTCGCCGGGCCCGCTCCCAGGTGGCCGGCATCCTCTGGCCCGAGAGCACCGACGCGCGCGCACTGGCCAGCCTGCGGCGGGCGGTGCTGCAGGCCCAGCGACGCAGCCCCGGCCTGCTCCGGGCAGACCGCACCAGCATCGGGTTGGACCCCGACGTGCGCGTCGACGTCGACGAGCTGCGGGCGGCCGCGGCGCGGGTGGGGGAGGTGGAGCCGGAGGCAGGACTGCTCGCCGCCCTGGTCGGCGGCGAGCTCCTGCCCGACTGGTACGACGACTGGGTCGAGCCCGAACGCGAGCGGATCCAGCAGCAGCGGGTCCGGGCCTTCGAGCAGCTGGCCCGGAGGGCACTCGACTGTGGGGACCCGGCCCTCGTCGTGGACGCGGCTCACGCCGCTGCCGACGTCGAGCCGCTGCTCGAGGCGGCGAGCGAGCTCGCCATCCGAGGGCACCTGGTCCGCGGCGACAGGGTCAGCGCGACGCGCGAGCTGGAGCGCTACTGCGACGTCATCCACGACGAGCTGGGGGAGGCGCCGTCGCCGGCACTGGTGGCGCTCCTCTCCCCGACCCGTGATGCGCACCCGTCCCCGCCCCGGGTGCCACGCCCACGCGCACGTCCCCGACCCTCGGCCGAGGTCTGCGACGAGGTCCGCGCGGAGGCCCGGCCCGAGAGCCCGCCCCCGTCCCCACCGGTCCTGCGCCCACCGGTCCTGCGCCCACCGGTCCTGCGCCCGCCGATCCTGCGCCCGCCGGCACCTGCCGTCGAGGTGTCCGACCCGAGCGGGTCGAGCGCCCGCGGGGCCGCGCTTCGGCTGCTGGTCGCCGCCGGCGTCGTCCTCGTGGCCTCCCTGGGTGTGGCCGGACTGGGCGCGGGCGGGCCGGGTGACTCGGGCGACCCGGCTCGACCCGGCGTGAGCGGCGGGCTGCGCCCGGGCGCTCCCGCCGTGACCGGGCTCGAGGGCCCCCCGGGCGGATCGGTGCAACCGGCCAGTGCGATCCGCCAGGTGCTGGTCCGTCCGGTCGCGGGCGCGGAGGGTGCTGTCGCCTTCGTCGTGCGCGCCACCCGTCGGCCGGCTCGGGTCCGGCTGGAGGTGGCGGGCCCCGCGGGACCCGACGTCGTGCGCAGCATCGTCGTCCGCAGCGCCGACGGGCAGCGCCTCGTGGTGGGCGACCTGGCGCCCGGCACCTACCGCTGGTCGGTGACCTCCTCGAGCGCCGAGATGGTCACGGGCGAGGTGCGGGTGGTCGCGCAGCCGACCGTGGTCGCGGTGGCCGAGTCCGACCCCGACCCGCCAGCGACACCGGCCGAGGCACTGGCCACCAGTCCGCCCACGAGCACGCCCACCACCACGCCCACCACCACGCCGCCGGTCGCGCCCACCACGCCGACGCCCACCCCGCACCAGCCGAGTCCCACGTCCAGTCCCACGAGCGAGCCCACCGATCCCGGCACCGCCGACCCGGGCCTCGTGGGGTGAGGAGGCCGTCACATGTCCGAGCCCACCACGGCACGCACCAGGTCGGTCGGCTTCGTGCCGTCACTGACCGTCCGGCCGCTCGCCTGCCTCCTTGCCTGCATCCTGGCCTGCCTTCTGGTCGCATCGGCCCTGGTCGCGGTCAACCCGGGCTCCGCGGCGGCCGGGGCCGCTCCCACGGCGCACCGGTGGGCCGGCTACCGCATCCCGCCGACGGGTCGGGCCGCCGGCGGCTGGATCGGCGGCTACCGCGTCCGCTCCACGCCGGTCTTCGTCATCACCCCCGGTCGACGCCCCAACCGGGCGGGATTCCGGGCTGCGCGGCCCAGCCGCAACCTTCACGGCAGCCGGGGGCCCTCGAAGCGCCGGACCGCTCGCGCCGCCTGGATCCTGTCCAAGTACGGCGGCTACCGCGATGACACCCAGGCCGCGGCCGTGGACGCCGCCGTGGTGCACCTGCTGGCCGGCGGGGCCTGGGAGGTCGGGGGACGTCGCGGCGCTCCCCGCGTCCGGGCGTCCGGTGACCCGGCCACCGTGAAGCGCTTCGTGCGGGTGATGCTGCGCCAGTCCCGGGCGAGCGCAGGTCGCTACCGGGCGGTCGTGACACCCACCACCGCGGACGTGGGTGGCGTGACGTCCGTGACCGTCCGCGTGACCGACGGCCGGGGCGGTCCCGTCGCCGGTCTGCCGGTCCGCGTGACCTCCCCCGACAGCGGGGCCTCCGCCGCGGCGGCGGGGCCCGTCAAGGCCGTCACCGCCGACGACGGGCGCGCCGTCGTACGCCTCGCCGCGCCGCTGGCCGGCTGGCGGACGATCACCGCACGCGTCCGCAAGGTGCCGCAGCACCGCCTCCTGGTGCGGCAGCCCCGGAGGAGGGGACAGGCGGCCGTGGCGGAAGGCGGGGTGCGACGCACCATCGTCGCGTCCGCGCCCGCTGCCGTGCGGGGGCCCCAGACGGTGGACCTGGCACCCGTCCCCGGGTCCTTGGTCGTGGGTGGCCAGGCCTCGGTCGCTGCCACGGTGCACGGGGACGGCACGTCCCGCAGCGCTCGCGCCGCACTGTTCGGACCCGTCGCCACGGCAACCTCCGCGACCTGCTCGGGGCCGGCGGTCGGCACGGTGAGCGACACCCTGCCCGGCGACGGCTCCCACACCCTGCCGGCGCTCTCGCCGTCGGCCGGCGGCTACTACGCGTGGCGGGTCGAGGTCGACGGCACCGCCACCAGCACCCCCGCGACGGCGTGTGGCGCCGTGGTGAAGGTGCGGGGGCTGCCCACCGTGGTGGTGGTCGCCCCGGAGTCCTCCTCACGGGGCAACGTCACCGTCTCCGCCACCGTGGACGGGATGCCGTTCGCGCACAAGGTGGACGTCAGGCTCAAGGCCTACGACGTGACGTCGGGCGCGCTCGTGTGCACCAGCGCGTCCTCGGAGCTCACGCAGAGTCGCATCGGGAACGGAGCCCTCGTCTTCACCGACATGTGGCTCCCGGACCCCGGCCGCTTCGCCTTCAGGGCCGAGCTCGTGGCAGGCGAGCTGTGGCAGGGATCGGAATCGGTCTGCGGGGCGGCGGGCAGCGTCACGCAGGTGAACTGACAAAAAGTCAGGCTTGACTGTTTGTTTGTACGCCGTCAGGCTGGGCCCGTGACCTCCGAGGCCCAGACGACCCGCGTGCCGCAGGCGGACCGCTCCCGCGCGATGCGGGCCCGTCTGCTCGAGGCGACGGTGGACCTGGTCGTCGAGCGCGGCTTCGCCGGCACCTCGACCACCCTGGTCTCCGAGCGGGCCGGCGTCAGCCGGGGAGCGCAGCTGCACCACTTCCCGACCAAGAACGACCTCGTCGTCGCCGCCGTCGAGCACCTGACCGAGCGGCGGGGCGCCGAGCTCGCGGCCGCCTTCGCCGAGCTGAGCGCGGAGCCGGTCGCGACCGCCGCGGGGCGGCGCGCCCGGCTGCGCAAGGTCCTGGAGATGCTCGGCGACCACTTCGCCTCGCCCGTCTTCACCGCCGCCCTCGAGCTGTGGGTGGCGGCCCGCACGGATGCGGCGCTGCTGGCCGCCGTGGCCCCGCTCGAGCAGCGGGTCGGCCGCGAGACGCACCGGCTCACCCTGGCCGCGCTCGGCGCCGACGAGTCGACACCCGGGGTGCGCGAGCTCGTCCAGGCGACACTCGACCTGGTCCGCGGGCTGGGCCTGGCAGCGACCATCACCGACGACTCCGCGCGCCGCCGCCGGATCCTGCGGGAGTGGGCCGACGTGCTCGACAAGGAACTGTCGTGAGAGCCACCCACCCGGTCGCTCCTGATCCCGACCGCGACCACCAGGCCACCCCGACCGACGAGAAGGTCCGCGCATGACCGACGTACTGACCCAGGTGCTGAACGACCTCGCCGCCGAGGGCGACCGGCTCGAGGCCCTGGTCGCCGACCTCGACGACGCGGGCTGGCACACGCCCACCCCGGCCGCCGGGTGGGACGTCGCCACCCAGGTCGCGCACCTCGCGTGGACCGACGACGTGGCGCTCCGGGCCGCGACCGACAAGGACGCCTGGGACGCGGTCGTGATGGACGCGATCGCCGACCCCGAGGGTTTCGTCGACCGACAGGCTCTCGCCCTCGCCCGCGAGCCCGGGCTGCTCGAGCGCTGGCGCCGGGCCCGCACCGACCTCCGGGACGCACTCGCCGCCCACCCGCGGGGCGAGAAGATGCCGTGGTTCGGTCCCCCGATGTCGGCCACGTCGATGGCGACCGCGCGCCTGATGGAGACCTGGGCGCACAGCCTCGACGTGCACGAGGGCCTGGGTGCACCCGTCGACGACACCGACCGGATCCGGCACATCGCGCACCTCGGCGTCCGCACCCGCAACTTCGCCTTCGGCGTCCACGGCCTCGCCGCGCCCGCCGAGGAGTTCCGCATCGACCTCGTCGCGCCCTCAGGCGACGTCTGGAGCTGGGGCCCGGAGGATGCCGCGCAGACCCTCACCGGCAGCGCCGGTGACTTCTGCCGCCTCGTGACCCAGCGCGTGCACCGCGCCGACACCGATCTCGTCGCCACCGGCGCCGACGTCGACCGCTGGCTCGACATCGCCCAGGCCTTCGCCGGCCAGCCGGGCGAGGGGAGAGTCGCGCGATGACGGATCCGATCAGGATCGGCAACTGCTCCGGCTTCTACGGCGACCGCCTCAGCGCGATGCGCGAGATGCTCGAGGGCGGTGAGCTGGACGTGCTCACCGGCGACTACCTCGCCGAGCTGACCATGCTGATCCTCGGCAAGGACCAGCTCAAGGACCCCGACCTCGGCTACGCCCGCACCTTCGTCCGCCAGGTCGAGGACTGCCTCGGCCTGGCGCTCGAGCGCGGCGTGAAGATCGTCGCCAACGCGGGTGGCCTCAACCCTGCGGGCCTCGCCGCCAGGATCCGCGAGGTCGCCGCCGGCCTCGGGCTCGACCCTCAGGTCGCCCACGTCGAGGGTGACGACGTCCGCCACCTGTCGTTCGACGGCGCCCTCACCGCCAACGCCTACCTCGGTGGCTTCGGCATCGCCGCGGCGCTCGGCGCGGGCGCCGACGTCGTCGTCACCGGCCGCGTCACCGACGCCTCGCTCGTCGTCGGTCCCGCGGTGGCGCACCACGGCTGGACCTCGACGTCGTACGACGAGCTGGCGGGCGCGGTCGTCGCCGGTCACGTGATCGAGTGCGGCACCCAGGCCACGGGCGGCAACTTCAGCGGTTTCCTGACCCTGCCCGGCCGGGACCGGCCGCTCGGTTTCCCGGTCGCGGAGGTCGCCGCCGACGGTTCCAGCGTGATCACCAAGCATGCGGGCACGGGCGGGGCGGTCACGATCGACACGGTCACCGCGCAGCTCGTCTACGAGATCCAGTCCACGCGTTACCTCGGCCCCGACGTCACCGTCCACCTCGACGCGGTCCGGCTCGACCAGCAGGCCGGGGATCGCGTCTCGATCTCCGGGGTGGTCGGCGAGGCGCCGCCCGAGCGGCTCAAGGTCTGCGTCAACGAGCTGGGCGGCTGGCGCAACAGCGCGGAGTTCGTGCTGACCGGTCTCGACGTCGAGGCCAAGGCCGCGTGGGTGCGCGACCAGCTCGGCTCCCGCCTCACGGCGAGAGAGGTCGCGTGGTCCGACGTCACGCCCCCGGCGCCGGACGCCGGGTCCGAGGAGGCCGCCTCCGCGCTGCTGCGCTGCACGGTGAAGGACGGCTCGCCCGACCCGGTCGGCCGTGCCTTCACCTCGGCGGCCGTCGAGCTCGCACTCGGCTCCTACCCCGGCTTCACGATGACCGCCCCGCCCGCCCCGGCCACGCCCTACGGGATCTACCGCGCGGCCTACGTCGACCGCGCGGACGTCGCCCACACGGTCGTCCACGCCGATGGCCGCCGCGAGGTGATCGGCGACCCCACCGGTTTCACTCCGCACCAGCAGGCCCCGGGCGCCCGACCCTCGCCCTACCCCGGTCGCACCGACTCGCTGACCCGCCGCCTGCCGCTGGGCACCTTCGTCCATGCCCGCTCCGGCGACAAGGGCGGCGACGCCAACGTCGGCCTCTGGGTCGCCCACGACGGCGTCGACCGCGCGACGTACGACGCCCGCGTGCAGTGGCTCTTCAAGATGATGTCGCCACGCGGGCTCGGCTCGCTGCTGCCCGAGGCGGCCGACCTCGAGATCGACGTGTGGTTGCTCCCCCACCTCGGTGCGGTCAACCTGGTCATCCACGACCTGCTGGGCCAGGGCGTCGCCGCGTCGACCCGCTTCGACCCGCAGGCCAAGGGCCTCGGCGAGTGGCTGCGCTCGCGGCTGGTCTCGATCGAAGAGAGCCTGCTGTGACCACCGACGGAGTGGCGGAGCGGGAGGCGCTGCGCGCCACCGCCGCCGAGTTCGTCCGCCGCGAGGTGGCGCCGCACCTGCAGGACTGGGAGGACGCCGGCGAGATCCCGCGTGTCCTCCACCGCACCGCCGGCGACCTCGGCCTGATCGGCATCGCCTTCGATGCGGCCGTCGGCGGCAGCGGGGGCGACCTGCTCGACTCGGTGGCGATGCAGGAGGCGATGTTCGAGGCCGGCGCGTCCAGCGGGCTGATGGCCGGTCTCTTCACCGCCGGGATCGCGCTGCCGCACATCGCGGCGTGCGGCGACGCCGACCTGGTCGACCGCTTCGTCCGGCCCACCCTGGCCGGTGAGCTGATCGGCTCGCTCGCGATCACCGAGCCGGGCGGCGGTTCGGACGTCGCGCGCCTCACCACCCGCGCGGAGCGCGAGGGCGACCACTACGTGGTCAACGGCGCGAAGACCTTCATCACCTCGGGTGTGCGCGCCGACTTCGTGACGACAGCGGTGCGCACGGGCGGCGCGGGACACGGCGGCATCTCGCTGCTCGTCGTCGAGAAGGGCACGCCCGGCTTCACGGTCGACCGATCGCTGAGGAAGATGGGCTGGCACTGCTCGGACACCGCCGAGCTCGGCTTCGTCGACTGCCGCGTGCCGGTCGCCAACCTCGTCGGCGAGGAGCACTCCGGCTTCGGGCAGATCGCCGACCAGTTCGTCGTCGAGCGGATCGCGCTGGCCGTGCACGGCTACGGCATCGCCGCCCGGTCCCTCGACCTCGCGGCGGCGCACTGTCGGGACCGGCAGACGTTCGGCCGTCCCCTGATCGGCCACCAGACCGTCCAGCACACGCTCGTCGAGATGCGCCGCCAGGTCGAGGTCGCGCGCACCTACACGCGCTCCGTGGCCGCCCGGCACGTCGCCGGCGAGCTCGTCGTCGCCGAGGCGTGCCTGGCCAAGCAGACCGCGGTGGACTGCGCGGCCCACGTCTGCGACCGCGCCGTCCAGCTCTTCGGAGGCTCCGGCTACATGCACGGCACCGAGGTGGAGCGGCACTTCCGCGACGCCCGGATCCTGCCGATCGGGGGCGGCGCCGACGAGGTGCTGCGAGACCTGACGGCGAAGTTGATGGGGTACGCCTCGTGAAAGGAACACGATGATCAAGCTGCCGTCCCTGGGGGACGAGGTCTCGGTCTGGATGGACGCCTCGCCCGCCGAGGTCTGGGACCTCATCGCCGACGTGACCCGGATCGGGGAGTTCAGCCCGGAGACCTTCGAGGCGCGGTGGACCCGCGGCTCGACCGGCCCCGAGGTGGGGGCCTACTTCAAGGGCCACGTGAAGCGCAACGGCGTCGGTCCGACCTACTGGACCCTCTGCAAGGTCACCAGGTGCCAGCCGCAGGAGGCGTTCGAGTTCGCGGTCGGCACCGATGCGATGACCGTCAACAACTGGGGCTACGAGCTGACCCCGCAGGACGGCGGGACGCTGGTGACGGAGTACTTCCGGATGGAGCCGAGCCTCGCGACCCGTCTCTACTGGACGGTCCTCGGGGCGCTGCGCGGGCGCACCAACCGCAACGGGATGCGTACGACGCTGGAGCGGATGAAGGCGGTCGTCGAAGCATGAGCAACCGCGAGGCCATGCTCGAGAAGCTGGTCGACCTCGACGCCCAGCACGCGGTCGCGGTCGCCGGCGGCGGTGAGAAGTACGTCGAGCGCCACCACGCGCGCGGCAAGCTGACCGCCCGTGAGCGGATCGAGCTCCTCCTCGATCCGGGCTCTGCGTTCCTCGAGCTGTCGCCGCTGGCCGGCTGGGGATCCGACTTCACCATCGGTGCCTCGCTCGTGACGGGCATCGGCGTCATCGAGGGCGTGGAGTGCATGATCAGCGCCAACGACCCGACCGTGAAGGGCGGCGCCTCCAACCCCTGGACGGTCAAGAAGGCCTTCCGTGCCGCGCAGATCGCCGAGGAGAACCACCTCCCGACGATCTCGCTCGTCGAGTCGGGCGGCGCCGACCTGCCGACCCAGAAGGAGATCTTCATCCCCGGCGGGCGCCTCTTCCGCGACCTGACCCGGTCCTCGGCCCGCAAGCAGCCCACCATCGCCCTGGTCTTCGGCAACTCGACGGCGGGCGGTGCCTACGTCCCGGGCATGAGCGACTACACCGTCTTCGTCCGCGGCGGCGCGAAGGTCTTCCTCGGTGGTCCGCCGCTGGTGAAGATGGCCACCGGTGAGGAGTCCGACGACGAGTCGCTGGGCGGCGCCGAGATGCACGCCCGGGTCTCGGGGCTCGCCGACTACCTCGCCGAGGACGAGCACGACGCGATCCGGATCGGGCGGCGGATCGTGGCACGGCTCAACCGACGGCGTACGGCTGAGGTTCCTGCCCTTTCCCACGGGTTCTCGACCGTTGCAACGGGCGGGAACCCCGGCAACCACCGGGTACCCGGTGGTTCCAGATCGTGGGCCGAGCCCGACGCCGACCCCGACGGCCTCCTGGACCTCATCCCGGTCGACCTCAAGGAACCGTTCGACCCGCGCGAGGTCATCACCCGGATCGTCGACGGCACGTCCGAGCGCAACGGCCGGCCCTTCGACGAGTTCAAGCCGCTCTACGGCACCTCGCTGGTCACCGGCTGGGCCGAGCTCCACGGCCGCCCGATCGGCATCCTCGCCAACGCGCAGGGCGTGCTGTTCTCCGAGGAGGCGCAGAAGGCGACACAGTTCATCCAGCTTGCCAACCAGTCCGACACCCCGCTGCTGTTCCTGCACAACACCACCGGCTACATGGTCGGCAAGGACTACGAGCAGGGCGGGATCATCAAGCACGGCGCCCAGATGATCAACGCGGTCTCCAACTCGAGAGTCCCGCACCTCAGCGTGATCATGGGCGCGTCCTACGGCGCCGGCAACTACGGCATGAACGGCCGCGCCTTCGACCCGCGCTTCCTCTTCACCTGGCCCAGCGCCAAGTCCGCCGTGATGGGCCCGGCGCAGCTGGCGGGCGTGATGGAGATCGTGGCGCAGCAGTCCGCGGAGTCCAAGGGCGAGACCTTCGACGCCGCGGGCTTCCAGGGCATCAAGGACTACGTCGAGGCCTCGGTCGAGGAGCAGTCCCTGCCCTACTTCCTCTCCGGGATGCTCTACGACGACGGCGTCATCGACCCGCGCGACACCCGCACGGTGCTGGCCATCTGCCTCAGCGTCATCGCCAACGCCCCGATCAGGGGCGCCGACGGATACGGAGTCTTCCGGACATGATCTCTCGCCTGCTCGTCGCCAACCGGGGCGAGATCGCCCGCCGGGTCTTCGCGACCTGCCGCCGCCTCGGCATCGAGACCGTGGCCGTCCACTCCGACGCCGACGCCGGGCTGCCGTTCGTGGTGGAGGCCGACCACGCCGTACGCCTCCCGGGCAACACCCCCGCCGACACCTACCTCCGCGTGGACCTCATCGTCGAGGCGGCACGGAAGTCCGGTGCCGACGCGGTCCACCCCGGCTACGGCTTCCTGTCCGAGAACGCCGACTTCGCCCGCGCCGTCCTCGATGCCGGGCTCACATGGGTCGGCCCGCCGCCCGAGGCGATCGAGGCGATGGGCGACAAGGTCCGCGCCAAGGAGATCGCCGTCCGGGCGGGGGTGCCCGTCCTGTCGGCGCCCGACGACCCGACCACGGCCGACCTCCCGCTGCTCGTCAAGGCATCCGCGGGAGGCGGTGGCCGCGGCATGCGCGTCGTCCGCGCCCTCGATCGGCTCGAGGCCGAGATCGCGGCGGCCGCTGCCGAGGCAGAGAGCGCATTCGGTGACGGCACCGTCTTCGTGGAGCCCTACGTGGAGGCCGGTCGCCACGTCGAGGTGCAGGTCGTGGGCCACGCGGACGGCGCACTGGTGCTGGGTCATCGCGACTGCTCGGTCCAGCGGCGGCACCAGAAGGTGGTCGAGGAAGCACCGGCGCCCGGTCTGCCACCCTCCACCTGGGACGCCATGTCCGAGGCCGCGGACCGGCTCTGCCTGGCCATCGGCTACCTCGGCGCCGGCACCGTGGAGTTCTTGTACGACGCGACGTCCGACCGCTTCTTCTTCCTCGAGATGAACACCCGCCTCCAGGTCGAGCACCCGGTCACCGAGCTGACCCGCGGGGTCGACCTGGTCGAGCTCCAGCTCGCGATCGCCGAGGGTCGGGGGCTGCCGGAGGTCATCCCACCGGTGGGCGGGCACGCGGTCGAGGTCCGGCTCTACGCCGAGGACGCGGCGTACGTCCCCCAGAGCGGTCGGCTCGTCACCTTCGACCTGCCCGCCGACACGGAGTTCGCGCTGCTCGGTGGTGCCGGAGTCCGGGTCGACAGCGGCTTCGCCTCGGGCGACGAGGTCTCCACCTTCTACGACGCCATGCTCGCCAAGGTGATGGCGTGGGCGCCGACCCGCGAGCAGGCGATCCGGATGCTGGTCGCCGCGCTGCGCCGGGCTCGGATCCACGGGGTGAGGACCAACCGCGACCAGCTCGTGGAGATCCTCACCGACCCGGTGTTCGTGGCCGGCGAGATGACGACGACGTGGCTGGAGTCCCGGGCGACGCCCGTGCCCCCGGAGGTCGACCGTGCCGCGGTCATCGCCGGCGCACTGATGCTGGCCGCGGACGACGCCGCCCGCCGTGCGGTCCAGTCGGGTGTCCCGGCGTCGTGGCGCAACGTGGTCAGCCAGCCCCAGCGCACCACCTTCGAGGGCCACGAGCCCGTCGAGTGGTGGGGCACCCGCGACGGCTTCGTGGTCGACGGAGTGACGGTGCTCGAGGTGTCCCCGACGCACGTTCGGCTCGAGGTCGACGGCGTCGCGACGCAGACGCGCGGGCACTCGTCCGCCGACACGCCCGGCGCCCCGCGTGAGCTCTGGCTCGACGATCCGGCAAGGTCCGCGCGTCTCCGGGAGGTTCCCCGCTTCACCGACCCCGCCGACGCGGTGGCGAGCGGATCCCTGCTCGCCCCGATGCCCGGGACCGTCGTCACGGTCGTCGCCGAGGTCGGCGCGAGCGTGTCGACGGGCGATGCGGTGCTCGTCCTGGAAGCCATGAAGATGCAGCACACCGTGACCGCGCCGCACGACGGCACGCTCACCGAGATCAACGTCGAGCCCGGCACGCAGGTCGCGTCCGGGGAAGTCCTGGCAGTAGTCGAGGAGAACCCATGACCAACGTCACCGAGTCCAGCTTCACCGAGTCCGACGAGCGCATCGAGCTGCGCCGACAGGTCGCCAAGCTCGCCCAGGGCTACGGCCGCGCGTGGTTCACCGAGCGCGCCCGCGCCGGCGAGAAGACCACCGACCTGTGGATGGAGATCGCCAAGGCGGGCTACCTCGGCGTCAACATCCCCGAGGAGTACGGCGGCGGTGGCGGCGGCATCGGCGACGTGGCCGCGGTCTGCGAGGAGCTCGCCGCGCAGGGCTGCCCGCTGCTGATGATGGTCGTCAGCCCGGCGATCTGCGGCACGGTCATCGCGCGCTACGGGACCGAGGAGCAGAAGCAGAAGTGGCTCCCCGGGATCTGCGACGGCACCGGCACGATGGCGTTCGCGATCACCGAGCCCGATGCGGGCACCAACTCCCACAACATCACCACGACCGCTCGCCGCGATGGTGACGAGTGGGTGCTCAAGGGCCAGAAGATCTACATCTCCGGGGTGGACGAGGCGGCCCACGTGCTCGTCGTCGCCCGAGCCGAGGATGCGAAGACCGGCAAGCTCAAGCCCTGCCTCTTCGTGGTGCCGACCGACTCGGCCGGCTTCGAGTTCACCGCGATCCCGATGGAGATCGTCAGCCCGGAGAGCCAGTTCCAGGTCTTCATCGACGACGTCCGGCTCCCTGCCGACGCGATCGTCGGCGACGAGGACGGCGGCCTCGTGCAGCTCTTCGCCGGGCTCAACCCGGAGCGGATCATGGCGGCCTCCTTCTCGACCGGCCTGGCCCGTCACGCCCTCGAGAAGGCATCGGCGTACGCCAAGGAGCGCACCGTCTTCAAGGCCCCGATCGGCTCGCACCAGGCGATCGCCCACCCGCTCGCGATGGCCCACATCGAGAACGAGCTCGCGCGCCTGATGACGCAGAAGGCGTCGGCGCTGGTCGATGCGGGCGACGACATGGCGGCGGGCGAGGCGGCCAACATGGCGAAGTACGCCGCGGCCGAGGCGGCCGTCCATGCCGTCGATGCCGCTGTGCAGACCCACGGCGGCAACGGCATCACCCAGGAGTACGGCATGGCCGGGCTGCTGGTCGCCGCGCGCGCGGGGCGGATCGCCCCGGTGAGCCGCGAGATGATCCTCAACTTCGTCGCGATGCACAGCCTGGGGCTGCCCAAGTCCTACTGACTCCTCGGGTATCGGGCTGTCCGAGCCCGGTGGCAGGCTGTCGGCCGTGGCTCTCGCTGATCGACCGCTGGTGCCCGAGGAGTGGGTGCTGCGCATCGACGCGACCCTCGGGGCCCTGCCGAGGTGTCGGCAGGAGTCCGCATGGACCGGCACCCGGTGGCGGGTGGGCGGAGCGACCGTGGCGCACGTCTTCGGCGGCGAGGACCAGGTCTTCCGGATCTCCTTCCGGGGCGAGCCCGACGAGGTCGCCGCCTTCGAGCACCTCGGACACCCCTACTTCCGCTCCGGCTGGGGCGGCAACGTGATCGGGATGGTCCTCGACGACGACTCCGACTGGGCCGAGCTCGGCGAGCTGCTGACCGACTCCTACTGCCTCCAGGCGCCGGCCAGCCTCGCGGCCCAGGTCGTCCGACCTCGGCCCTGACCGCACCATGAAGGCAGTTCGCTGCCGCCGGCCGATCCCTTGGGCGTGGCGGGCCCGCTCACTGCGACGAACTGCCTGCACGGTGCGACGACGCGGGCCGGGGGTCACACCCAGGTGTTGTCGTGCTCGCGCATGAACCGCGCGTAGGCGTCCTCGTCGACGTCGCCGATGCCCTCGGCGAGCCGCTCGAAGTAGGGCTCGCGCGGCGCACCCGGGGCGAAGTGGAGCAGCATCGACGCTGCCCCGTCCTCGTTGCGGAAGCCGTGGATGCCACCGGCCGGCACGTGGGCGAAGTCGCCGGCGTGGCACTTCGCCCAGGCATTGCCGTCGAAGATCGTGACGGTGCCGTCGAGGACGTAGAACGACTCGGTGATGGTGCGGTGGAAGTGCGCACCGGGACCGCTCTCCGGCCCGGCGAACTCCCAGCGGTAGAGGCCGAACGTGCCCGAGGTCTCGGTGTCCCGGGCCAGGTAGAACACCTTGTTGCCGTTGGGGTAGACCACCGCCGGCTCGCCCCCCGCGCGCACGATGTGGGCGGAGACCTCACCGGAAGCGCCGTCGTAGAGCGGAGGCGGATAGCTCATGCGGGCGCCTCGTAGACGTCCTGCACCTCGGCCGGCGTCGCGCCGTTGGGCTGGCTGATCCGGACGTGGTTGCCGAAGGGGTCGCGGATCCCGAAGTCGGTGCCGTAGGGCTGCTCGACCGGCTCCTGGGTGACCTCGACGCCGGCGTCACGGAGGGCGGCGTAGGTCGCGTGCACGTCGTTGCTGAGCAGGAAGACGCCGCCGAGCGCGCCCTTGGTGACGAGGTCGCGGACATGGGCGGCCGTGGCCTCGTCGTGCTGCGGACCGCCGACGAGCTCGAGGAGGAGCGAGGTGTCCTGGTCGGGCACGCCCACGGTGAGCCACCGCATGAAGCCCAAGTCGATGTCGTCGCGCACCTCGAAGCCGAGGTGGGTGGTGTAGAAGTCGAGCGCCTCGTCCTGGTCCAGGACGGGCACGCTGCGGATGTGGAGTGAGGTGATGTGGTTGCTCATGGCGACGACGTTAGTCAGCGTGAGCGGTCAATCGCTTCTCCGAAACCGCTGTCTGCGTCGCCGCGTCGCAGCTGCGCGGTCGCGTCCACGCCGCGATGAAGCACGACGGCACGGCCACCGGTGCGTGCCGGGCACGGAAACCCGTCGGCGAGCAGCCGACGATGTTGCTGAACGTGCGGCTGAAGGTGCCGAGGCTGGCGAAGCCGACATCCCATGCGATGTCGGTGACCGGCCGGTCGGTCTGCCGCAGCAGGGTCATCGCCCGCTCGACGCGTCGGCGCTGGAGGTAGCGGTGGGGCGTCTCGCCGTAGACGTCCCTGAACACCCGCCCGAACTGCGACGCCGACAGGTGGGCGATGGCGGCGAGCGTCGGCACGTCGAGGGGCTCGGCGTAGCGCCGGTCCATCTCGTCGCGGGCACGCAGCATGCGCCGGTTGGTGTCCTCCTGCGCGCTCATGTCCACGCGGTGCAGGCTAGCCGCCTGACCCGACAGTGACGGCGCGGCGTCAGCGACGCGGCGGGCGCGGCACGAAGAGCGGCACACGGGCGGCGTACTCGTCCCACCCGGGACGCTGCGACATGGTCTTCTCGAGCAGCATGGCGCCGGTGACGTTGCGGATGAAGTACGTCATCGCGGCGGGCGCGACGATCGTCAACAGGCCGGGCAGCCACCCGGTTGCCAGGGCTCCGGCGATCCACAGGCCCCACCAGGCGCAGGCGTCGCCGAAGTAGTTGGGGTGCCGGGTCCAGCCCCACAGCCCGGTGTCGAGGATCTGCGGCCTGGACTCCTTGGGGCGTGTCTTGTAGGCGGCGAGCTGGGCGTCTCCGACGACCTCGAACAGGAAGCCGACCAGCCAGACGGCGACTCCGACCCAGACCAGCCAGGTCCACCGCACGTCGAAGGCGCCGGCGACCATCAGGGGCAGGGAGATCACGAAGGCGACGACCGCCTGGACCAGGAAGACGCGACGCACAGCCTCCCCGAACCCGCCGTCCCCCAGCATCTCTGCGTAGCGCGGGTCTTCGCCGTGGCCACGCGAGCGACGCCCGATGTGCCACGCCAGGCGTCCACCCCACACGGTGACGAGCGCTGCGAGCAGGAAGGAGTGCCAGTCCGGGGACCACACCGCCATCGAGAGCGCGACCGCGACGAACATCAGCCCCCAGGCAACGTCGACGACGGCGACGCGGCCGACGCTGCGACTGACGGCGATCGTCACCCCCATCACCACGGCGACGGCGGCCAGGCCGATGAGCAGCGTGGTCACCACGAGCGGACCGCCGGGAGCGTGTGCGGCGCGCCGGGTCGTACGGACAGGATCTGGTCGACGCCCATGCGGCCGTCACGGAAGGCGAGCGCACCGCCGACGAGGTAGAGGCGCCACACGCGGACGACCTCCTCGCCGACGAGCTCGCGCAACCGCGGCAGGTTGGCCTCGAAGCGCTCGATCCAGCCGGCCACGGTCAGCACGTAGTGCTCGCGCATCGCGTGGACGTCGCGCACCTCGAGCCCACCGGACTCGATGAGGTCGACGGTCTCGCCGACCGGACGCATCGTCATGTCGGGAGCGATGAACGACTCGATGAAGGGCCCGCCGCCAGGGTGCTTGCCACCGCCGGTGCCCTGGCGCGACATCTGCTGGACGAGCACCCGACCGCCGGGTCTCACCGCGCGGCGGAGCACCTCGACGTACGTCGGGTAGTTGGTGGCGCCGACGTGCTCGCCCATCTCGAGCGAGCCGACCGCGTCGAAGTGGTCGCGCTCGGGCACCTCGCGATAGTCCTGCAGCCGGATCTCGACCCGGTCCTCGAGTCCGCGCTCGGCGATGCGGGCATCGATGAACTTCTTCTGCTCAGCGGCGATCGTGACGCCGGTGACCCGGGCGCCGAAGTGCTCTGCGGCGTGCAGCGACAGCGAGCCCCACCCGCAGCCGACGTCGAGCATCCTCATGCCGGGCTCCAGGCCGAGCTTGGTGCAGACGAGGTCGAGCTTGGCGCGCTGCGCCTCCTCGAGCGAGGTGGTGGGCGTGGCGTGGTAGCCGCAGCTGTAGGCCATCTGCGGCTCGAGGATGAGGGAGTAGAAGTCGTTGGAGAGGTCGTAGTGGTGGCTGATCGAGGACCGGTCGCGCGCCAGGCTGTGCAGCCGACCCTTGATCCGGGCCTGGGACGCGGGAGATGCCGGCGGGCGGCCGAGGACGCCGAGACCGGAGGCGGTGCGGATCGCGTCGACGAGCGCGCGCGGGGAGAGACGTACGCCGGACAGGCCGCGCTCGGCGCCCACTGCAAAGGCGTGCGTCAGCGCGGACTCCAGGTCCCAGCCGTCCTGCTCGGGGACGTCGAGCTCACCGGTGACGTAGGCCTGGGCCGCCCCGAGCTCGCTCGGGTGCCAGAGCAGCCGGCGCAGTGCATCGGGGGAGCCGAGCACGACCAACGGCGCATCCTCCGGCCCGGAGACGGACCCGTCCCACGCCTGCAGCCGGACCGGGAGGTCGCCGCCGATGAACGGGCGGACCGCCTCGGCGAGGCGTTCGGCGACTCCCGCGGAGGTGGCGGCGGGGCCGGACGAGGTGGAGCGTCGGGCCGTCTGGGTCACTGGTCCTCCCGGGTGAAGGTGAGCTGCGAGACGTTGATGTAGCCACTGGCGAACCCGGCCTGGGAGTAGGCCAGGTAGAAGTGCCACACCCTCATGAACATGTCGTCGAACCCGAGCGCCAGCACGGCGTCGCGCTGGGCGAGGAAGCGGCGGTCCCAGCGGTGCAGCGTCTCGGCGTAGTGGCTGCCCATCTCGAGCTGCCCCACCAGGCGGATGGACGTCTCGGCGCGGGTGACCTCGTCGATGACCTCGACGCTGGGCAGGAAGCCGCCGGGGAAGATGTACTTGTTGATCCACGTGTGGCCGTCGCGGGTGGCGAGCATCCGGTCGTGAGGCATCGTGATCGCCTGGATCGCCACCCGGCCGCCGGGTGCGAGCACCTGGTCGATGGTGCGGAAGTAGGTGCCCCAGAACTCGTGACCGACGGCCTCGACCATCTCGACCGAGACCACTGCGTCGTAGGTCGCCCCGGTGTCGGCGAGCGCGCGGTAGTCCATCAGCTCGACGTGGACGCGGTCGGCGAAGCCGGCAGCGGCGATGCGCTCCTCGGCCAGCTCGAGCTGCTCGACGGAGAGGGTGATCGTGTGCACGGTCGCACCGCGCCGGGCGGCGCGGATCGCGAGCTCGCCCCAACCGGTGCCGATCTCCAGCACGCGGGACCCACGGCTCACGCCGGCTTCGTCGAGCAGCCGCTCGATCTTGCGGTCCTGGGCCTCGGCGAAGTCGGGGGCGTGGAGTCGCGGGTCGGCATGGTCGGCCGACTCCGGCGGGGTCGCGACCAGGTGGTCGGCGACCGATCCGGGGCCCTTCGGGGCTCGGGTGGAGGAGGTGTCGAAGAGGGCGGACGAATAGCTCAGCGTCTCGTCGAGGAAGAGCGCGAAGAGATCGTTGGACAGGTCGTAGTGGTGCGAGATGTTGGCCTGGCTGTTGGCCTCGGTGCTCCGCTGGTGTCGCGGGATGCGGGGCATCACGAAGGCGCGCATGCGCTGCAGCGAGTCCGGGATCAAGGTGGCGATCCGGGCCGCGGGCACGGTGAGGAAGCCGGCGAGGTCGTCGGTGTCCCAGGCGCCCGTCATGTAGGACTCGCCGAAGCCGATCAGTCCGTCGCGGCCCAGGCGGGCGTAGAACTCGTCGGGCCGGTGCAGGCGCATCGTCGGCCCGCCCTGGCCGAGCGTGCGGCCGGTGGGCTCCTCGACGACGGTCACGGAGAGGCGACCGACGGCGGCGCGGAACAGCCGTCGGGCCACCGCGGCGGAGACAGCGGTGCGGGGACTGCGGACCAGCGGCTCGAGGCCGGGCATGCCCTGGCTGCGGGGCTCGGTGCCCTGCGCGAAGGACTGGTCGTCGGGTCGGTTCTTCTGGAGAGTCATTGCACGCCTTCCTGGTGGTGGCGGGGTCGAGGTCGGATCGGGAGTCGGCGGGCCCAGAGCCAGATGCCGTGCACCCGGATCTGCAGGCTGCCGCGGAGGGCGGCGCCGACGGTCTTGCGGAGGGGGAGGTCGCTGCGCGTGCCGGTGAGGCTGGCGCTGAAGGGGGAGGACGCGCCGTCCGTCGAGTCGGCGTCGTGCCCGCGCAACGTCACGGCGACGTGCAGGCGGTCGGTCGGGATCGGCACCGCGATGTCGTAGGTGCCGTCGACGCCGTGGAAGGGGGAGACGTACATCGCCTTGTCGGTCCGTGCCCGACCCTGCTCGTCGGGGTGGACGAGGTAGGCGTGCCGGTCGCCGTAGGTGTTGTGCACCTCGACGACCACGCCCACCTGGCGGTTGCTGTCGTCGAAGCACCAGAAGACGCTGATCGGGTTGAAGGCATAGCCCAGGGAGCGC
>JBBSOR010000058.1:0-24316 GCA_038259535.1 Propionibacteriales bacterium | reverse complement strand
TGCTCTCCAAGGGCATGGAGCGGGCCGGCATCTCCAAGGTCGAGATCGAGCGCACCCGGGACCGCGTGCGGGTGGACATCCACACCGCGCGTCCGGGCCTCGTCATCGGTCGCCGTGGCGCAGAGGCCGACCGCATCCGTGGCGAGCTCGAGAAGCTCACCGGCAAGCAGGTGCAGCTGAACATCCTTGAGGTCAAGCAGCCCGAGATCGACGCACAGCTGGTCGCCCAGGGTGTCGCCGAGCAGCTCTCCGGTCGTGTGCAGTTCCGCCGTGCGATGAAGAAGGCCATGCAGACCTCGATGCGCTCCGGTGCCAAGGGCATCCGGATCCAGTGCTCGGGTCGTCTCAACGGCGCCGAGATGTCGCGTACGGAGTTCTACCGCGAGGGCCGCGTGCCTCTGCACACCCTCCGTGCCGACATCGACTACGGCTTCTACGAGGCCAAGACGACCTTCGGTCGCATCGGCGTGAAGGTCTGGATCTACAAGGGCGAGGTCGCCGGCACCCGTGCCGAGCGCCAGGCCCAGCAGGCCGCCCGCGCCGGTGCCCCCGGTCGCGGTGGCCGACCCACCAGCAACCGTGGCGCCGACCGCCCGAGCCGTGGCTCGCGCGGCGACCGCGCTCCTCGCACCGAGGGCACGGACGCCCCCGCCGCCGAGGCCGCACCGAGCGCCGGACAGGAGGCCTGACCTCATGTTGATGCCCCGTCGCGTCAAGCACCGCAAGCAGCACCACCCCAAGCGCCGTGGCGCTGCCAAGGGCGGCACCACGCTGGCCTTCGGCGACTTCGGCGTCCAGGCGGTCGAGGGTCACTATGTGACCAACCGACAGATCGAGTCGGCCCGTATCGCCATGACCCGTCACATCAAGCGTGGTGGGAAGGTGTGGATCAACATCTACCCCGACCGCCCGCTGACCAAGAAGCCGGCCGAGACCCGCATGGGTTCCGGTAAGGGTTCCCCGGAGTGGTGGGTTGCCAACGTCAAGCCCGGCCGCGTCATGTTCGAACTTTCCGGTGTCGACGAGGTGACTGCTCGTGAGGCCATGCGCCGCGCGATGCACAAGCTTCCGATGAAGTGCCGGTTCATCTCCCGAGAGGCCGGTGAATTCTGATGGCTACCAAGCAGCACGCCCACGAGCTCGACGAGCTCAACGCCACCGACCTGGAGGCCAAGCTCCGCGAGGCCAAGGAGGAGCTCTTCAACCTCCGGTTCCAGGCGGCCACCGGCCAGCTGGACAGCCACGGCCGACTCCGCGTGGTCAAGAAGGACATCGCCCGCATCTACACCGTGGTGCGTGAGCGCGAGCTCGGCATTCGTGCGACGCCCGGCGCCCAGTCCGACGAAGCACAGAACGAAGAGGCGAAGGCATGAGCGAGAACACTGCGACCGAGACGACTCAGGAGCGCAACCAGCGCAAGGTCCGCGAGGGCCTGGTCGTGAGCGACAAGATGGACAAGACCATCGTCGTCGCGGTCGAGGACCGCGTGAAGCACGCGCTCGACGGCAAGGTGCTGCGCAAGACGTCCCGACTCAAGGCGCACGACGAGACCAACCAGTGTGGCGTCGGCGATCGGGTCCGCATCATGGAGACCCGTCCCCTGTCGGCCACGAAGCGCTGGCGCCTCATCGAGGTCCTCGAAAAGGCCAAGTGAGCCGTGGGTGAGGTGAGCACTGCTCGCCCCACCCGGTCCCGCAAGGCACAAGAAAACCCACTAGTTCGGCCAGGCTCCCGCCCCTCCGAGGGCGTGAGAACCAGCTCGACAACCAGGAGAAACCAATGATCCAGCAGGAGTCGCGACTCAAGGTCGCCGACAACACCGGTGCGAAGGAAATCCTCTGCATCCGTGTTCTCGGTGGCTCTGGGCGTCGCTACGCCGGCATCGGTGACGTCATCGTCGCCACCGTCAAGGACGCGATCCCCGGTGGCAACGTCAAGAAGGGCGACGTCGTCAAGGCCGTGGTCGTACGCACCGTCAAGGAGCGTCGCCGCGCCGACGGTTCCTACATCCGCTTCGACGAGAACGCCGCCGTCATCCTCAAGAACGACGGCGAGCCCCGTGGCACGCGCATCTTCGGCCCCGTGGGCCGCGAGCTGCGCGAGAAGCGGTTCATGAAGATCATCTCGCTCGCCCCGGAGGTGTTGTGAGAGATGGGTAAGCACATGAACATCAAGAAGGGCGACACCGTCAAGGTGATCGCAGGCAAGGACAAGGGTGCCCAGGGCAAGGTCATCTCGGTGCTCCGCGAGGAGGACCGGGTGATCGTCGAGGGAGTCAACCTCGTCAAGCGCCACACCAAGTCCGTGCAGCAGACCGGCACGACCGGCGGCATCATCACCCGTGAGGCGCCCATCCACGTCTCCAACGTGATGCTCGTCGAGGATGACGGTGTCACCCGTGTCAGCTTCCGTCGCGACGAGGTCACCAAGCGCCGCCCGGATGGCTCGACCTATCCCGCCAGCCGCTCGGTCCGCGTGTCCCGCAAGACCGGCAAGGAGATCTGAGATGACCCAGTCCACCTCGGAGACGACCTCCACGACCAGCACCACGGGTGGCGAGATTCCTCGGCTCAAGGCGCGCTACCGCGAGGAGATCCTCCCCACGCTGCGCACCGAGTTCGACATCGCCAACGTCATGCAGGTGCCCGGCCTGACCAAGATCGTGGTCAACATGGGTGTCGGCGAGGCTGCTCGCGACTCCAAGCTGATCGAGGGCGCGGTCCGCGACCTCACCGCGATCACCGGTCAGAAGCCGGCCGTGACCAAGGCCCGCAAGTCCATCGCGCAGTTCAAGCTGCGCGAGGGAATGCCGATCGGCTGCCACGTGACGCTGCGCGGCGACCGCATGTGGGAGTTCCTCGACCGCCTGCTCTCGCTGGCGCTGCCCCGCATCCGCGACTTCCGCGGTCTCTCGCCCAAGCAGTTCGACGGGCGCGGCAACTACACCTTCGGTCTCACCGAGCAGGTCATGTTCCACGAGATCAACCAGGACAAGATCGACCGGTCGCGCGGTATGGACATCACCATCGTGACCACCGCCACCAATGACGACGAGGGCCGCGCGCTGCTGAAGCAGCTCGGGTTCCCGTTCAAGGAGAACTGACATGGCGAAGACTGAACTGAAGGTCAAGGCCGCACGCAAGCCGAAGTTCGCTGTCCGCGGCTACACCCGCTGCCAGCGCTGCGGTCGCCCGAAGTCCGTCTACCGCAAGTTCGGCCTGTGCCGTATCTGCCTGCGGGAGATGGCCCACCGCGGCGAGCTTCCCGGTGTCACCAAGTCTTCTTGGTGAACCCAGTCTCCTTGCTCACCACCTCAACACGTTGAAGGTCGAACCGGCCGTGCGCCATTCGAAACCACGACGAGAAAGAACCACATCATGACGATGACTGACCCGATCGCAGACATGCTCACCCGTCTGCGCAACGCCAACCAGGCGTACCACGACGTGGTGTCGATGCCTTACAGCAAGATGAAGGCCGGCCTCGCGGAGATCCTCAAGCAGGAGGGTTACATCACCTCCTACGACGTGGCCGACAACGTCGACTCCGACGGCGAGCCCGCCGTCGGCAAGACGCTGTCCGTCACCCTCAAGTACGGCCGCAACCGGGAGCGCTCGATCGCCGGCGTGCGCCGCATCAGCAAGCCCGGCCTGCGGGTCTACGCCAAGAGCACCAACTTGCCTCGGGTCCTTGGTGGCCTCGGTGTCGCGATCATCTCGACGTCGCAGGGCCTGTTGACCGACCGTCAGGCGAACCGGAAGGGCGTGGGCGGCGAAGTCCTCGCCTACGTCTGGTGACCCGGACCAACTGAGACCAGGAAGAGAGAGAAGCATGTCGCGTATTGGCAAGCTCCCCATCGCGGTCCCGTCCGGTGTCGACGTCGCGATCGAGCAGTCGCTGGTGACCGTCAAGGGCCCCAAGGGCACCCTGTCGCACACCATCGCTGCGCCGATCACGGTCGCCAGGGGCGAAGACGGCATCCTCGAGGTTCAGCGACCCGACGACGAGCGCAACAGCCGCTCGCTCCACGGCCTGACCCGCACCCTCATCCACAACATGGTGGTGGGCGTGACCGAGGGATACGAGAAGAAGCTCGAGATCGTGGGCGTGGGTTACCGCGTCCTCCCCAAGGGTCCGACCCAGCTGGAGTTCCAGCTCGGTTACTCGCACCCCATCGTCTTCGACGCACCCGAGGGCATCACCTTCAGCGTCGAGGGCCCGACCAAGCTCGGTGTCGTCGGCATCGACAAGCAGCTCGTCGGTGAGGTTGCGGCCAAGATCCGCAAGCTGCGCAAGCCTGAGCCCTACAAGGGCAAGGGCGTTCGTTACTCCGGCGAGCACATCCGCCGCAAGGTCGGAAAGGCTGGTAAGTGACCCATGGCGATCTCGCTCTCCAACAACAAGCACACCGCGACCCGCGTTCGGGCGCGACTGCGTCGTCAGGCGCGTGGCCGCAAGCGGATCAACGGCACCACTGAGCGTCCGCGCCTGGTGGTCACCCGCTCGGCTCGACACATCACTGTCCAGGTCGTCGACGACCTGCACGGCGCCACCTTGGCGTACGCCTCCTCGATGGAGTCGGACGTCCGCACCACCGGTGGTGACAAGACCACGCAGGCCAAGAAGGTCGGCGAACTGGTTGCTACGCGTGCCAAGGCCGCGGGGATCGAGGACGTCGTCTTCGACCGCGCCGGCAACAAGTACCACGGTCGCATCGCGGCCCTCGCCGATGCCGCCCGGGAGGGCGGATTGTCCTTCTGATCGCGGCCAACGCGACCAGAGAGAGAACTTAGATATGGAGCACATCTCATGAGCGGAGCCCAGCGCGGACAGCGCAGCGGTGGCTCGGGCGACCGACGCCAGCGTGACGGTCGTGGCGGAGGCGCCGAAAAGTCTGTCTACATCGAGCGAGTCGTCGCCATCAACCGCGTCGCCAAGGTCGTGAAGGGTGGTCGTCGCTTCAGCTTCACCGCCCTCGTGATCGTCGGTGACGGTGAAGGTCTGGTCGGCGTCGGTTACGGCAAGGCGAAGGAAGTTCCGGCGGCGATCGCCAAGGGTGTCGAGGAGGCCAAGAAGGCATTCTTCAAGGTCCCCCGCATCCAGGGCACCATCCCGCACCCGGTCCAGGGCGAGAAGGCCGCGGGCGTCGTCCTGCTGCGCCCGGCTGCCCCCGGTACCGGTGTGATCGCCGGTGGCCCGGTGCGCGCGGTTCTCGAGTGCGCCGGCATCCACGACGTCCTGAGCAAGTCGCTCGGCTCGTCCAACCAGATCAACATCGTCCACGCGACGGTCGCGGCCCTGCGCATGCTCGAGGAGCCGGAGCAGGTCGCCGCCCGTCGTGGCATGCGGGTCGAGGACGTCACCCCGGCAGCGCTGCTCAAGGCGCGAGCCGAGGGACAGGTCGAGACTTCGGCGGGGGTGTCGCACTGATGGCTCAGCTCAAGGTCCAGCAGAAGCGCGGCCTGGTCGGTCTCAAGGCCAACCAGCGCGAGACGCTGCGCTCGCTCGGTCTCAAGCGGATCGGTGACGTCGTCGTCAAGGAAGACCGCCCGGAGATCCGTGGCATGGTCAACACTGTCCGTCACCTGGTGACGGTTGAGGAGGTGGAGTGACATGACGCTCAAGCTGCACCACTTGCGTCCCGCTCCGGGAGCCAAGACTGCCAAGACCCGCGTGGGTCGTGGTGAGGGTTCCAAGGGCAAGACCGCCGGCCGTGGCACCAAGGGCACCAAGGCGCGCTACCAGGTTCCGGTTGCCTTCGAGGGTGGCCAGATGCCGATCCACATGCGCCTGCCCAAGCTGAAGGGCTTCAAGAACCCCTTCCGCGTGGAGTTCCAGGTCGTCAACCTCGATCGCCTCGGCGAGCTCTTCCCCGACGGTGGCTCCGTGACCGTCGCCGACCTCGTGGCCAGAGGGGCGGTCCGCAAGGGCCAGCCCGTCAAGGTCCTGGGTCAGGGCGACATCTCGGTCGCCGTCCAGATCAGCGTCAACGCGTTCTCGACCTCCGCCAAGGAGAAGATCGAGGCCGCGGGTGGCACCGCGACCGTGGCCTGAGGCCACATTCGCTCATTCGACGAAGGCCTGGCCGCACAGTGGGAACTGTCGGCCGGGCCTTTGTCGTTCTCCCCGTGATTGTGGGGGAAGCGGGTCAGACCCCGACTGTTAGGCTTCCCCGGGCTCGTCGCCGTACAACGGTGAGGGTCTCTCGTCCGCCCGCCGATCCTGGTTGGGCGCCCTTACGAAAGAGGAACCAGTGCTAGGCGCGTTCGCCAACGCTTTCCGGACGCCGGACCTGCGGCGCAAGCTGCTGTTCGTGCTGTTGATCATCACGATCTTCCGGCTCGGCTCTCAGGTGCCCACCCCGGGCGTCAACGTGGCCAACGTCCAGTCCTGCATCAGCCAGCTGGAGGAGGGCGGGCTCTACAGCCTGATCAACCTGTTCTCGGGTGGTGCGCTGCTCCAGCTCACCATCTTCGCGCTCGGGATCATGCCCTACATCACGGCCTCCATCATCCTGCAGCTCCTCGTCGTGGTGATCCCACGGCTCGAGGCGCTCAAGAAGGAGGGCCAGGCCGGCCAGGCGAAGATCACGCAGTACACGCGTTACCTCACCCTCGGCCTCGCGGTCCTGCAGGCGACCGGCATCGTGGCGCTGGCACGCAACAAGGCGCTGCTCCAGGGTTGCGACCTCGACCTGCTGCACGACAACGGCACCGCGACGTTCCTCGTCATGGTCATCACCATGACCGCCGGCACGGCGGTCATCATGTGGCTCGGCGAGCTCATCACCGACCGCGGCATCGGCAACGGCATGTCGATCCTCATCTTCACCCAGGTCGTCGCCACCTTCCCGGCGTCGCTGTGGAGCGTCCAGACCTCCAAGGGCTGGGTCGTCTTCAGCATCGTGATGGTCATCGGCCTGGTCCTGGTCGCCGCCGTCATCTTCATCGAGCAGGCGCAGCGCCGCATCCCGGTGCAGTACGCCCGTCGGATGGTCGGCCGCAAGATGTTCGGCGGCAACTCGACCTACATCCCGCTCAAGGTCAACCAGGCCGGCATCATCCCGGTCATCTTCGCCTCGTCGCTGCTCTACCTCCCGGCGATGGCGGTGCAGTTCAACCCGGAGAGCACCAACCCGGTGCTGGACTTCATCGGCACCTACCTCGTCGGTGGTGACCACCCGCTCTACATGCTGTCGTACTTCCTGCTGATCATCTTCTTCACCTACTTCTACGTCTCCATCACCTTCAACCCTGTCGAGGTGGCGGACAACATGAAGAAGTACGGCGGCTTCATCCCCGGGATCCGGGCGGGCAAGCCGACCGAGGACTACCTGTCCTACGTCCTGTCCCGCATCACGTTCCCTGGAGCTCTCTACCTCGGCCTGATCGCCTTGGTGCCACTCATCGCGTTCGCGATGATCCAGGCCAGCCAGAACTTCCCGTTCGGCGGCACGTCGATCCTCATCATGGTGGGTGTCGCGCTCGACACGGTGAAGCAGATCGAGAGCCAGCTCCAGCAGCGAAACTACGAAGGATTCCTCAAGTAGATGAGACTCATCCTCATGGGCCCGCCGGGTGCGGGCAAGGGCACTCAGGCCCGCTTCGTGGCTGACCACTTCGGGGTCCCGGCGATCTCCACCGGCGACATCTTCCGCGCCAACGTCACGCAGGGCACCCCGCTGGGTGTCGAGGCCAAGCGCTACATGGACGCCGGCGAGTACGTCCCGGACGAGGTCACCAACCTCATGGTGCGCAACCGCATCGACGAGGACGACGCCACGCCCGGTTTCCTGCTCGACGGCTACCCGCGCACCCTGGCCCAGGTCACCGAGCTCGACGGGATGATCGAGTTCACCGGTCACCGGCTCGACGCCGTGGTCGTGCTCACGGTCGACCCCGAGGAGCTCGTCCAGCGGCTGCTGCAGCGCGCGCAGACCGACGGCCGCGCCGACGACACCGAGGACGTCATCCGCCGCCGGCAGGAGATCTACGGCGAGCAGACCGAGCCGCTCATCGAGGTCTACCGCGAACGCGGCATCCTCGTCGAGGTCGGCGGGATGGGCGAGGTCGACGACGTGACGGCCCGCATCTTCGCCGCGCTCGACGTCATCCCGCAGAGCTGAGCCCCGCCGTGGGTTTCCGCGACCGCGGGCTCGAGATCAAGACCGCCGAGCAGATCGACCTGATGCGCGTGGCCGGCCGGCTCGTGGGTGAGACCCTCGAGCTGTTGCGTGCGGCCGCGCGACCCGGTGTGAGCACGCAGGACCTCGACACCCTTGCCGAGACCAACATCCGCGACCACGGTGGGGTGCCGTCGTTCCTCGGCTACGGCGTGCCGCCGTTCCCGGCCACGATCTGCGCCTCGGTCAACGACGAGGTCGTGCACGGCATCCCCGGCCCGCGCACGCTCGCGGAGGGTGACGTGATCTCCATCGACTGTGGGGCGATCGTCGAGGGGTGGCACGGCGACGCTGCGCTGACCGTGCCGATCGGCGAGGTCGCCGCCGACGTGCGAGAGCTGCTGCGCGTCACCGAGGAGTCGCTGTGGCGTGGGATGGCGGCGGCCCGGCTGGGTGGGCGGGTCACCGACATCAGCCACGCGATCGAGACCTACGTCCACGCGCAGGGTCGCTACGGGATCCTCGAGGACTACACCGGCCACGGCATCGGGACCGAGATGCACATGGCTCCCAGCGTGCCCAACTACGGCCGCCGCGGCCGCGGTCCGGCCCTCGTCGAGGGTCTTGCCCTGGCCGTGGAGCCCATGGTGACGCTGGGCAGCAAGCACACCGACCTGCTCGAGGACGAGTGGACGGTGGCCACGGTCGACGGTTCGATGGCGGCCCACTTCGAGCACACCTTCACCCTCACCCCACAGGGCGCGTGGGTGCTCACCGCCGTCGACGGCGGGAAGGCCCGGCTCGCCGAGCTGGGCGTCCCGTTCGGCGGACGCTGACGCGGGCGCTTCGCCCGGACGAGACCGCCGGCGCCGCAGCCGCGAGCAGACGCCGAACTTCCCCCTCATTCCCCCAAGGAGCATCACCGTGGACGTCCCCACCTGGGTCTGGATCGCCACTGCCGTGGTGACCGTCGCCGTCTTCACCTTCGACCTCGCAGTCGTGGGCCGTCGACCGCACGAGCCGAGCATGAAGGAGTGCGCGAGCTACCTCTCGATCTATGTGGGCCTGGCGCTGATCTTCGGCCTCGGCGTCTGGTACGTCGCCGGCGGCACGCCGGCGCTGGAGTTCTACTCCGGTTGGTTGGTGGAGTACTCACTCTCCATCGACAACCTCTTCATCTTCATCATCATCATGGCCAAGTTCGCCGTCCCGCGGGAGCTGCAGCAGTACGCCCTCATGATCGGCATCGTGATGGCGCTCGTCATGCGGGCGGTCTTCATCGCCGTCGGCGCCACCGCGATCAACAACTTCAGCTGGGTCTTCTACCTCTTCGGCCTGTTCCTGATCTACACCGCCGTCAAGCTCGCCAAGGAGGGCGTCGAGGACGAGGACGACGAGTTCGAGGAGAACCGCCTCGTCGCGTTCGTCGAGCGCCGCTTCCCGGCCACGTCGCAGTGGCACGGCCGTGCGCTGATCACCAAGGAGGGTGCGCAGCGGATGATCACGCCGATGTTCATCGTGATCATCACCCTCGGCACGACCGACCTGCTCTTCGCGCTCGACTCGATCCCGGCGATCTTCGGCATCACCAAGGAGCCCTACCTGGTGCTGACGGCCAACATCTTCGCGCTGATGGGCCTGCGCCAGCTCTACTTCCTGATCGGCGGCCTGCTCCAGCGCCTGATCTACCTCTCCTACGGTCTGGCAGTCCTGCTGGCCTTCATCGGCGTGAAGCTCATCCTCCACGCGATGCACGAGAACGAGCTGCCGTTCATCAACGGCGGCGAGCCCCTCACCTGGGCCCCCGAGATCCCGATCTGGCTGTCGTTGGTGGTCATCCTGGCCATCTTGGCGGTCACCGCGGTGCTCTCGCTGTGGGCCTCGAGCCGGATGTCGTCGCAGGAGCAGGACGCCGCCACGGGCCCTCGTCGCGACTGGGAGGACGGCTGAGGGACCTCACCGGTTCGTGACGGTGGATGCTGCGGTGAGGAAGGGCGCGCCGACCGCGATCAGGACACGCACTGCGTGGCGCTCGGCGAGCTGTCGGCCCCGCGGGTCATGCGCAGGTCCAGGCAGATGGGGGACTCGGTCCGGACGAGGAGCTGCCGCCGGGTGGTGCTGCCGTAGTCGTCGGTGTCGTCGCGGTGATAGCTGAAGGAGTCACCCGGCTCGACCCGGACCGGGGGGTTCCACTCGAACAGCACCCCGCGCGCCGTACGACGCCCGGTGAGGGTCGGCGCCTCGGTCAGCACGTCGGGGACCACGTCGTCCGGGGTCTGCGACTCGGTCGGGACGACGACTCCCGGATCCTCCCCGCGCCCCCCGCCGCCGAGGACGAGGAACCCCACCAGCAGGGCCACCACCACGGCGCCGATCCCGGCCCAGACCAGGCCGGGGCCGCCGCCGTCGTCGCCGGAGCCCGTGCCGGGCGAGTATTCCGGCGCGGCGAAGCGGCGGGGACCGCTCGCCGAGATGACCGTCACCGGCTTCATCGCGGTGGCGCCCTCGGCGGCCTCGGAGGGCCCTGCGGCCTCCGGCACCGCGACGGAGGCATCCGGCCGGTCGCCCTCCACCGCCACCGAGGTGCGCGCCCAGCCGGCCGCCGCCTCGATCCGCTGGAGCGCGCGGGCGAGCTCGAGGGCGCTGCCGGGGCGGTGCTCGGGCCGTTTGGCGAGGCACTGCTGGAGCAGCCGGTCGAGGGCGGGAGGCACGTCGGGACGCTGGGTGGCCGGGGGAGACGCGTGCAGGATGCGTGCGCTGATGGCCCGCGTGGAGTTGTCGCCCGAGGGGATGGAGAAGGGCGAGCGCCCCACCAGCAGGTGCCAGATGGTGGCGCCGAGGGAGTAGACGTCGGAGGCCACCGAGCCGTTCGACCGGCCGTCGAGGAGCTCGGGCGGGGACCAGGGGTAGGAGATCCGGACGTCGTTGTCGCCCTCGACCTCCGACATGTGCCCAGCGATGCCGAAGTCGGTCAGCGCGGGCTCGTGGTAGGCGGTGACGAGCACGTTGCTCGGCTTGATGTCGCGGTGCAGGATCCCCGACCGGTGGGCGGTCTCGATGGCGCTGGCCAGCTTGATGCCGGTCGCGACCGCGTCGACGGGGGCCATCGGGTTGGAGCGCACCCGCACCCCGAGGTCAGGCGGCGGGCAGTAGCGCATCACCAGGAACGGGCGTCCGCCCTCCGCGGTCACCCCGGCCGTGATCACCGAGACGATGTAGGGGTGGTCGGCCAGCCGAGCCATCGAGTTGGCCTCGGCGGTGAAGAGGTGCTTCTCGCGGTCGGTCAGCGGCACGTCGGGTCGCACGACCTTGACCGCCACCCGCTGGCGGGGCCACTGCTGCTCGTACAGGAAGACGTCGGCGAAGCCGCCGCTGCCCAGGTGCTCGATGAACGCGAACCCGGGGATGACCGGGGCGCTCACCGGGCAGCTGCTCCCGTCTCGAAGCGCACGGCGTAGACCTGCGCCAGGTCGAGGACCGTGCCCGGCTCGAGGACGTAGGCGTCCCCGGGCCGCATCCGCTGCGGGTCGCGTCCGGGCACGGCCAGGGTGGTGCCTCCCCGGCTGTCGAGGTCGCGGGCCACCACGTCCCAGCCGTCGAGCTCGATCTGGAGGTGCCGGCGGGAGACGAAGGAGTGGTCGGCGGGCAGGTGCACCAGGTGCGGCCAGTCGGAGCTGCCCGGGGACGGGGCGGGCTTGCGGCCCAGGATCACCCCTCGGTCGAGCGGCACCACCTCCCCGGTCGGCAGGCGCAGCCCGCCCAGGGAGGGCCGGTCGACCCGTCGCGGCTCCTGGGGCGCCACCCGCTGGTGGCAGACGCGGCACTGCGGCGCGATCGTCGGTGTGAGGTGCCCGAGGGGGCAGCTGACCGCAAGGACCGTCGGTGTGGTGGTGTGCGCGAGGTGGGCCGGCCGGGAGGTGGTCGAGCCGTCGTGGTCGTCGAGGACCCGGGAACCGGTCTCGGAGCGGAGGGCCTCGCGCGGCGCGGGCGCCGGCCGGATGGTCGTGTGCGTGCCCTCCTCGATCCGGTGCGCGAGCGTCGGGTCGGGCTCGGAGGTGTCGATCAGCGATCCGGTGTCCTCCACCGGACGTCGTACGCGGGTGCGCGGGGGAGGCCCGTCGGGCCCTTTCGCGGCGAGGATGGCAGCCGGGATGCCGTCGATCATGGCTGCCGACGACGGCGTCGGGGCGGGTTCCTCGAGCCCCGGTGGCGGGGCGATCCTGGCGGAGAGGGGCTTGAGCTCGACGCGGTCGGCACCCACCACGCCCCCGACGAGGCGGCGCGAGGGGGTGAGCGCGTCGGGATCGACGCCTCCGTCGAGGCTGAGCACCCGTCCCGGGCCCGCGAGGCGTACGTGACCGGCGCCGCGCGAGAGCGTGGTGGACGCCCCGGAGGTGAAGTCGACCATGGCCAGAGCCGGCGGGTCGCCGTCGAAGGCCTTCTCCACGACGGCCAGCACGCGTTCGACGACCGTGGAGCCCGACGGTGCCGTCATGGCCAGCACGTCCCAGATCTCCTGGACGACCTGCTCATCGCTCGGATCGGTGAGCAGCACCCAGTGGGGGCCACTGCCGAGAAGGACACCAGCCCCACTGGTGTACCTCGCTTCCACGATCACTGTCGGCTCCCCTCGTACGCGCCCACGCGGCCATCATCACCCATCACACCTACAGCGCGCACGCGGGCGCGAGTTGTCGCGACCCCGACTTGTCGGAACCCGGAGTGATACATACTCTCCCTCTGGGTGACTGCGGTGGGCGCACGTCATGCGTGGGGCCAAGGGGGAGCGGCGTGGCACGTGCGACCTTCGTGCGGCGACACCAGGCGGGCATCGCCTCGGGTGTGGCGCTGACGATCGCCGCCGCTGCCGTGGTGACCTACGCGATCACCGCGAGCGGCTACAAGTCCCACGAGGCCGAGCTCAACGACGGCGGTGTCTGGGTCGTCAACGGCAAGAAGGGCTGGTCCGGTCGCCTCAACAAGCCGATCAACCAACTCGACGGTGTGGTGCCCAGCCAGGACGGCAAGACGCGGCTCGACGTCGTGCAGGACGGCGCGGCCGTCGTCACCCTCAACCTCAACGCCAGTCGGGGCCAGTCCATCGAGACCAGCCGCCTCGAGTCGCAGGACGGCGGCTCGGCGGCCCTCCCCGCGGCCGGCGACGTCCGGATGGACGGCGGCACGCTGGCCAGTGCCGACGCTGAGACCGGCGAGGTCTGGGCCGTGCGCTACGACGCCGCGCTCGGCAAGCCCGTCATGAGCGCCGTCGACCGGCAGTCCGAGCCGCTCGCCGAGGCCGGCGCGGGCGCAAGCCTCGCCGTCAGCCAGGACGGCACGATCGTCGTGACCTCGACCGACGGCGGCACCGTGACCCGGCTCGCCCCCCAGGGCGAGGCTTTCGCCGAGCCCGTGACGACGGACCTCCCCGGCGATGCCGGACAGGTCTCCGACGTCACTGCGGTCGGCGATCGCATCGTCACCCTCGACGCCGGGACGGGCGTGCTCCGCGTCCTCGACGGGGCGGGTGCCGAGGTGCCCCGGGGCAGCGTGCTCCAGCAGGCAGGTCCGGCCTACGACGCGGTGCTGGTCGCGACCCCCGAGGCACTCCTGAGCATCGACCTCGACTCCGGCGACGTCACCACCGTGTCCTCCAGCTCGGGCATCCCGATCCCGCCGGTGCGCCTCGGCCCCTGCGTCTTCGGAGCCTGGTCGGGCGGACTCGGCGCCCTGGCCGTCCAGTGCGGCTCCGACGAGGTCAGGGAGAGAGGCCTCAGTGGCGACGCCACCAGCCTGGCCTTCCGGGTCAACCGCGGCGAGATCGTCCTCAACGACGCCAACAGCGGCACCGTCTGGGACGTCGAGCAGGACAAGCCGATCAAGATCGACAACTGGGAGTCGTTCACGTCGAAGAAGAAGGACACCGACGACGAGAACGAGAACGAGAACCAGACCGACGCCGACCGACGCCCCCCGCAGGCCAAGCCCGACTCCTACGGAGTCCGGGCGGGCCGGACCACGGTGCTGCACCCCCTCGACAACGACTCGGCCCCGCAGGGCCGGCTGCTCAGCATCGTCGACGTCGACCAGCCGACGGGCGGTGCGCGCGTCGAGATCAGCCCCGACGGGCAGACGCTGGTCATCCAGATGCCCGACAAGGCCCGCCCCGCGACCTTCGACTACTTCGTCGACGACGGTCGCGACGGGCTCGCGGCCCACGCCGCGGTCAGTGTCGACGTGCGCGCGGGCCAGGACAACGAGCCGCCCGAGCTGCGCGAGGGCTACACCAAGCCCACCTACACGGTGCCCCACGGTGGAGCGCTCGCCGTCCCCGTGCTCGCCGACTGGCGCGACGACAGCGACGGCGACACCCTGCTCCTCGACTCGGCGCAGGCCGTGGGCGGCGACGAGTCGGGCGCCGCGGCCCGGACGACGGCAGACGGCCGGATCCGCTTCACCGCACCGGTCGTGCAGGACGACGGCCAGCAGCTCGTCCGGGTCGAGTTCGCCGTGACCGACGGCCGTTCGGCCCCGGTCAGGAAGTCGATGAACTTCCAGGTGCAGGCGCCCAAGGACCAGCGCGCATTCGCGCCGAGCGCCCAGCCGGACGTCGTGCGCGGCGAGGTCGGCCAGCCGATCAAGATCCGCCCGCTGCTCAACGACCTGCCCGGCTCGGACCCCGACACCCCCAACGCCGAGCTCGCCCTCGGCGGCAAGGTGCCCCAGCAGCCGGGGGTCAAGGTCGTGTCCGACCTGGACTCGGGCCAGCTGACCTTCGTCGGAGACCGTCCCGGCACCTACTTCCTCACCTACGACGCCGGCTACGGCAACGCCCCGCTCGACCAGGGCACCATCCGGGTGGACGTAAAGCCGCGCCCCAAGCGCGCCGCCGCCCCGATCGCGATGCCCGACACCCTCACGGTCTACGGCCAGGCGCCGGGGATCGTCGACGTCCTCGCCAACGACCTGGACCCGGCCGGCCGGCTCCTCGTCGTGCAGCGTGCGATCGCCTCCCGCGACGGCCAGCTCGACGTCGCGATCATCGACGGTCGCTGGCTGCGCATCTCGTCGGTGGGGCCCGACCTGGCGCCCAGCACGCAGACCATCGCCTACACGATCAGCAACGGCCCCAACTCCGGGGTGCGGGGCGAGGTCGTCGTCACCCAGAGGCCGGCACCCGCCGACAACACGCCCATCACCGTCGTCGACCGGGTCGTGGTGCGCGCCGGCGCGGCGGTGTCCGCCCCGGTGCTGGACAACGACGTCTCGCCGGCGGGTGACCGGCTGACCCTCGCCGCCGACCTCGTCGACAGCGAGACGCCGGGCCAGCTCGAGGTCGTGGCCCCGATCGATGTCACCGGCGACGTCGGCAAGGCCTTCGTGTCGGGACGCCTGGTGCGCTACGTCGCACCCGAGCTCATCGAGCAACGCGACACCTTCGACATCACCTACGTGGCGCAGAACCTCGACGGCGAGCGGGCCAACGGGCTGCTGCGGGTGACGGTGGTGCCCGCCGACGATCCCAACGACGCGCCCGAGCCCCCGACGCTCGAGGCCCGGGTCGTGTCTGCCGACACGGTCAAGGTCCGGCTCCCCGGCGTCGGAGTGGACCGCAACGGCGACCCGGTCACCATCACCGGCATCACCTCCGCCCCGCGGCTGGGGCGGATCGAGTCCTACGGTGGCAACGTCCTCGAGTACCAGGCCTACCCGCGCACGATCGGCACCGACGAGTTCACCTACTCCGTGGTCGACTCCCGAGGGGCGTTCGCGACCGGCACGGTGCGCGTGGCCGTGGTCGAGCCCGGCCAGCCGCAACCGCCCCTGGCGGTGGAGGACCGGCTGACCGTCGAGCCGGGTCGCACAGCGATCTTCGACCCGCTCGCCAACGACTTCGTCGCTGCCGGCGACGCGGTGGAGGTCACGCTGCTCGACCCGCCGGCCGGCGCGCGCCTGGACCCGCACACCAACCTGGTGCGGGTGCCGGCGCCGGACACCCTCGACGACCCGCCGGTCGTCATCGTCTACCGCGTCACCAACGGCCTGAGCGACTCGCGCGCGACCCTGACGCTGGAGACCGCGGAGGACTACAACAACCCGCCGGTCGTCTTCGACGCCTTCGGTCGGGCCGACGACAGCGGCAGCGTGGTCGTGGACGTCCTCGAGGGTGCCTACGACCCCGACGGACGGGCTGCGGACCTGCGGGTCGCGGACGTCAGCGGAGACCCCTCGGCGACCGTGGTCGACGACACGCAGGTCCGCGCCGACCGCGGACCTGCCCCCAAGGTGCTTCCGTTCGAGGTGCGCGACGCCGGTGGTGCCGTGGCCGCCGCCTCGGTCTACATCCCGCCCACCGGGAACGGGTTGCCCTACGTGCTGCCCGACGCCCTCATCGAGCTCGACCCCGGCGCCAGCGTGACCGGCACGTTCGCCGACTACGTCGCGGCCCCCGACGGCGCCGACGTACGCCTGGCCTCAGGACGCCGCTCCTACTCCGCCTCGCCCTCCGCGCTCTCGGTCGGACCCGACACCGACAACCGCTTCTCGCTGGGCGCAGCGGCGGGATTCCGCGGCCCGGGAGCGCTCCTCGTCGAGGTCACGACCGCGACCGGCGCGAGCGGCAACGAGGACACGTCCACCACCGAGGACGGGGCCACCGTCCTGCTCTCCATCCCGGTCCAGGTGGGCGACGACGCCCCCACGCTGGAATGTCCCTCGACCGTCGTCCCGATCTCGGCCGGGCAGCGCTTCGACCTCGACATCGCCACCTTCTGCAAGGTGTTCACCCTCGACCCCCGTGACGCGGCGGGACTGACCTACGGCGCTGAGTGGAGCCAGGGCGTCGACGGCCTCGACGTCGGGAGCCCCCAGGGTTCCGTCGTGGCGATCACCGCGGCGGACACCGCCACCCAGGGTGGTGAGGCCGTGCTGACCGTGCGAGCCGGCGACAGCAACACCCAGGAGGTCCGCCTCCGGCTCTCCCAGGCCCCGGCGCCGACGCTCCTGCCGATCAAGGTCGAGACCATGGAGGCGGGCCAGAGTCGCACCTACGACATCAGCTCCTACCTGCGAGCCGGTGTCGCCGATCCCTCGCCCACCATCGTCGCGGTCGAGAACACCGGCAACCCCGGCGTCCGCGCCACCGTGGACGGCAGCCGTCTCACCCTCACCGCGGCCAAGGACACGCGCGGGGTGCAGGCAGGCTTCCGTCTCGTCGTCAGTGACATCGATTCCTCCGACCCGCCCGCGTCGCGTCGCGCGGAGGGACGGATCCAGTTCCAGGTGGTCGGCACCCCTGCCGCCCCGGGAGAGCCCAGGCCCTACCCGCTCTCCGACCAGGTGGGCACGATCACGATGTCGTGGAAGCCGCCGGCGGACGACGGCGGGGCGCCGATCCTCTACTACGTGGTCAAGGAGGAGAAGACCGGCACCCCGCAGCGCTGCGACACCAACGAGTGCGTCTTCCGCGACCTCAAGACCGGTGGTCGCTACAGCTTCCGGGTGCAGGCGGTGAACCGCGTCGGGGCGAGCGAGTTCAGTGCGCTGTCCCGGTCTGCCCAGGCCGACACCAAGCCCGGGCGGGTGCAGAACATCCGGATGGTGGACCGCGGGGACGGCACGATCACCATCGCCTGGGACAAGCCGCCGACCAACACCTCGAAGATCCTCGACTACTCGGTCAGCTGGGGCGGCAACCCCGCGGTCACGGTCTCGGGCGAGACCACCCGCTACAACGCCTCCGGGCTGAACAACAACACGAAGTACATCTTCACGATCAAGGCGCGCAACCGGGTCGACTACTCGTTGCCTCGGTCCTCGTCCGAGATGCAGCCCCTCGGCACGCCGTTGCCGCCGGCGGCACCGGCCGTGACGGACCTCGAGGCGGGTGCCAA
Source organism: Propionibacteriales bacterium (assembly GCA_038259535.1). GTDB lineage: Bacteria > Actinomycetota > Actinomycetes > Propionibacteriales > Nocardioidaceae > Nocardioides. The sequence continues at coordinate 6,304 of JBBSOR010000058.1, read as the reverse complement.
CCAGACCAACCTGCGCATCGCCTGGCAGCCCGTGCTTGCCGAAGGCCCCGGTCCGACGACCTACACGGTCAGCTACACCAACGGGACGGCGAGCGGTGCCGTGCCGGGTTGCCAGAAGCTGGCCTCACTGACCTGCACTCACAGCGGCGTGCCCTACGACGGCCTCACCTACACCTACCGGGTCGTGGCAGCCAACGTGTCCAACCGATCCCAGCAGAGCGAGGGCACCGCCATCGAGGCGGTCGGCAGGCCCGCCGCTTGGGGTGCCTTCTCGGTCTACCCCACCGGCAACAGTCAGGAGGCCGAGGTCCGCTACACGGTTCCTGACTCGCGCGGTGAGACCAGCCGGGTGGAGGTCCTGGTCGGAGGCACGGTCGTGAAGAGCTTCGCCCAGCAGACCGGCACCAACACCACGCGCATCCCGACCGCCAGCAACGAGCAGGCCTCCTCGGTCCAGCTGCGGGTGTGCAACGAGAAGGCCCCCGCCGGTTGCACGCTCAGCGGGCTGCAGAACGTGCAGACCTACGGACGGCTCGACAACATGCTCAATGGCATCGCGCCCGCGTCGGTCAACGGCAAGACCCTGACGTGGACGATCACCGGCTCCAGCAACGGCGACGCCGCTCAGCTGGCGATCAGGATCGACGGCGGGGCCGAGCAGATCGTCAACCTGTCCAACGTGGGCAGCTTCAGCCAGCCCTTCACCACCGAGGCCGCCGACTTCGACCGCAGCGTTCGGATCGACGTGAGGCTCCAGGACTCCTCGCCGGCCAACCGGGGCACGTCGTCGACGGGCCGCAACGATGTGAGCGGCCCGCCTCCTCCGCCGACCGTGCGGATCGTGAAGGGCGATTCCTGCAGTGACGAGGACGGCTCGGCCCTTCCCGACTGCCAGCAGAACGGCGGTCAGCCGGTGTGTGCGGAGGCCGGGTGCGCCCGGGTCCGCTTCATCGTCAGCGGCATCCGAACCGGTGACCGGGTCGGCTGCACGGTCGACAACACCCGTGACGGGTGGTGGAACTCCAACGAGCGCAGCTGGGGGTGGTGGTACTCCGAGACGGACCAGACCGTCCCGATCTACTTCCGCGGAGGGACGACCACCGCGTTGTGCCGCTGGGACCGCGCGCTCAACAGCGACAGCGACTTCCTGGCGGAGCCAGGGCAATGGTGAGCACGATGAGGACACGATGAGAGAAGGACGACCGTGACGATCAGCCACGAACAGGCCGAGTGGTTCCAGACCACCTTCGACCAGCTCACCGACAACATGGAGAAGGCCGTCCTCGGCAAGCGCCACGTCGTACGGCTGGCGTTGACATGCCTGCTCTCCGAGGGCCACGTGCTCCTCGAGGACTTTCCCGGCACCGGCAAGACGATGCTGGCGCGGGCGCTGGCCAACACCGTGCAGGGCAGCCACGCCCGCATCCAGTTCACCCCGGACCTGCTGCCCTCGGACGTCACCGGCGTCACGGTCTACGACCAGCACAAGGGCACCTTCGAGTTCCACCCGGGTCCGATCTTCCACACGATCGTGCTGGCCGACGAGATCAACCGTGCCTCGCCGAAGACCCAGTCCGCCCTGCTGGAGGTCATGGAGGAGGGCCGCATCACCGTCGACGGCGTCGCGCACCCGGGCGGCCGGCCGTTCCACGTCATCGCGACGCAGAAACCCATCGAGCAGGCCGGCACCTACCGCCTGCCCGAGGCACAGCTCGACCGCTTCCTGATGAAGACCTCGGTCGGCTACCCGGACCGCCAGGCCACCGTCGAGCTGCTCAACAACGCAGCAGTCCGTGACCGCGCCGCCCTGGTCACCCCGGTGATCACGGCCGCCACCATTGCCCAGATGAGCGGCCTGGCCGACCAGGTCTACGTCGACCCCGCCGTGATCGGCTACGTCGCCGAGCTCGCCGAGGAGTCCCGGCGCCAGCCGCACGTCAAGCTCGGCCTGTCCCCGCGCGGCTGCCTGGCCCTCGTCCGGGTGGCCAAGACCTGGGCTGCCGCCGACGGACGCGACCACGTGGTCCCCGACGACGTCAAGGACCTCGCCGAGCCGGTGCTCTCGCACCGCCTGCTGCTCGACGCCGAGGCGCAGTTCAGCGGGGTAGACGTGCAGACGGTGATCTCCCGCCTGCTCGACTCGGTGGCACCGCCGACCGACCGCGTGGGAGCCTGACGCGTCCGATGAGCCGACACGGATTCAGGGGGCGGCTGAACGACGCGCTCGAGGTCATCAAGCCCATCGGCTGGTTGGTCCTCATGCTCGGCCTCGGCGCTCTCGTCGTCGCCTCGTTCACGTCGTGGCGTGAGCTGGCCGTCCTGGGCACGGCGTGCCTGGCGTTGCTCGCCCTCGCGGTCCCGTTCCTGCTGGGCCGCACGGCGGTCGCGGTGGACCTCCGTCTGCAGCCCGAGCGGGTCGCTGCGGGGGAGTCCGTGGCCGCCGGCGTGGTCGTCGTCAACCGGGCGTCCTCGCGCCTGGTCCCGACCACCCTCGAGGTGCCGGTGGGCTCGGCCATCCACCGCTACGGCATCAGCTCGCTGGCGCCCGGCGCCACGCACGAGGAGTCCTTCACGATCCGCACCGAGCGCCGCGGTGTGATCTCGGTCGGCCCGGCGATGACCCGACGCGGCGACCCGGTCGGCATCTTCTCGCGCGACGTCGTCTGGACGCCGGTGCGCGAGGTGCTGGTCCGTCCGCACCTGGTCGCGATGGAGTCGCTCGGCGCCGGCCTGATGCGCGACCTCGAGGGTGTCTCCACCGACGCCGTCAGCCAGAGCGACCTGGCCTTCCACGCGCTGCGCGAGTACGTCCCGGGTGACGACCTGCGCCACATCCACTGGCGTTCCTCGGCCAAGGTGATGGCGTCCAGCGGAGAGTCGGCGCTGCTGGTGCGTCAATACCTCGACACCCGGCGCAGCCACGCCACGATCGTGGTCGACGACCGGCTCTCGGCCTGGGGCGACCCGGAGGACTTCGAGACCGCGATGACCGTCGCCGCGTCGATCGCCGTGCGGGCCGTGCTCGACGAGTTCGACGTCTCCTTCGTGTGCGGCTCCCACGCCTCCACGGGCTCGGACGGCTACCTGGCCCTCGACGCGGTGTGCCGCGCGGGCTTCGGCATGCGCGGGCTCATCGAGTCCGGGCGCCAGGCCACCACGTTGGCCCCCGACACCAGCCTCGCCTTCTTCGTCGGCGGCAACCGGAGCGAGTTCACCGACATCCTGCGCTCCGCGGCCGCCTTCGCGCCCGAGGTCCGGCGCTACGGCATCGTCGTCGACCCGGAGGGGAGCAGCCGGGTCACCGAGACCGGCGGCCTGACCGTCCTGCACCTGGCCGCCAAGGACGACCTCGGCGGTCTGCTCCGCTGGAGCGTCACGTGAGGCAGGCGACCACGTCCGCGACGGGCACCCGCACCCGGGTCCGCTCGCACGCCCTCCTGCCCGACCGACACTCGTGGATCGACATGGGCTTCACCCTGGTGCTGGCCGGCCTCGTGCTGAGCGCCTTCGGCACCTCGTTCACCGGATCGGACTATCTGGCGGTCGGCCTGCTCGGCGCGGTGATCGCCGTGGTCGTCACGCACCTGACCCGCGCCGCCGGGTGGCCGATCATCTCGGCCGTCGTCATCTGCCTCGTCCTGTTCTTCCTGCTCGGCGGCCCGCTCTGCCTTCGCTCGCTGGGGAACACCTCGGTGCTGCCCGGCAGCTCGACGCTCGCCCGGGTGGCCGACCAGGCGATCTTCGGCTGGAAGGACCTGCTCACCACGCTCCCGCCGATCGACGGCGACGGTCCCTTGCTGGTGCTGCCGTGGCTCGCGGGCATGCTCGCCGGGCTCGTCGGCCTCGGGCTGGCGCACCTGCCCGTACGCCGTGCCTGGCTGGCGGCCGTGCTCCCCGTCCTCGGGCTGACGGCGGTCCTCTCCGGGGCCATCCTGCTCGGAGTGCGCCACCCGCAGTCGCTCCTGCTGCAGGGTTCGGTCTTCGCCGGTCTCGCCCTGGCCTGGCTCGCGATCCGGGCCCGCCGTGCCAGTGCCTCGGTCCAGGGCGGCAGCACGTCCTACGTCCGGGGAGCCGGCGCCGTCGTGATGCTGGCCCTCGCGGCGGGGGTGGCCTTCCCGGCCAGCTCGTTGATCGGCGGCGGCGGCGAACGGGCCGTGGCCCGCAACTGGGTGGAGCCGCCGTTCGACATCGGCCGCTACCCCTCCCCGCTCGCGGGCTTCCGCACCTACACCGACCTCAAGGGCCGCGACGACCCGAGCAACGTCTACGACAAGACGCTGCTCGACATCCAGGGCGTCGACGCGGGCACCCGCGTCCGTTTCGCCACGATGGACCGCTACGACGGCATGGTCTGGGGTGCCACCGACAATGCGCTCCCCGGCCCCGCCGACGACTCCTTCCAGCGCGTGTCGTCCACGATCGACAACCCGGTCCGGGGCACGCAGGTCGACGTCACGATCACCCTGGCCGAGGGGTGGAAGGGCGTCTGGCTGCCCACGGTCGGGGCGCTGCGGTCGATGAGCTTCGAGACCGGTGACCCGCGTGCCAAGGCGGAGGTGTTCCGCTACAACCTCGCGACGTCGACCGCAGTGGTTCCCACGGGCCTGCAGCGCGGTGACCGCTACTCCTTCACCGCGGTGGAGCCGGACGACGAGCTCACCCCCGAGACGGTGGCCGCGGCCGAGGGCACGACGCTCCCCCCGGGCGCGGCCTTCATCCAGGGCCCGACCGAGAAGTGGACCGAGTCCGCCGGCAGCGACCCGATGGCCCGTGTGCTCGCGGCAGCGGAGCACCTCCGGTCCGAGGGCAGGTACTCCGACGGCATCGGTCGCACGGAGCGCATCTACGTCGGCGGTCACAGCGTGTGGCGCCTCTCCGACGAGTTCGTCAACGCGCCGCAGATCGTGGGCAACGACGAGCAGTACGCCGCGACGATGGCCTTGATCGCCAACGAGATCGGCGTCCCGGCACGCGTGGTCCTGGGTGCGGTCGTGCCGGAGGGCGGGAGCGTCACCGGCAAGGACGTCTCGGCCTGGGTCGAGCTCCGCGCGGCCGACGGCTCGTGGCGCACGTTGCCCACCGAGAGCTTCATGTCCACCACGCCTCCGGCCGACCAGGTCCCCGAGACCAACACCCCCATGTCCGGCACCGTGATCCCGCCGCCCAACCCGATCCCGCCGCCGTCGGACGCGGGGGAGCAGAGCGACGCCGACCTCAAGGAGCGCAAGGCCACCCGCAAGAAGTCCGACACGGACGAGGACGGCCTGATCGCCGGACTCCCGTCGTGGGTGGGGGTGGTGCTGACCTACGTCGCCACACCGCTCCTGCTGGTCGCGCTGCTCCTCGCCGCGGTCGTGGGCCTCAAGGCCCTGCGCCGTCACCGTCGGCGCAGTGCCGACTCCGCGTCGGCTCGGTTCGTGGGCGCCTGGCGCGAGCTCGTCGACCACGCCCGCGACCTCGGGCAGGTCGTGCCGCTGGGACCCACGGTCACCCGGCGCGAGCAGTCGCTCGGCATCGTGTCCGGGGAGGCGGGCGCCCTGGCGCGGCGCGCAGACAGCTTCGTCTTCGGCCCGAGCGCTCCCGAGTCGGCTGCCGCGACCACCTACTGGGAGTCGATCGACGCCGAGCGTCGGACGATGTCGCAGCAGGTGCGACGCCGCGAGCGACTGCGGGCGGCCATCAGCCTCCGCTCGTTCCTGCGCGGGGCCACCGCACGGGCCGCGGAGCCGGTCGGCGACACCCCCGCAGGGACCCCCGCTGCCACCCCGTCCGGTCCACGACGCCGAGGGAGCATCCGCACCCGGTCGCGGAGGCTCGCTGATTGGCGTTCTCGCAGGGCGCCTGACTAAACTGGTGCGTCGGCCCAACGTGGGCTGTGTTTCGTGGCGCCTCGCGGCTGCCCGGACCTCGTTCGACCCCGTCCCAGACGTGGTCGGCGCGTGTGCCCGGGAAGAGGTTCCCAGGAGCCGTCCACGAGGTCCACCGGACTCCCGCTCGCGGGCGCCGGGCGGTTCCCGGGCCAACGGTGGACAACCGCATCATCAAACAGCACTGCAACAGATTGTGGAGGACATGCCGAAGAAAGAAGGCGTGATCGAGATCGAGGGCACCATCACGGAGGCCCTTCCCAACGCCATGTTCCGCGTGGAGCTGGCCAACGGGCACAAGGTGCTCGCTCACATCAGCGGCAAGATGCGCCAGCACTACATCCGGATCCTCCCCGAGGACCGGGTCGTGGTGGAGCTCTCGCCGTACGACCTCACCCGAGGTCGGATCGTCTACCGCTACAAGTGATCCAGCCAGC